>JAHEJN010000020.1 GCA_024638845.1 Acidimicrobiales bacterium | reverse complement strand
CTGGGAGAAGGCCCGAGCCGAGCACGGCGACGACGCCTGCTACGCCGACCTGCCCCGAGATCCCGCTCAGCGCCGGGCCGACGCCTTCTGGCAGATGGCCCAGGACGCCGCCGGCGCCCCCGGGTCTCCCGCCACCGATCTGGTGCACAACATCGTGTGGAGCAGCGAGTCGTTCGAGGCGATGCTGGCGTCGTTGGCCACGGGGGAATCACCTCGATTCGATCCTCGCACCCACTGCTGCTCCACCATCGACGGCATCCCCCTCGAACCCACCGAAGCCGCGAGCACCGTTTTCGTCGCCAAGATGCGCCGCGTGGTGACCGATGCAGCCGGCACGGTGATCGACCTCGGCCGCGCCCGTCGGTTCACCGGATCGGCCCGCCACGCCGTCCAGCTCCAGTCCACCGCCTGCGTCTGGCCCGGCTGTCACCGACCCACCAGCCAGTGCGAGATCGATCACCTCACCGAACATTCCCGACGCGGCAGTACCTGCCCCGGAAACGGGGCGCCACTGTGTGGCAGGCACAACCGGTGGAAACAACGTGGATTCAGCGTCTGGCGCGACCCCACCGGCCACTGGCACACCGCCCGCCCCGACGGCACCGAGATCGACTGACCCACCGCAGTTTCACGCGGTTGCGGTCTTCTTCGTATCACGACCCTTGGTGCGCACTCATGTGTGAACACGACGACACCGCAGGAGTGTCCCATGTTCCATTCACTTGCCGGGCCGATGGCCCGGGCTTCGATCGATGATCGACTGCGAAAGGCGAGATCCGTGCATCCAGCAGCTGCGGCCGTCCCGGCTGCGGCCCACCCGCCGGGCACGCGCTCACTGACCAGCGAGGTGGTCCTCAGGCGTCGCGCACCGACGTCTGGCCCTCGCCGGGAGCGACCACGGGTTCGTCGGATGACCACGGGAAGTTGATCCACTGATCGGTTCGCTTCCACACGTACTCACACTGCACGACCGAATGCGGCTTCTCGTAGAGCACGGCGCAGCGCACGTCGGCCACCTTGCCCATCGAGTGGTTGCGCACCAGCGCGAGCGTGTGGCCGGTGTCGGCGACGTCGTCGGCAATCAAGATCCTCGAGTCGTGCAGATCGATGAAGTCCACGTGGGGCGGCAGCATCACCGGCACGTCGAGGCGTTCGTCGATGCCCGTGTAGTACTCGATGTTCATCACGTACAGGTTCTTCACAGCCAGCGCGTAGCCGAGCGAACCAGCCACGAACAGCCCGCCACGAGCGATGGCGAGGATGATGTCGGGCTGGTAGCCGTCGTCGGCCACGGTCTGGGCCAGGTCCCGCACCGCTCGACCGTAGATCGACCAGTCCATGACTTCACGTTCGGCACTCATCTGGACGCAACCTCGAGTCATCGCTCCGTGCAGGAAGCCCCGAAGCTACCCCTCGCGACTCACGCGTAGAAATCGTCGGCGACACCCGCTGGTAGCGTCCGCGCATGCTGACACCCGTGCCTGCCGCCGTCGTGGCGCCCGATTGGGCGCAACGGGTCGTGGCGCCGGCGGCGACGGCGATCACCGACGCCCGCCGCCACGAGTTCATGGCCGCCAACCCCGACAGCTTCCTCCATGTCACCCGGGCCTACCAGGACGACACCACCGGCGAGCGCACGCCCGAGGAATCCGCCGCTCAGAACCGAGCCAATCTCGAGCGACTGCTCGCGGCCGGCGCCTATCGGGAGCTGCCGCCGGCCCTCTACCTGTACCGGCTCGACACCGGCACCCATCGACAGACCGCGGTGGTCGGCGACGTTCCCCTCGTCGCCCATGACCGCGACATGGTGCGGCCCCACGAGCGCACCCGCACCGACCGGGAGGACCAGTTGGCCCTGCACCTGCGCATCGTCGGTGCCTCGGCCAGCCCGGTCGGTCTGACTCACCGACCCATTGCCGGGCTCGATGCACTGCTGGGCTCGGTGATCGATCGCGACCCGCTCCTCGACTTCGTCGGGATCGGCGGCTTGTCCCAGACCGTCTGGCGAGTGCCCACCGTGATCGCCGAGCAGATCACCGAGGCCTTCGACGACCAGCGGCTGTACGTGACCGACGGGCACCACCGGTTGGTCGCCGCGCTTCGGTACCGCGACGACATCGACCGACTCCACCCCGGGGCCGGGGGCCCGCAGCACAACGTTCTCGGGGCAGTCTTCCCGGCCGAGCAGCTCCACACCGTGGCGTTCCATCGCCTGGTCGACACCGACTGGTCGACTGACGAGCTCCTCGCGGCTCTGTCCAGGGTCGCCGACCTCACCGAGGTGTCCGATCCGATCGCCGCCGCTCCTACTGCAGCCGGCTCCTTCGGCGTTGTCCATGGCAACCGGTGGTGGCGGCTCGTGCCGCACGACACGGGCCTCGATCTCGACGTGGCATGGCTCCACGAACAGGTGCTGGCCGAGGTCATGGGAATCGTCTCGCCGCGAACCGACCCCCGCCTCCACGACGTGCCCGCCACACTCGGGATCGAAGCGGTCGCGTCCCGCTGCCAGCATGGACGGGTCGGATTCCTCCTCGCGGCCACGCCCACCGAATCGATCATGAACGGCGCCGACCGGGGCGACATCCTCCCGCCGAAATCGAGCTACTTCACCCCGAAGCCCCGGTCGGGCGTCTTCCTGGTTTCTCGCCGTCCGGCCATTTGACGGTCTTCTGGCCGCTGGGTTTCGACCAGCCCCGCCCATGCCCTACCGTGGCTCTTTCATGCGTATCGGAATTCCCGTCGAATCGGGGCCGAACGAACGTCGCGTCGCCGCGGTGCCCACATCGGTCAAGGTCTTCACCGGCTGGGGCCTCGACGCCGTCGTGCAGTCCGGAGCCGGTGAATCCGCCGGATTCCCCGACGCCGCCTACGAGACCAGTGGTGCGACGCTCGTCGACTCGACGGCGGCCGCGCACGAGTGCGACATCGTGCTGCGCGTCGGTCCTCCCGCGGTCGACGAGATCGCCCTGATGACCCCAGGTTCGATCCTGGTGTCGTTCCTCGACCCTTTCGCGGACACCGAGCTGATCGCCGCGTGCCGCGAGCAGGGGATCACTGCCGTTGCCGCCGAGGCCGTACCGCGCACGACACTGGCCCAGGCCATGGACGCGCTCTCGTCGCAGGCCACTGCCGCCGGTTACTCCGCGGCGCTCCTGGCTGCGGCCGAATCGCCCAAGCTCGTACCGATGCTCGTCACCGCCGCCGGAACCGTCCGACCGGCAAGGGTGTTGGTTCTCGGAGTCGGTGTGGCCGGCCTCCAGGCGATCGCCACCGCTCGCCGGCTCGGCGCCGTTGTCCACGCCTACGATCTGCGGCCCGAGACGCGCGAGCAGGTCGAGAGCCTCGGAGCCAAGTTCGTCGAGGCTCCCACCCAGGCGGCCGATGAGGGCGGCTACGCCACCGAGGTCGACGCCGAGACTGCCCAGCACCAACAGCAGATCCTCGAGCAGTACGTCGCCGACGCCAACGTGGTGATCACCACCGCCCAGGTGCCGGGGCGTCGAGCTCCCCTGCTGGTCACCCGCGCCATGCTCCAACGGATGCAGACCGGCTCGGTGGTCATCGACATGGCCGCGGCGAGCGGCGGCAACGTCGAGGGCACCGTCGTCGACGAGGTGGTTCGTGTCGATGGAGCGCGGGTGTTCGGACCGACCGACCTGGCCAGCCGTGTCGCCACCGACGCCAGCACGATGTACTCGCGGAACCTCCACGAGCTCGTCGGTCGGATGCGGGGCGGCGATGGCGACGAGGACCGGTTCGCGGTACGCCTCGACGACGAGGTCGTCGGACCCGCGACCATCGTTCACAACGGCACGGTCGTGCATCCCCGTACGCGTGAGGTCATGGAGCTTCCGGTCGACAACGTCGTCGTGAGCGAGGGAACAGGGTGAGCGCCGAGTTCATCGATGGCATCGTGGTGTTCGTCCTGGCCGCCTTCATCGGCTTCGAGGTCATCGCCAAGGTGCCTCCCACGCTGCACACCCCGCTGATGTCGGGTGCCAATGCCATCTCGGGGGTGACGATCGTCGGCGCCCTCGTCGCCGGCGGACTCGGAAGCGGTCTGCTCGCCGGAGTCCTCGGTTTCCTCGCGGTCACGTTCGCCGCGGTGAACGTGGTCGGCGGCTTCCTCGTGACCGATCGCATGCTGGAGATGTTCAAGCGGAAGCCGAAGGCCGATTCGTGATCCGGCTCCTCTATCTCGCGGCCGCCGTGCTGTTCATCTTCGGCTTGAAAGGGCTCGGTTCCCCCCGAACGGCCCGGCGAGGCAACCAGCTCGCCGCGCTGGGCATGTTCCTGGCCATCGCCGTCACGGTCTACGAGCTGATCGATCTCGACGCCGAGGTCAAGTGGGCGATCATCCTCGGTGGTGCCGCGGTGGGCGCGACCATCGGCGCCGTTCTCGCCCTGAAAGTGCAGATGACCTCCATGCCGGAACTGGTCGCCGCCTTCAACGGGTTCGGCGGCGGCGCCTCCGCCCTCGTTGCGCTCTCGGAGATCGAGCAGTCCGGTGGTTTCTTCGACACCGAGACATCGGTGGTGGTGGCGATGTCGGTCGCCATCGGCACCGTCACCCTCTCGGGCAGTTTCGTGGCCTACGGCAAGCTCAAGGGCCTGATCACCGGACAACCGGTGGCCATGCCCGGCGGCACCGCGACCAACGCCGCGTTGGCGGCGGTCGCCGTCGGACTTGCCGCCTGGGGCGTTGCGTCCGACGACGCCCTCGCCTACTGGCTCCTCGGCGCGCTCGCTCTCGTGGTCGGCGTCACCGCAGTGATGCCCATCGGCGGGGCCGACATGCCGGTCGTCATCTCGCTGCTGAACTCCCTGTCGGGGGTGGCGGCCGCCACCGCGGGCCTCGTCATCGGGAATCTCGCCCTCATCGTCGGCGGGGCGCTCGTGGGCGCCGCGGGGCTCATCCTCACCTTCCAGATGGGCGAGGCCATGAACCGCACGCTGGCCAACGTGTTGTTCGCCGGATTCGGTGGCGACGGCGGAGCCGCCGCCGGCGACATCGGGACCCAGCCGGTCAACCGGGCCACTCCAGAAGACGTCGCCATCGCTCTCGCCTATGCCGATCGAGTGATCGTCGTGCCCGGGTACGGGCTCGCGGTAGCCCAGGCCCAACACGCAGTTCGCGACCTGGCCCGGGCCCTCGAAGGACGCGGCATCACCACCGAGTACGCCATCCACCCTGTCGCCGGCCGCATGCCCGGACACATGAACGTACTGCTCGCCGAAGCCGACATCGACTACGAGGTGCTGCTCGATCTCGACCAGTCGAACCCCAGGTTCTCGCTCACCGACGTCGTGCTCGTCATCGGCGCCAACGACGTGGTGAACCCGGCTGCGCGCGACGACTCGACCAGCCCCATCTACGGCATGCCCATCCTCGAGGTCGACCATGCGGCCACCACCGTCGTGATCAAACGGAGCCTCTCACCCGGCTTCGCCGGAATCGACAATCCGCTCTTCTACCAGGACTCGACCCTCATGCTCTTCGCCGACGCCAAAGCCGGCCTCGACGACATCACCGCAGCTCTGGCCGACATCTGACGACCATGCGCGTCCACTTCGAGCGAACCGGCACCGGCCCCGTGGTGGTATGCACCCACGGAATCGGTGCAACCCGCCACACCTTCGACCGTCTCGTCGACCTGCTCGCCCCGACCCACACCGTCATCACGTGGGACCTCCCCGGCCACGGCGACAGTGAGATCCCGACCGATCCGAGCGCCTACGACCGCGACCGGGTTCTCGAAGACCTGGATGCCGTCGTGGCGACGGCATCGGCGCCCCCGATCCTGCTCGGCCATTCGCTCGGTGGCTACCTCAGCCTGGCGTGGGCGGCCACTCGGCCCGGCCGGGCCGCCGGGTTGTGCATCCTGGCCACCGGTCCCGGCTTTCGCGACCCGTCGAAACGTGAAGCATGGAACGCCATGTCGCGCCGCAACGCCCACCGTTTCGGCGTCCCCGACCAGGTGGCCGAGATGAACCTGCAACACGACGCCGTCGTCATCGAAGGGCTCAGCGCACTCACGCTGCCGGTCGAACTGGTGGTTGGCTCCGAGGAGCGCCCCCAGCTCATCGGCGGCATGGAGTACCTCGCGGCCAAGCTGCCCGACGCGCGGCTCACCGTGGTGGAGGGCGGCAGCCACGACCTGCACGAGGGCGCCGATGCCGAGGTCGTCGCCGAAGCCGTCCGGCGGCTCGTCTCCCACCCCGGGGTCTGAGGTTCTACCATCGGGCTCCCTCGCCCCCTGATGGCTCCAGCATGCTCGATCGCGTTCGCGAACATCTCGACGTCCTCTATCCCGATCACGACACGGCCGAACTGGCGCGCGCCTGCGCCCGTGCGATCGGCATCGACCTCGACGCCGGTGAGCCGCGTGGGCTCGCACCCCACGAACGAACGCCCCTGTGGGACGAGTCCGACGCGATCTGCATCACCTACGCCGACACCCTCGTCGCCCCCGACGAGGCACCGCTCGTCACGCTGCAGCGGTTCGTGGCCGACCGACTCGCCGATGCCGTGTCCACAGTGCACATCCTGCCGTTTTTCCCCTCGAGCAGCGACTTCGGGTTCTCGGTGATCGACTACGCCGAGGTGGCCGACCGGCTCGGCAACTGGTCCGACATACGGGCGATCGCCGCCGTTACCGACCTGATGTTCGACCTGATCCTGAACCACACGTCGGCCGAGTCGCCGTGGTTCCGACAGTTCCAGGCCGGCAAGGCACCCGGCCGCGACTACTTCGTCGTCTGCGACCCCGACGCCGACTACAGCTCGGTCGTTCGACCACGGGCCCAGCCGCTTCTCCGCGAGGTGCTGACCCCCGCCGGCACCCAGCACGTGTGGTGCACGTTCTCGCCCGACCAGGTCGATCTCGACTTCGCCAACCCCGACGTCTTGCTCGAGCTCCTGCGCATCACCGACCTCTACGTCAGCGCCGGAGCCCGCTTCATCCGTCTCGACGCCGTCGCCTACATCTGGAAGGAGCTGGGAACCAGCTGCATCCACCTGCCCGAAACCCACGAGATCGTGAAGCTGTTGCACACCCTTCTCGAGTTCCGTGCTCCCCGGGTGGTGATCCTCACCGAGACCAACGTGCCGAATCGCGAGAACCTGAGCTACTTCGGCGGCAGCGACGAAGCGCACATGATCTACAACTTCAGCCTGCCGCCGATGGTGGTGCACGCGCTGCTCCACGGATCCGCCGCCGCCCTCCGCCGCTGGATGATGAGCATGCCGCCGGCCCCGCTCGACTGCACGTACCTGAACTTCCTGGCCAGCCACGACGGCATGGGGCTGCGGCCGGCCGAACAACTCCTGACCGACGACCAGATCGATGCCCTCGTCGAGGTCGCCCACGAACGGGGTGGGATGCACTCGTTCTACTCCTCGGGGCTGGCCAGTGCCCGCCCTTACGAGCTGAACGTCTCGTTGTACGACCTGTTGTCGGGTCTCCCCGGCCAGGACCCGAGCGACGAGGTCGCGCGGTTCATCTGTGCCCACGCGATCGTGCTCGGGCTCGAGGGCATCCCCGCCATCTACATCCACAGCCTCCTCGCCACGCCGAACGACCGCGAAACGGCCGACAAGACGGGCATCCATCGCACGATCAACCGAGCCGTACTGTCCGCCGCCGACGTGGCGGCCGACCTCGACCAGCCAGAGACGATTCGCGCCCAGGTGTTCCGCCGGCTGGCTGACTTGTTGCGCATTCGGCGCCAGCAGCCGGCCTTTCACCCCAACGCCGTGCAGTTCACCCTTCACCTACCCGACGAGCTGTTCGGGTTCTGGCGCCAGAGCAAGGACCGCACGCAGAGCCTCTTCGCGGTGCACAACGTGACCGACGAGGCCCAGGATCTCTCCCTGGCCGATCTCAACCTCATCGCCACCGACGACTGGTGCGATCTGATCGCCGGCCGGCGAATCGACCACGGTGAGACCTTGTGCCTGGCGCCCTATGCCAGTGCCTGGCTGACCAATCGCCTACCGGCGGGCCTCGACGGGGCGTAGACCCCAGAAGCCGTTCCTCAGTCGGCCGGTCGGCCTCTTCCGTACCAGCGTCGATGTACGACTGCGGCCAGCAGGCCCGCAGGGATCGGAAGCCAGAACGACATCAGTCGGTAGAGAAGGGCGACGCCTACTGCGTCAGCGGCCGAAACCCCCGCCAGGACCAGCATGGCGGTGAGGCCGGCCTCGACGAAACCGAGCCCGCCCGGCGTGAACGGGATCATGCCCAACAACATGGCGCTCGCGAACGCGAGCAGCACGAGCGACGGTCTGGCGTCGGAACCGAATGCGGCGATGGCGGTCAACAGGGTGAGGAAGTCGAACACGGCGCGGCCGATCGAGTACACCGTGGCCCGCTGCCACTGGTCGCCGAGTGCCCGCATCAGAGCCCTTCGTTCGTCGAGGAAGGTGTCGGCGACCGGGCCGCTCTCGGGCTTTCGCCGTCGCCGCACCACGTCGACGACCCGTCCGAGCCAGGTCAGGATGTGATCGTCGGCGAAGACCGCCACCGCCAAGAGCACGAGAACGAGGAAGAGGGCGGCTCCGATCCACGCCCCGTTGAGCAGGCCGCGGGGCGCCGGTCCCCCGAGAACCACGAACGGCAGGGCAACGACCGGTAGGGCGAAGGTCGTGCCGAGCTGCAGCAGTCCGGCAGCGGTCATGCCCGAGGTTGCGGTGGCGGTGTCCACTCCCGCGCTTCGCAGCAGGCGGAACTGGACCGCCGCACCGGTCGCCGGACCGCCGGGAAGAAGCCGGCCGGAGGCGTTGCCCGCCAGTTGAGAAGTGATCACGGGCATCCACGCGGTCGTTCGCAGCACCAATCGTTGGAGCGCCCAGAGAAACGCGAAAGCCGAGACCTGCATCGCGGCGGCGAGGGCGATCCAGCCGGGTTCGAGTTGCGAGACCTGATCCCACGACGAGAACACCTCGAGCACGCTCGGCCCGACGAAATAGATCGAGATCCCGGTGACGAGCAGCAATCCGCTCCGCCCGACGAGTCGGCGAGTGAGCGAAACCTGGTCGCCGGCCTCAGCTGGTGTATTCGTCATCGATTGACCAAGCGCAGCTAGGCGTTGTCGGCCTCGACCGCGGCAACGAGTTGACCGCCCAGGCCGGGCCGCGCGCCGGCCACTCGCGACCAGCTGGGGATGAACGGCGTCTCCATGGGGTTGGACAGGAACTGGTCACCGGCCTCGATGATGGCCTGGGCGAACAACTCGACGGCCCGCTCCTCGCCGTCGCGATCGTGGTGGAGGCCGTTCAGGACGGCGTCGGCGTTGTAGTGATCGACGAGGTCGAGCCCCTTGCGGTAGTACGAGGCCTTGATCGTGCGGAAGGTCTCGGCAGAGAACACAGCACCCGAGATGGCCAGTTTGCGGAACATGGCCTTGGCGATGTCGATGGACATCTTGTGCAGACCGGTCGACGCGTCGTCGGGTGAGAGCTCCTGGTGCTTGTGGTCGTACAGGTCGGCGATGTCGACCTGGCAGATGCGTTCGTTCGTGTACCGGCGGTGCACCTCTGACAACAGCCCCACCTCGAGCCCCCAGTCGCTGGGGATCCGCAGTGGGAGGGCCAGGTTGACGTGCATGGCGCATTCGCCCGCCAGCGGGTACCGGAAGGCGTCGATGTAGTCGAGATAGTCGCTCGGGCCGATGGTTGCCTTCAGTGCCCTCACCAGAGGCGTGACCAGGAGGCGGGCGACTCGTCCGTTCATGGTGCCGCCGCCGGACCGGTAGTAGTACCCCTTCGAGAAGGCGTAGCCGAAGGTGGGATGAGCCACGGGATAGAGCAGTCGGGCCAGCATCGAGCGGTCGTAGGTGACGATGTCGGCGTCGTGCATGGCCACGACCCGGCTCCGCGCCGACGCCAGGAAGTAGCCGAGGCAGTACCAGACGTTGCGGCCCTTTCCCGGCGTCTCGGGCGCCAGCCCCGCGGCGCGGAGCTCTTCTTGCACCTTGCCCACTCGCGGTCCGTCGTTCCAGACGATCCGGGTTCGCTGGGGCAGGCGGGAGAAGAAGGCCTGAGCCGCGGCGAAGTCGTCGGGCCCGGCGGCATCGAGACCGATGATGATCTCCTCGAGGTAGGGAACCTCGGTCAGCTCGTCGACGATCGTCGTGAGGGCCGGGCGGCTCAGCTCCTCGAAGAGCGACGGTACGACGAGCGCCATGGGGGCCCGGTCGCCCCAGGACGACATCTCCTGCTCGAGCGACTCGACCGTGCGTCCCCGCAGGTTGTGCAAGGTTGCGATGCTCCCGTTCTGGAAGAAGTCGGCCACCCGTCAGCTTCCCCGGATGGCGACGATGGCCGGAATGATCACGGTCGCAGCCAGGGCCAGGACCGCGATGACCGTGATGACCATGGCCATCTTCTTGCGACGTCGCTGGTATCGGTTGGGGGCCATGCCGGTCACCCTATCGGCCTGGTCCGACACCGTTCCCCGGGCGGGGAAACCGGAATCAGGCCTCGAGCTCGCCGGCGGAGTCGAGCCCGAGCTCGGCTCGCAGCTCCGCGAGCTTGTCGTCGGCGCGGGCCAGCGACACAGCTTCTCGCAGCTCGGTCTCGGCGCCCTCGGGGGTGGCGGACCGGAGCTCGGCCTTGGCCTTGGCCTCGGTGAGACGGTCTTCGATCTTGGCTTCGACCTTCGACAGTGACGGACTGTCCTTCTCCATGGACGCCGACATCGACTCGACCGCCGCGTTGACCGTCTCCTGCATCTTGGCCTGTTCGATCTGACCGAGCAGCTCGAGCCGCTTGGCGGCGAGCTCCTCGACCCGCATGGCGTTCTGCTGCACGGCCGTCTTCGCCTCCTCGGCCTGGGCCACGGCGATCTCGTACTGCTCCTTCAGGCTGTCGAGGTTGTTCTCGGAGGCCTGGAGCTTCATGGCCAAGCTCGACGCGGCGTTGGTCCAGCGCTCGACGCCCGCAGCGTCACCCTCGCCCTTGGCCTTCTCGGCTCGAAGGATCGCCTGCTTGGCGGTCTCGCGGGCATCGCCGACGTCGTCGGCTGCGCTCTCGATGCGTGATTCGAGCTTCGTGCGATGGGCGATGACCTTGGCCGCCTGGCTGCGCAGTCGCTGGTCCTGCTCCCGGGCGTTCTGAATCGCCTGTTCGATCTCGATCTCGGGGTTCATGGCACCTTCGGCCTTCACCCGGAACAGCGTCTTCAGATAGTCGACGATGCGCTTGAACATCACGTTCTCCCGTGGGTTGGTTTCGCCGGCGAGCTTAGGTGACCGGCGGCCGTCCGTGGGCGCTACATCCTACGTCGGGAACGACCACCGGCTCGTCGCGGAACCGACACGCCCGAGGATCGTCCGGGTGAACGCGGCGGCAGCCGGTCGGGGCCGAACACGCCACTCGAGGTCCGGGTGCGTCGTTTGTTGCCGAGGGCCGATCCCCAGTCGATCGACACCGGGCCCGGCGACGAACCCGAACCGCCCCCGCCGAGGGCGCCACCGAGCACGCCGCCGAGACCACCGAGCACGATGTCGAATATGTCGAGGCCACCCATCCCCGCCCCACCGTGGGACCTGGGCGCCTTGGCCGCGGGCACCCGGCGGCCACCGACGTCGATCATCCGAGGGTCGGGCCGCTCCCCTCGTTCGAGCTTGGCCGCACACGACGGACACACGTTCACGAGCTTCGAACCCGCAGCGGTCTTCACCGTCGCTTCGACACTGCCCGGACGATGGGTCGGATCGAAGAAACAGGCCGCCGGCTTCTCCGGCGCGGGAGCCGGCGGAACGGGGCGTCCCTCCACCAGCGCTTCGGCGGCCTCCATCTGCCAACGGGCATGGTCGACTCGGTCGTTGAGCTCGGCCAGCTCGAGCAGGTTGGTGGTGCTGTCGAGTCGTGCGAGCACGTCGTTGTAGGTCTCGGAGGCGAGTCGATAGTGCTCGATGGCCTCGGCATTGTCGCTCAGACCTACGGTGTTCTCGTTCTCGAGGATCTCGTTGGCCACCACTTCGAGCTGTTCACGGATCTCGGCCCGAGCGGTCTCGATGTCGGCCGGATCGGCCGTACCACCGAGCGCCTTTCGACGCCGGCTCCGGAAGAACAGCCAGACGGCCAGACCGATCGCAGGGACGACGAGAATGATCCAGGGGAATCCACCGCCGGAATCGTCATCGGTGCTCACTGGGGTGACCCCGGTGTCGGCCGCGTCGGCGTCGGTGTCGGCGCCGGCATCGCCCGCGGGAAGCGCGCCGATGAAGGCCGCCGCCAGGTCGGTGAGCGTGGAGCCCTCGACGCTGGCGGCGACAGCGGCGTCGGCGGCGGCATCGATCTCGGCGTCGCCGTAGACCCCGTCGAGTCCGGCGGCGCCGAGCCCACGCTGGCCCGGTGCCGGACCCCAAAGGACCACCGCCGCCGAGATCCCGTCGACCTGTTCGACGACCGCGGCGGCGAGATCGTCCTCGATGATGGTCGTGGGTTCGGTGGCGAGCAGCACCACGGCAGTCGGTCGCCGGTCCGACGCCGACTGCGACGTGATGGCCTCGATCTGGTTGATGTCGGCGTCGGCGCCCGGCTCGATGTAGTAGCCGCGGGAATCGACCGACGCGACGACCTCGTCGACACTCTGGGCCGCGGCCGGACCGGTAGTGGTGGCCACGGCGAGCACCAGCGCGAACGGCACGAGGATCGAGAACAGGGAGCGACGGCGCATCGTCTCATTGTTACCGCATCGCCAGGCGATCGCTTCGCCGACCGCACGGGGCGGGCGGAATCAGTCGACCTCGCGGCGACGGAGCTGCCAGGTCGCCACGGCGACACCCATGACGAGGAATCCGAGCGCGGACAGGACCGAAGCGGCAAGCCCGAGATTGCCGCCCGACAGCTCGACATCGGCCAGCTTCTCGATGACCGAAACGCCGAAGCTCTCGACGGACAAGGACGCGAATCCGGTGCCGAGCTTGGCCAGGAGACCGCCCCAAACCAGCACGTAGACCAAGCCGATGATGAACGACCGTTTCACGGCCGCGCCGAGCGGAACGAACACGCCGGTGTAGCCGGCCACGGTCACGACGGCGGCCACCGCCGACGCGCCGATCAGCGCCGACTCACCGGTGAGCAGCCCCGCCAGGACCATCGAACCGACGCAGAGGGGAAGCGCCAGCACGAGCGTCGCCGCCGTGGCGGCGGCCACCATCGTGTAGCGGGGCACCGGCCGCAACCAGATGTAGACGAGGGTCTGGTCGCCACGGAGGCGTCCGAGCGTGGCCGAGGCGAGCACCAGCGTGGTGATGGGCACCACGACGCCCAATCCCAGCCCGGCCAGCACGTCCCCGCCCGTCTGAAGCCGGTCGTCGCCGAAGCGCGCGGCGAACCCGAGCAGTACGAGCAGAGCGGCAAGGCCTCCGAGCGCGGCGAAACGACCGCGAGTGACCATCTCGCGTACGAACATCGACGTCATGGCGACGATCGCGACAACCGAGGACGGGGGTGAGATGGTCGACGCTTCGTTCATCACGAACCGACCAGGAAGCGGAACACGGACTCGAGGTCTTCGTCGAGCGGCTTCATCTCGTCGAGCGAGGCCGCCGCAGCCACGGCGATCGGGGCGACGGCGCGGCTGAACGAGGAGAGATCGTTGGTCTCGACCGTGAGCAGCCCCCCGACGATCGTCACCGAGTCGACGACGCCGGCGCCGATCAGGTGCATGGCCAGCTCGCGCGGTCGATCGGAGCGCAGCTCGACCCCGTGCGGGCGGTCGTTCATGAGAGCACGGATCTCGTGGAAGTCACCCTCGGCGGCCAGTCGACCCTTGGCGATCACGAGCACGCGCGAGCCGATCCGCTCGACCTCCTCGAGCACATGACTCGAGACCACGACGCACCGGCCTTCGGCTCCGAGGCTCTTCAAGAGGCTGATCATGCTGAGCCGCTGCCGGGGATCGAGGCCGGTGAGGGGCTCGTCGAGCACCAGGATCTGCGGGTCGTGGACGATGACCTGGGCCAGCTTCACCCGCTGGCGCATGCCCTTGGAGTAGGTGGCGATGGGCCGAGGATCGTCGGCATCGAGCTCGACCTTGTCGAGCGCAGCCCGGGCCGCCGTCTCGGAGTCGTCCAGACCCTGGAGGGTGGCGGCGAGACCGACGAACTCGAGCGGCGTCTGGGAGTCGAACAGCATCTCCTGTTGGGGGGCGACGCCGAGCATCTGGGCCACGGTGCGATCACCACGGGGATCGAGGCCCAGGATCTCGACCGATCCCTTCGAGGGTGTTGCCTGGCCGGTGATCAGGCGCAACAACGTGGACTTGCCGGCCCCGTTGGGGCCCAACAGCGCCGTGACACCCGGGCCGATGTCGAAGGAGACGTCGGATACGGCCACGAGCTGCCCGAAGAACTTCGAGACGCTCGCGCATCGGATCATCGGTGGCGGACCCGACGGTGCCGACGGCGGTGGAGGTGCCGGCGGCGGGGGGGCCGGCGGGGCGGGCAGGTCGCTCATCGGTCCACGGCCACCCGCTGATACCGGAATCGGGTGAGCAGTCCGAAGACGACGATCCAACCGACGTTCCCGGCGACGATGGCCGGATCGTCGAGGCGGCTCAACGCGCCGTCGGTGCTGCGCTCTCCGAGGATCCGAACCGCCAGCTCGAAAGGCAGGCCGAACAGGTCGAACAGGCCGAAGATGGGATCGAGGTCGAGGCCGGTCGGCTCGGTGAGCACGTTGGCCACGATCGATCCGGCCACCAGGACGACGATGATGCCCGCGCTGGCGAAGGAACGACGGCTGGTGAGGCTGGAGATGCCGAGCGACACGGACGCCGGCATGAGCGCGGCTGCGGTGCCAGCGGCCACGATGCGTGCGAACAGCTCGATGAAGTCGAGAACCCCGCCCGGGCCCTCCCCCTCGAGCGTGTAGGCGACGAGGAGCAACAACAACGGGGCCACCGTGACCGTCAACAGCACGGAGACGACGGCCGCCGCCTTGGCCAGGACGTAGGTGTCGCGGGTGAGCGGCGAAGACAGGTACAGGCTCAGCATTCCCGACGTGCGGTCGGTACAGAGGACCTCGGGCGCCACGAACGCGGCGAACAGGAGCACGCCGATGACGATGAACCCGTAGTAGTCGCTGTAACCGGGCAGGATCTCCTCGGCGACGTCGGTACCCGACAGCAGGGCGGCAAGGCCGATGAACACGATGGCGGGCGCGAACGAGATGGCGAGGACCAGCCCGGGGAGGATCTTCGACTTCAGCGGTCGCCGCAACCCCAGCACCCGCTGGATGGCGTGAGTGATCAGCCCGACGATGGCCGACGACACCCCGAGGCGCTCTCCCTCGAAGCGTCGATAGCCCTGGTCGTGGATGCGGGCTTCGCTCACCTGACCTCCTCGAGGAACACGTCTTCGAGCGAGGCGGTACGGGGCTGGAGGCGCAACAGCCCGATCTGCATCGTGGCCACCACGTTGCGCACGGCCAGGGCGACCTGGTCGCCCTCGATGGCGAACCGTCCCTCGACCGATTGCTGGACGGCATAGCCGGCCTCGGTGAGGCGGCGGGCGAACTCTTCGTGGTGCTCGTCGATCTCGACCACGACCCCGGCCGTGGCCCCGCGCAGTTCGGTGATGTTGCCGGCGCGGCGCACGACGCCGTCGGCGAGGATCACGACGTTGTCGCAGACCCGCTCGACCTCCTGGAGATGGTGGGAGCTGAGCAGGATGTCGATGCCGAAGTCGGTACCGATGCGCCGGATGAGGGCGAGCATGTCGTCGCGTTGCACGGGATCGAGCCCGTCGGTGGGCTCGTCGAGCACGACGAGCCGCGGGTCGTGGGCGATCGCCTGGGCCAGCTTCACCCGCTGGCGCTGACCGGTCGACATGGTGCCGATCGGGCGGAACCGCTCCTCGCCCAGACCCACCTCCCAGAGCACGTCGCTGGCCCGCTCGGTGGCCACCCGCGCCGGGATGCCGTGAAGATGGGCGATGTGGCGCACCAGGTCGGCCGCGTGAACGTCGGGCGGGAGGTGGTGATGCTCCGGCGCGAACCCGATGCGCTGTCTCAGCTCGGGGCCCGCGGTGACCGGGTCGACGCCGAGCACGTTCATCGTGCCCGAATCGGCCAGATGGAGACCGAGCAACAACTTGATGAGCGTCGTCTTGCCGGCGCCGTTGCTGCCCAGCAGGCCGGTGAGACCATCGCCGACGGCGAAGGTGACATCGGTGAGGACCGACGTGGACCCCCACGACTTGGCGACCTGGTCGGCCGAGATGACGCTCACGACGTCGGAGCGTTCACGGCCGGCCTCGGATCATTCCGTCACGATACCCACCGGACAGCTGACGCCTGTGCCGCCGAGGCCGCAGTACCCCATGGGGTTCTTGGCCAGGTACTGCTGGTGATAGTCCTCGGCGTAGTAGAAGTCACCGATGGGGAGGATCTCGGTGGTGATGTCGCCGTAGCCGGCGGTACGAAGCTCTTCCTGGTACTGGTCGCGCGACGCCTCGGCTGCGGCCTGCTGCGCGGCGTCGAGGGTGTAGATGGCCGAGCGGTACTGCGTCCCGACGTCGTTGCCCTGACGCATTCCCTGCGTCGGGTTGTGGTTCTCCCAGAACACCTTGAGCAACTTCTCGAAACTGGTGACGGCCGGATCGAACACGGCCAGGACGACCTCGTTGTGACCCGTGCGTCCGGAACACACCTCCTCATAGGTCGGATTCGGCGTGTGCCCTCCGGCGTAGCCGACCGCCGTTGTGTAGACGCCCGGGGCCTCCCAGAACTTCCGTTCGGCTCCCCAGAAGCAACCCATGCCGACGACGATCCGGCCGAAGCCCTCGGGGAAAGGCCCGGTGAGGGAGTTGCCGTTCACGAAGTGAGCGCCGGGTACCGGCATCTCGGCGGACCGGCCCGGCAACGCCTCGTCGGCGCTCACCATCTGTGTCTTGTCTCTCCCGAAGATTCCCATGCTGTGTCCTCCTTGGACCGATCTACCGCCATCAACCCCGACCCGGCTCGGATCGTTCCCGTCACCCTCGCTTGGTCGCGAGGATCTGCCGGGCGACGGCGAGGTCGTCGGGGTTGGTCACACCGATCCAGTTCTCGTCAGTGGTCACCACCTCGACGTGGAACCGACCCTCGTCCATGAGCTCGGCGATCACCGTCGGCAACAGGAACTCGGTCTTGTCGCCGTCACCATTCTCGTCGAACCATCTGCTCCACCGTTGGGGCAGCTCGTCGAGGAACGACGCCGGCATGCCGAACATGTTCATCGAGACGGGCGTTTCGGCGGTGAGATCGGCGATCTTGCCGTCGACGGTGATGACATCGTCGGTGCCCCCGATCAGATGGGTCTCCACCAGCTCGACCAGCCGTCTGCCCTCGGTGGCACACACGCCGCGACTCACCGTTCCGGTCGCCGGAAGGGTGCGTCCGAGCGCGAAGGCCATGAGGTAGATCCGGTCGCTCGGCATGTCGCTCATCGCCTCGGCGAGCGTTCGATAGGACGAGACGCCGTAGTAGTCGTCGGCGTTCACCACGATGAAGGGCCCCTTCACCAGCGGTGCCACCGTCAGGATGGCGTGAGCGGTACCCCACGGTTTGGCTCGGGCCGGACCCAGCTCGTCCTGGCGGACGAAGTCGACGGGAACAGCCCGTTCACGCCTCGCGAGATGGGCCCGGACGTCGGCCTCGATGTCGGTTCGGATGATGAGGACCACGCGTGACACCCCGGCCGCAACAGCGTCATCGATGGCGAAGTCGAGGAACGCCTCGCCGTCGGGACCCACCTCGGCCAGCTGTTTGGTGCCACCGAATCGACTGCCCAGCCCTGCGGCCATCACCACCAGGGTGAGATCATCGGGGGGAGACGGGCGGGTCATGGGGACTCCTCGGGGGGCGATCGCTCGCTCGTGGACGGACACAGGTTACGGGTGCGTCTCAACTCGGGGGTGGAACTGCCGATGAACACCACGTGACCGACGTCGCCACGCGGCCGCCCGCCCACCCCGAATCTGCCGCTGTAGGTGCTCCCATCGTGGAGCTGGTCGGTGTCGAACGTCGCTTCGGTCAGGTCGAAGCCATTGCCGGGCTCGACCTCCTCGTGGGACACGGTGCGATCACCGTGCTTCTCGGACCCAACGGTGCTGGGAAGACGACGGCGCTGCGCATGATGACCGGTGCTCTCGAACCCGACGGCGGCACGGTGCGCACCTTCGGCCTCGACCCGGTCGATGACGGGGAGTCGGTCCGATCGCGCACGGGTGTGGTATCGGCCAAGCCCTCGCTGTACGACCGTCTGTCGGGGCTCGCCAACCTGAAGTACGCCGCTGCCCTGTACGGCGTCGACCACGGGGACGACCGCATCGCCGATGCCTCCCGTCGGTTCGCCATCGATCATGCCCTGCACCTGTCGGTCGGGGGCTACTCGACCGGCATGAAGACGCGCCTCGCGCTCGCCAGGGCGGTCCTGCACGACCCCCAGCTGTTGCTGCTCGACGAACCCACGTCGGGTCTCGATCCGGAGTCGTCCTACGCAGTGTTGGCCCTCATCCGTGAGCTCACCGACGGTGGCCGCACGGTCGTGATGTGCACCCATCTGCTCGCCGAAGCCGAGGGGTTGGCCGATCACGTGGTGATGCTCGAGGACGGCCGCTGCCTTCTCGCCGGCAGCCAGCACGAGCTGATCTCGCGATACTGGACGCGGCCCGCCGTGACCGTCGACGCACTTCACGGCCTCACGGTCGACACCCTTCGCGACCTCGGCTTCGTCGCATCCGCCACGCACCACGGCGTTCGCGTCGAGGTCGACTCGGCCGAGCAGATCGCCGATCTGAACGCCGCCCTCGTCGGCGCAGGTGTGAGGGTCACCCGACTCGAGCCCGAGAAGCCATCGCTCGAGGATCTCTACTTCCGCGTCCGTCGCGACCGGCCCGACCAGCTCGCCGAGAAGGCTCGATCGTGAACTACCGCCGCATGCTCGTCGTCACCCGCACCGACCTCCGCCAGCTCCTGACGTCCAAGGATTTCCTGATCCCCCTCGGTGTGCTCGCCGCCCTGTTCTTCCTGATCCTGCCCGGGCTGATGCTGTTGGCCATCGGCTGGCTGGGCGAGGTGGGCACCGTCAGCCGGATCTCGGCCACCCTCGACGTCCTGCCGGAGAAGGCGCAGGCCGCGTTGCGCGGCGACACCCCGTCGGCCCGCACCGAGTACGCCCTCGCCGTCTATCTCTTCGCCCCGCTGGCGGTCATCGTGCCCCTCACGATCTCGACCGCGATCGGCGCCGCCACCATGGTCGGCGAACGCGAACGGGGCACCGGCGAGTTCCTGGCCCACTCGCCGGCGGGAACCGACGAGATCTACGTCGGCAAGCTCCTGGCCAGCTTCCTCCCTGGCTACGCCGCGACCTTCCTCGGTTTCGGCGTGTACTCGGTTCTCGTCAACACGGTCGTGGGCCCGAAAGTGGGCGGCTGGTTCTTCCCTACTACCGACTGGTGGATCCTCATGCTCTGGTTCGTCCCGCCGTTCCTGATCTTCGCGATGACGTTGGTGCTGCGGCTTTCGGCGCGGGTGAAGTCGACCATCGCCGCTCAACAGGCCTCCGGGCTGGTGACGCTGCCGATGATCGTCCTCGCCTACACCCAGTCGACCGGCACGCTGTTCGGAGCCTCGAGGACCTCGACCCTGCTCATCGGTGGTATCGCCTGGCTCGCCGCCATGCTCAGCCTGGTCGCCGGCATGCGCGCGGTGAAACGCACGCGTCTGCTCGGCGTGGCGATCTGATCGCCGCAGCGCGGGATGGATCACGGTCACCTAGCATGACGATCATGCGCTTTGCCGCCCCCTTCGAAGGGGTCAAGCCCGTTCTGCGAGGGTGGATGCACGCCGCGTCGGCCGTTGTCGCCGTCACCCTCGCCCCGATCGTGATCGCCATGGCTCCAGCCGGCACCCGACTGGTAGCGGGCCTGTACACCGGCGCCATCACCGCGTTGTTCGCCGTGAGCGCCACCTATCACCGCTTCGCCTGGAAGCCCGGCGTACGCGGCTTCTGGAAGCGGCTCGATCATTCGATGATCTTCGTGGCCATCGCCGCCACTTACACGCCCGTCAGTCTGTTCGTGTTGCCCGACTCGTCAGGGCACCTGATCCTCGCGGCAGTGTGGATCGGCGCCGTCATCGGCATCGCCACCCAGATCGTCTGGCCCGCCGCGCCGAGCTGGGTCACGATCATCCCCTACATCGTGTGCGGCTGGGCGATCCTGCCCGCCATCGGGCAGATGTGGGACCGGATGGAGCTCGCCGGTTTCGTGCTGATGGTGGTGGGCGGTGTGCTCTTCTCGGTCGGCGCGGCGGTGTATGCGGTGAAACGACCCGACCCCTGGCCCACATGGTTCGGCTACCACGAGGTCTTTCACGTGCTGGTCACCGCCGGGGTGGCGGTGCACTACGTGTCGGTCACCTTCTTCGCGCTCCCGCGGGGCGGTTCAGGCGTCGTCTGATCGGTTGTTCCCGCCGCGCTGCTGAGGTGTGGGACCATCGGTGGGAGGACCGGCAAAGGCCTGGGCCATGGTCAGCCACTCGCGTACCGATGGGTCCGAGGTGACGAGATCGGTGTCGGCCGGATTGCGGCGCTGCGTGATGACCAGAACGAAGTCGAGCGCCGAGCCGACCAGGGTGGACGGGGCATCGTCGGGACCCCACGTCCACGTTGCGCCCGAAGGCGCAGTGAGCTCGACCCGGACGTCGGTGTCGGGCACCGGCAGCCCGCGGTTCGCGTAGGTCCACTCTCGTGTGATGAAGCCCAGCTGGGCGATGTGGCGGATGCGGTCGGTCACCGGGCGGTCGACGTCGAGCGCGTCGGCGACGTCCTGGCCGTGGGCCCAGACCTCCATGAGGCGGGCGGTGAGGAACGATCGGGCACTCATCGACGGTCCGTACCAGTCGATCCTGGTGTGGTCGTCGAGCCGGGCGGCGGCCGCGTCCAGCTCCGATCGAGCGGCCCGCCAATGGGCGAGCAGCTCGGCCGGCAAGAGGTCTCGTGCTGCGCCCAGCGTGAAGGCGTCGATCGCTTCGGGGCTCGAGAAATCGGCGGCGAAGAGCTGGTCGCGGTGTTCGGCGAACGCCGGAGGATCGGTGACGGCCAACGCGGCCATGTGATCGAAGTACGCGAGGTGGGCGATCTGGTCGGCGATGCGCCAGCGGGGGCTCGGCGTGTCGAGGTGCCACTGCTCGGCGTCGAGCGGCTCGACGATGCGGTCGAGGACCGCCTGCTCGGCGGCGAGATCGGCGGCAATGTCGGCGGCAGAGACCATGAGCGGCACTCTAGCCATCCCCGGACCCGAGAGGTAATCTTGACATAGTTTCATTACCGTCCCTACGCTGCGACGGTGAACCGCGCCCTCCTCGCTCCCCCGCTGCCGTCGACGCTCGACGTGGGGTCCGAAGCCTTCGTCACCAACCGCGACGACATGCTCGAACAGCTCGCGATCATCGACGAGCTCCTCGATCAGGCTGACGTGGGCGGTGGCCCGGCGGCGCTCGAGCGCCATCGCGGGCGGGGCAAGCTCCCCATTCGCGAACGGATCGCCAACGTGATCGATCCCGACAGCCCGTTCCTCGAGATCTCCCCCCTGGCCGGATACGGCTCGAGCTACGCGATCGGCGGAGGCATGGTGGCCGGCATCGGTCTCATCGCCGGTACCGAGTGCGTGATCATGGGCAACGACCCCACGGTGCTCGCCGGGGCACTCACGCCGTACGCAGCCAAGAAGTGGATGCGGGCCCTCGAGATCGCCCGCGACAACCGCATGCCCTACGTGAGCTTCGTCGAGTCATCGGGTGGCGACCTCCGCATCGACCCCGACGCCGTGAAGCGGGGTGCCGCCGTGGGAGGCGCCCGTGTCGAGCACTTCGCGGAGACCGGTCGCTTCTTCTACGAGATGACCGAACTGTCGAAGATGCGCATCCCGACCGTGTGCGTGGTGTTCGGGTCGTCGACCGCAGGCGGCGCCTATCAACCCGGGATGTCCGACTACAACATCGTGATCAAGGAGCAGACCCACGCCTTCCTCGCCGGGCCGCCGCTCGTGAAGATGGCCACCGGTGAGGACAGCGACGCCGAATCGCTGGGTGGCGCTCGGATGCACGCGGAGGTCTCGGGCCTCGGCGAGTACCTGGCCGAAGACGAGATGGACGCCATTCGCCTCTGCCGCGAGGTCGTGTCCCACCTCAACTGGCGCAAACCGCACCCGGCGGCACCGCTGCGGGTCGACGAGCCGATGCATGACCCCGAGGAGCTGCTGGGCCTGGTGAGTCGCGACCTCCGCCAGCCCGTCGACGTGCGCGACGTGCTCGCCCGTACCGTCGACGGGTCGCGATTCGAGGAGTTCAAGCCCCGCTTCGGGCCCTCGATGGTGTGCGGCTGGGCATCTATTCACGGCTACCCCATCGGCGTGCTCGGCAACAACGGCGTGATCTACCCCGACTCGGCGCAGAAGGCCGCCCATTTCGTGCAGCTGTGCAACCACATCGACATTCCGCTGCTGTTCCTCCAGAACATCACCGGGTTCATGGTGGGGAAGGACTTCGAGGCCGACGGCATCATCAAGAAGGGCTCCCAGATGATCAATGCCGTGTCGAACTCGACGGTCCCGCATCTCACGGTGATCATCGGCTCGTCATACGGCGCGGGCACCTACGGCATGTCGGGAAGAGCCTTCGGCAACCGCTTCACGTT
Organism: Acidimicrobiales bacterium; assembly: GCA_024638845.1. GTDB lineage: Bacteria > Actinomycetota > Acidimicrobiia > Acidimicrobiales > JAHEJN01 > JAHEJN01. The sequence continues at coordinate 23,165 of JAHEJN010000020.1, read as the reverse complement.
CCTGTGGCCGACGGCCAAGATCGCCGTGATGGGCCCCAAACAGATCGCCGGCGTGATGTCGATGGTGCGCCGGGGCCAGGCCGCCCGGAAGGGCATCGAGTTCGACGAGGAGGCCGATGCACAGATCGTCGCCGCCGTCGAGGACATCCAAGAGAAGGGATCGCTCGCGTTGGCGGCAACCGGCGCCATCAGCGACGACGGCATCATCGATCCCCGCGACACGCGGACGGTGCTCGGCATCTGCCTCAGCGCGGTCGGCAACCGCCCCATCGAGGGCGCCGAGGGCTACGGGGTGTTCCGCTTGTGACCATCACGTCGCTTCTCGTGGCCAACCGTGGCGAGATCGCCAGGCGGGTCTTCCGCACCGCCGGCTCGATGGGCATGCACTGCATCGGGGTGTACGTCGACGCCGATGCCGGCGCCCCCTTCGTCGGCGAGGCCGACCTCGCCCTTCGGCTCGACACCAGCTACCTCGACACCGATGCGATGATCGCCGCCGCCATCAGTTCGGGAGCCGACGCGGTGCACCCGGGTTACGGATTCCTGTCCGAGAATGCCGGCTTCGCCCGAGCCGTCGAGGCCGCCGGTCTCACGTGGGTCGGTCCACCGCCGTCGGTCATCGAGGCGATGGGCGACAAGATCGCAGCCAAGCGCATGGCCATCGCCGCCGGGGTCGCCACCCTTCCGTCGTCCGAGGACCCAGCGCACGACGGAGAGGTGGGCTACCCGCTGCTGGTGAAGGCATCGGCCGGGGGAGGCGGAAAGGGAATGCGGGTCGTACGGGCCGCGGCCGACCTCGGCGCGGCGGTGGATGCGTCGAGACGAGAGGCCGCATCAGCCTTCGGCGACGACCGGGTCTTCCTCGAGCACTACGTGGCCCGCTCGCGCCACGTCGAGATCCAGATCCTCGGTGACCGGTACGGATCGCTCGTACATCTCGGCGAACGCGAATGCTCGATCCAGCGCCGCCACCAGAAGATCATCGAGGAGTCGCCGTCGCCCGTCGTCGACGACACCATGCGTTCGTCCATGGGTGATGCCGCGCTGGCCCTGGCCCGGTCGATCGGGTACGAGTCGGCCGGCACGGTGGAGTTTCTCGTCGACGACGACACCCGAGCGTTCTTCTTCCTCGAGGTGAACACCCGACTCCAGGTCGAGCACCCCGTGACCGAGGAGATCACCGGCATCGATCTCGTACGCGAGCAGCTGCGCATCGCCGGAGGCGAACCGCTCGGGTACCACCAGGACGACATCGCCTTTGCGGGCCATGCCATCGAGGCTCGGCTGTACGCCGAGGACCCAGCCGCAGGATTTCTTCCGGCCAGTGGCACGCTGGCCGCGTTCGCTCCCGCCGACCGGCCCCGCGTGCGGATCGATTCGGGCGTCGAGTCGGGCTCGACGGTCGGGGTCGACTTCGATCCCATGCTCGCCAAGATGATTTCGTGCGCCCCGACGCGCCACGAAGCAGCCCGACGACTGGCGCTCGCCCTCGAAGGCCTGCACCTGGGGGGCGTGACCACCAATCGCGACTTCCTTGCCGCCGCCTTGCGCTCCGATGCCTTCCTCGACGGCGCAACGACCACGGACTTCATCGACCGTCTCGGCACCGATGTGGCCGCCGACGCCGACCGCGACGACGCGGCCGTCATCGGTGCGCTGTGGCTCCAGGGGGCCAACCGAACCGCCGACACCACTTGGCCGACGGCGCCGTCGAACTGGCGCAACGCACGGCTCCCGGCCGAAAACGCCACCTTCGTCCTTGCCGACGGTGATCGGCGCCGCGTCGAGTATCGGGCCGACCGCGACGGCTCGTTCCGGCTCGATCCCCAGCGACGAGCCGTCGTGCACCGCTGGTCGGACACCGACATCGACATCACCGTCGACGGCGTCCGACGGGTGTGTCGCGTGACCCGAGCCGGCCAGGTGCTCCACGTGCAGATGCTGCACACCACGATCGCGCTCACGATCCTCCCTCGGTTCCCACCGCCGGGCTCCGAGGCACCGACCGGTGGCTTGATCGCTCCGATGCCCGGTGCGGTGATCGACGTTCGGGTCGACGTCGGCGAGCTCGTCGAGGCCGGTCAGCTGCTCGTGGTGCTCGAAGCAATGAAGATGGAACATCACGTGACCGCACCCTTCGCGGGCGTCGTCGACGCGGTCGTGGTCGGCGTGGGCGACCAGGTCGACACCGGAGCCCTCCTCTTGACCATTGATGTCCGTGAGGCGGGTACTGGTGATGGCTGAACCCGTTCGGATCGCCAACTGCTCGGGTTTCTACGGCGACCGACTGTCGGCTGCCCGCGAGATGGTCGACGGCGGGCCGATCGATGTCCTCACCGGAGACTGGCTCGCCGAGCTCACGATGCTCATCCTGGCCCGCACCCGGGCGAAACGCCCGGGCGGCGGATTCGCACGGACCTTCGTGACCCAGATGGAACACGTGATGGGTTCCTGCCTCGACCGCGGCATCAAGGTCGTCGCCAACGCCGGTGGACTCGACCCCGACGGCTGCGCCGAGGCCGTCGCCGAGGTAGCCGCTCGACTCGGACTGTCACCGACGATCGCCCACGTCAGCGGCGACGACCTCCTGCCCCGCCTCGACGAGTTGGCGGCGGCGGGCGTGGCCCTCGAGCACTTCGAGACCGGCGAACCCCTCGACGACCCGTCGGGTTTCGTGAGCGCCAACGCCTACGTGGGCTGTTGGGGCATCGTCGACGCCCTCGACCGCGGCGCCGACATCGTCATCACCGGACGTACGACCGACGCCGCGGTCGTCTGCGGTCCGGCCGCCTGGCACCACGGGTGGCGGCGCGACGACTGGGATGCACTGGCGGGTGCGGTGGCGGCCGGACACGTCGTCGAATGCGGCACCCAGACGACCGGGGGCAACTACCCGTTCTTCACCGAGATACCCGGCCTCGACCACACCGGTTTCCCCTGGGCGGAGATCGCGTCCGACGGATCGAGCGTGATCGGCAAGCACGACCGAACCGGTGGGGCGATCACCGTCGGAACCGTGACCGCCCAACTGCTCTACGAGATCGGTGCCCCTGCGTATCTCGGTCCCGACGTGACCACCCGCTTCGACACCATCGCCCTCGAGCAGATGGCCCCCGATCGGGTCCGGATACACCGCACCAGGGGCGAACCACCCCCACCCACGCTGAAGGTGGCGATGAACAGCCTCGGTGGCTTCCGCCGTGACCTGAGCATCGCCCTCACCGGACTCGACATCGACGAGAAGGCAGCCTTGGTCGATGCCGCGTTCTGGCGGGCGTGCCCGAGGGAACCCTCCGACTACGCCGAGGTGACCTCGGCTGTCGTGCGCACCGACAAGGCCGACCCGATGTCGAACGAGGAAGCCACCGCGAGCTGGCGCCTCACGGTGAAGGACCCCGACGAGGCCAAGCTCGGCCGGGAGCTGTCAGCCGCGGTCAACGAGCTGGCGCTGGCCACGATCCCCGGCATGTACGCCCTGAACGCCGGGGCGGCGAAGGCCTTCGGCGTCTACCGGCCGGCGCGGATACCCGCCGACCTGGTTCCCCAGCACGTGGTGGTGCTCGGCGTCGGGGGGAACGTGGTCGACTCCACCGCCCCGGTCCCCGACGAACCGGTGATCGTCGAGGCCGTCTCGCCCGAGCTGCCCGCCGCGCCCGACGGCCCCACCACTCGTCTCCCCCTCGGGCGGATCGTCGGCACTCGCTCGGGCGACAAGGGCGGCGACGCGAACCTCGGGGTGTTCACCCGCAGCGGAGCGGCGTTCGTCTGGATCGACCAGTTCCTGACCACCGAGCGACTCCGCACGTTGTTGCCCGAGTCGGCCGGACTGGTCATCGACCGCCATCGGCTCCCCAACCTGTGGTCGATCAACTTCGTGATCCACGGCCTGCTCCAGCAGGGAGTGGCCGCATCGACGCGCCAGGACGGCCAGGCCAAGAGCCTCGGCGAGTGGTTGCGCGCCCGGGTCGTCGACATCCCGGAGATGCTGGTGTCATGACGGCTTCACTCGTCGATCGAGTCCGCACCGTCCCTGCGCCGGCTCCGGTGCTCAGCCGCGACCGAGAACACCGACTCACCCAGCGCCAGCGCGAGCTCCTCGACGAGCTCGGGCGCATCTTCGACAAGGGGTTCGCCGATGTCACCATGGCCGAGCTCGCGAGCCGGCTCAACTGTTCGCTGCGCACCCTCTACGGCCTGGCACCGAGCCGAGACGAGCTCGTGTTGACCGTGGTCGACCGCAACCTCCGAACCGTCGGCCGTGCCGCCCACGCCGCCATCGAGGCCGACATGACCGCGCTCGAGGCGATCCGCTCCTATCTGGGGGCGGCGACGGTGGCGGTCAGCACCATCACCGAGGAGTTCGCCAACGACATGGCCGCCATCCGGGCCGGATCCGAGCTCAACGCGGCGCACTCCGACTACCTGGTCGATGTCACCCGGTGCCTGCTCGAACTTGCCGTCGAGCGGGGCGAGATCGCCGACGTCGACACGGTGGCCGTGGCCCGTGTGATTGCCGGCCTCGGTCGTGACTTCGCCCGCCCCGAGGTGATCCCGCACCTGCGCACTTCACCGAAGCTCGCCGCCGACACGATGGTCGACATCGTCCTGGCCGGCCTTCCCCGACCGCGAGGAGCCCATGGACTTCGACCTACCCGCCGATGACGACCCCCGCCGTCTCGCCGTTCGGGCGTGGCTGGCGGCCCATCCCGAGCCGACCCAGCACGAGCTGGCCGAGGCCGGGTACGTGGTGCCCCACTGGCCGCAGCCGTGGGGCCTCGATGCCGACCCGGTGCACCAGATCATCATCCAGCAGGAGCTGCAGGGCGTGAAGGTGAGACGTTCGGGCCATCGACGCGAGCTGGCGAGCAATGCCATCGGCATCGGCTGGGCGGCGCCCACGATCCTGTTGGCGGGCACCGAGGAGCAGAAGCAGCGGTTCCTGCCGAAGATCTTCAACCACGAGGAGATCTGGTGCCAGTTGTTCTCCGAGCCCGACGCCGGTTCGGATCTGGCCGCGCTGGCGACGCGAGCCGAGCGTGACGGTGACGAGTACGTGATCAACGGGTCGAAGATCTGGTCGAGCGGCGCCCATGGCAGCGACATGGGCATCCTCATCGCCCGCACCGACCCGCACGCACCCAAGCACCGCGGCATCTCCTATTTCGTCTGTCCGATGGACAGCGCCGGCATCACGATGTCACCCATCGTCGACATGACCACTGCGCACTCGTTCAACCAGGTGTTCTTCGACGACGTGCGACTGCACGAGCGCATGCGCATCGGCGAGGAGGGCGACGGCTGGCGACTGGCCAAGGTCACGCTGGCCAACGAACGGGTGTCGCTCTCGTCGGCGGGATCGATGTGGGGCGAGGGCCCGTCGGCCGAGGTGTTGCTCGATCTGGTCAGGCACCGCGGCGGCGAGACCGACCCGCTGCGACGCGATCGCCTGGCCCGCCTCCACATCCACGCCGAGGTCCTGCGCCTCAACCGACTGCGCACGCTGAGCGCGAAGCTCCAGGGCCGCACGCCGGGGTCCGAGGCGTCGATCCAGAAGCTGATGGCCGACGAACACGGCCAAGAGGTGCTCGAGCTGGCCAAGGACCTCGCCGGCACCAGCGGGATGCTCGAGGGGTCCGGCCCCGAAGGCGAGGTGCCCCCACCCATGCGTCACGGCGCGACCGAGATCAACTTTCCCCGTGGCGAGGCCAGCCAGTTCCCCGCCGTCGACCCCGTCTGGCACTACGGCTACTTGTTCTCACCCGCTATCACCCTCGGCGGTGGCACCTGGGCCATCCAGCGCAACATCATCGCCGAGCAGGCGCTCGGGCTTCCCCGCGAACCGAACGTGGAGAAGGGCAAGACCTGGGCCGAGACCCGCCGACCCGACCAAGGGAAGTGAGCAACCACCATGCGAACGGATGTCACCGAGATGTTGGGGATCGAGTTCCCGATCCTCGCCTTCAGTCACTGCCGCGACGTGGTCGCGGCTGTCTCGAAGGCCGGCGGGCTCGGCGTGCTGGGCGCGGTCGCCCATTCGCCCGAGCAGCTCGAGATCGACCTCGGTTGGATCGAGAACGAGATCGGAGATCGGCCCTACGGCGTCGACCTCATCGTGCCGGCCCGGTACGCGGGCGACGAGGGTGGTGGCTACTCGATGGACGACATCCGCCAGCTCATCCCGGCCGGACACGTCGAGTTCGTGAACGACATCCTCGCCCGGTACGACGTACCCGAGCTGCCGCCGGGCGACGACACACGGTCGGGCACGGCCATCGACGGCAGTGGTGACGACGCCCCGTTCTCGGCCAACTCCGCGGGACCCCAGCTCGACATCGCCCTCGCCCACGGCACGGCCTTCGTGGCCAACGCCCTCGGTCCCCCACCCCAGTTCCTGATCGACCGCGTGAAGGAGGCGGGCCGACTGGTCGGCGCTCTCGCGGGCCGCGCCGTTCACGCCGAACGACACGAAGCCGCCGGTGTCGACATCATCGTGGCCCAGGGTTCCGAGGCGGGCGGCCACACCGGTGAGATCGGTTCGATGGTGCTGATACCCGAGATCGTCGACGCCGTCGCCATACCCGTTCTGGGCGCCGGTGGCATCGGCCGTGGCCGCCAGATGGCGGCCGCCATGGCGCTCGGCGCCCAAGGCGTGTGGTGCGGGTCGGTCTGGCTCACCACCGACGAGGCCGAAACCCATCCTGTGGTGAAGGAGAAGTTCCTGGCGGCAACGTCGGCCGACACCCTGCGATCGCGGTCGCTCACCGGCAAACCGGCGAGGATGCTGCGCTCGGCGTGGACCGACGAGTGGGAGCGCGCCGACACCCCGGCGCCTCTCGGTATGCCGCTTCAGCCCGTGCTCGCCGCCGAGGCCCAACGACGCATCGCGCGTGCCGCCCACACCACCGGGTCGGGGGCCGAGAAGCTGGCCAACTACTTCGTCGGGCAGGTGGTCGGCACCATGAATCAGCGCAAGACCGCAACCCAGGTGGTGTTCGAGATGGTCGAGGAATTCATCGAAGCGGTCGAGTCGCTCTCGCAGCAGCTCGAGACCTGACGCCACTAGGGTCCGGGGAATGGATCTGGGTATTGCAGGTAAGCGGGCCGTCGTCGCGGCGTCGTCATCGGGTCTCGGGTTCGCCACCGCCAAAGCGCTGGTGAACGAAGGCTGCGACGTGGTGATCTGCGGCCGCGATCCCCATCGCCTCGTCGCCGCCGCCAACGAGCTTCCTGGTGCCCATGCGATTCAAGCCGACGTCTCCACCCTCGATGGTGCCACGTCGTTCATCGCCCGTGCGCACGAGCATCTGGGCGGTGTCGACATCCTCGTCACCAACAGTGGCGGCCCCCCGCGGGGCCAGGCCCGCGTGCTGGGCGCCGCCGAGCTCGGAGACGCTGTCGATCTGATGCTCCAGTCGGCGGTCACGATGTGCACCGCAGTCATCGACGAGATGGTCGACCGAGGGTGGGGTCGCATCGTCGGCGTCACGTCGAAATCGGTACGCGAGCCGATGTCGGACATGGTGTTGTCGAACACCGTGCGCGCGGCCGTCACGTCGTATCTGAAGACGCTGGCGCTCGAAGTGGCCCGAAGCGGCGTCACCGTGAACACCGTTCAGCCCGGCAGTCACCGTACGAGCCGGCTCCTCGACCTGGTCGGCGACAATGTCGACGCCGCGGCGGCGGCCATTCCGGTCGGACATCTCGGCGACCCCGACGACTTCGGTGCGGTCGTGGCGTTCTTGTGCGGCGAGCATGCCGGCTTCATCACCGGTGCGGCCATCGCGGTCGACGGTGGTGAGACCGGAAGCCTCCAGTAGCACCGGCTCAGCAGGCGGCGAACCCACCGTCGAACCCCCGACGAAGCGCGGCGATCCGATCGGGCAGCGCCGCCTCGCCCCGTCCGGCTGCGTCAGGCAGGAACGGCTCGCGCCACCACCCCGTTATACCGTGACCGACATGACCACTCCCGTCGCGGCACCCGGCCGAATCCTCACCCACGTGCGCGCCATGGTCGGTACGCTCACGATCGACAGCCCCGGTCGTCACAACGCGATGGGCCTCGCCATGTACGAGGCGCTGCCAACCGCCATCGACCAGCTCGTCGAGGCCGGTGTTCGGGTGATCGTGATATCGGGGGCGGGCACGGCGGCGTTCTGCTCCGGATCCGACATCTCCGAGTTCGCCACGCTGCGCACGGCTGCGAACTGGCGCTCGTACGCCGACGCGGAACGCCGAGCCCACGAGGCGTTGCTGGAGTCACCGGTGCCCACTGTCGCCGCCATCCACGGTCCGTGTCGGGGCGGCGGGCTCGCCCTCGCGGCGTGCGCCGATCTGCGGTACGCAGCCGACGACGCCACCTTCGCCGTCCCGCCGGCCCGGCTCGGCATCGGCTATCCACCCGACGGCTTGGGCCTGCTGGCCGATCTCGTCGGGACGGCCACCGCCAAGGAGCTCGTGCTGACGGCCCGGGTCATCGACTCGCTCGAGGCCGCCATGCTCGGTCTGGTTCATCACCCGGTGCCCAAGCTCGAGCTCCAGGCGACCATCGACGATGTGACCACCCGAATCGCCGCTCTGGCTCCGCTCACCCTCCGCGCCGCCAAGTTCGCCCTCACCGACCGAGTTCGTCCCGACCACCAGCGCTCGCCCGATCGGGTCGAGGAGCTCTGGGTGGCGTGCTACGAGAGCGACGACTACGCCGAGGGCGTGCGGGCCTTCATCGAGAAGCGGCGGCCCGAGTTCCGAGGCGGGTGACGTTCAGCGGCTGCGGGCCGCCCACCACTCGTCGAGGCGAGCAGTGGTGGCTGCCTCGTCGAGATCGGGTTCGGCGCGCTTCAGCGCGAGCAGGAACTTCAGGGCCGAACCCACGTCGGGACCCGGTTCGATCCCGAGGTGGGCCATGACCGCCCCGCCATCGAGCAGAGGTCGCTCGGCATTGCGTCGGTCCTCCTCGGCCAGGGCATGGATACGAGCTTCGAGCTCGTCGACGTGGCCGTGGAGCTCCACCCGTTTGTGTTCGTGTCGCGTGGTGCAGTCGGCCCGGACCAGCTCGTTCAACAAGCCGAGGAGGTGCCCGGCGTCGCGGGCGTACCGCCGTACGGCCGAGTCGCTCCAGCCGGCTGCAAATCCCTTGAACCGTCCCGACAACCTGACCAGCTCGGTCACGTCGTCCACGACGTCGTCGTCGTAGCCGAGCTCGCGCAGCCGCTTCCGCGTCATCTTGGCCCCGACGACCTCGTGATGACGGAACGTCACACCCTCGTCGTCGATACGCCGCGTGCGGGGCTTGCCGACATCGTGGAACAGCGCAGCCAGGCGGAGCCTCAGATCGGCCCGCGTCTGGGCCGTCACCGCGATGGTGTGCGCCAGCACGTCCTTGTGTCGGTGGATCGGATCCTGCTCGAGGCGAAGCGCCGGCAGCTCGGGTACGAAGACGTCGGCCAGACCGGAGTCGACGTACTCCCACAGCCCCGGACGCGGATCGTCGGTGACCAGAACCGCCGACAGGATCTCACGCCCGTCGTCGATCGAGGGCATCAGCACTCCCTAACGGGAAGAGTTACTTCTCTTCCTTGAAGATCACGTGCTTGCGAACGACGGGATCGTACTTCTTCAGCTCGATGCGCTCGCGCTGATTCACCTTGTTCTTGGTGGTCACGTACGTATAGCCCGTCCCGGCGGTGGACTTGAGCTTGATGATGGGTCGCTTGTCGGAACCGGCCGGCATCAGACCTTCTCCCCACGCTTGCGCATGTCGGCCAGCACCTTCTCGATGCCGTGCTTGTTGATCGTCTTGATGCCCTTGGCCGAGACGGTGAGGTTGATCCAGCGCCGCTCGGAGGGAACCCAGAAACGGTGGTTCTGGATGTTGGGATCCCAACGACGCCGCGTCTTGCGGTGCGAGTGGGACACGTTGTTGCCGAACGCCGGCTTGCGTCCGGTTACCTGACAGATCTTCGACATCGTTCTTTCCTCGGAACAGGCCTGGTGTGGGCGCACCTTTCGGCCGCGAGCGATTGACCATGCTACGGGGGTTCGGCGCGACTTGCGACCGGCGGGCCCCGATAGGGTCGGTGCGATGCCGACCGAGAAGATCGACTTCCATTTCGACCCCATCTGACCATGGTGTTTCCAGACCTCGATATGGGTCGAACAGCTCGTCGAGCTGGGCGATCTCGAGGTCGAGTGGGACGTGTTCTCGCTGGCTATCCAGAACCACCACGGCGACATGGCCGACCTCGATGTCGAGTCGGCCCGTGGAGTGGCTGCGCTCCGTACCTGTGTGCTGGTGCGCGACACCGACGGAAACGAGGCCCTCGGGCGCTTCTACCATGCCCTTGGTGCGGCCCGACACCACGCCGGGCTCGACCTCGACGACCACCAGGTCATTCGCGACGCGCTCTCCGCCGCCGGCCTGCCGTCGGACCGGCTCACCGATGCCCTGACCGATCGTGGCACCTTCGATCGGTTGCTGGCCGACCACGAGGCACTGGTCGAACGTACGGCTGCTTTCGGCGTCCCGGCCATCGTGCTCGACGGCGGCGACGGGCCCGCCATCTTCGGCCCGGTGATCTCCAATCCCACCGCCGGTCCCGACGAGGCACGTGCGCTCTGGCAGCACGTGTCGTGGCTCGTCCGTTACGACAACTTCAGCGAACTGAAACGCGACCGATTGGTCGAGCCCGACCTCGAGTCGACCCGGCAACGCAAGGCGGCCAAGGGCTGATCGAATCCTGCGTGCGCGACGCCACAGGATTTCGCGACGTCTGAATGTAACCGCACTGCAACCTGGCGAGTCGAAGGGACAACCAGCCGAGCCATTCGGTGAGGCGGGTTCCCCTCCAGTGCCATCGGCCCGTTGCTTCGGCGGCGGGTCGATGCGCGACAGCGTGGCCCGTCTCCCTCGCTACCCTGCGCCCATGACTTCCCTCGGGCGGCACGTCCTGCGGCTCCTCGGCGCCATGGCCATCACCGTCTCGGTGGCAGGTGCGTGCAGCCCCGACTACGACCTGGCGATACCCGAGCCCGAAGCCACGACGGACCCATCCGCCGACAGTTCCGAATCCGAGCCTCCGGGTTCGGCCGAGCTCGCCGGGACCTTCGTTCCCGGCCCGTGCCCGTTCGATGTGCCCGGCGACGCGACGATCGAATGCGGCACCGTGAGCGTGCCCGAGGACTACGACGATCCGTCGACGGGCACCGTCGACTTGGCCGTGGCGGTGCTGGTCAGCACCGCCGACAACCCGGCAGCAACACCCACCATCTATCTCGAGGGCGGTCCCGGCGGCCACGCGCTCGAGACCATTCCGTTCGTCTACGCCGACCGATACGAACCGCTTCTCGACCACGCCGACGTCGTCGTGTTCGATCAACGGGGTGTCGGCCAATCGTTGCCCCGGCTCGACTGCCCCGAGGTCGATGCCGTCTACGACGCGGCGGCCCTCCAACCCGACCTCGACGTCGACACCTACCGACAGAACGTTCTCGACGGGTTGACGGCGTGCCACGAGCGGCTCAGCCTCGCCGGGATCGATCTCGGGCAGTACAACACGGCGAACAACGCCGACGACGTCGACCGGATTCGGCACGCCCTCGGCGTCGATCAGCTCGATCTCTTCGGCATCAGCTACGGCACGCGGCTCGGGCTCGAAGTGATGAAGCGCCACCCCGACATCGTTCGGACGGCGGTTCTCGACTCGACGCTCCCTCCCGAGGTCGACGCCACCGCCGATACCCAGGCGTCGCTGATCCGCTCTTACGAACGGGTGGTGGCAGCTTGCGCGGCCGACACCGACTGCGCCGGTCGCTTCCCGTTCCTCGACGAGCGATTCCGCGCCCTCTACGAGAGCCTCGAGGCCGATCCCCTGCCCGCGACCGCAACCAACTTCCTCACCGGAAGCACCGACGACGTGCTCATCGACGGCGACGCACTGCTCGTCATGGTCTTCGGTGCGTTGTACGACCCGATCGCCTTCACCGATCTCCCGGAGCTGATCGTCGACCTCGAGGCCGGCAGCGTCGACGTGGCCGAGAGCTTCCTGAGTCTCGATGCCACCAACGAGGAGTTCTTCACGCCCGGGCTGCTGTTCTCCTTCGCCTGCCACGACGAGGTGCCGTTCAGCTCCCCCGAGGCGGTCGACGCCGCCCAGCCCACCGACGTCCTCTGGGAACGATCACTGGAGACCTCCGAGAACGTCGGCTCCTTCGCCTTCGAGGTGTGCGAGGCGTGGCCGGCCGGACAGGCACCGGCCAGCCAGAACGAACCGGTCACCGGGTCGATCCCCACGCTGCTGCTCGCCGGCTACTTCGACCCGGTGACGCCACCCGAGTGGGCCGAGCAGGCCGCGACCCAGCTCGACAACGCCCGAGTGGTCACGTTCCCGACGCTCGCCCACGGAGTGACGAGTGATGCATGTGGCATGCAGATCGCGGCTGCCTTCATCGTCGAGCCCGACACCCTGGACATCTCCTGCGTCGACCGACTCGAACCGCCGGCCTTCCTTGCCGTCCCCATCGAGTCGATCGAGCTCGAGCCCTATTCGGTCGACATCGCCGACTTCGGCGTCAGCCTCTCGAGCGTTCGGCCGGTGGGCTGGACGGCCGACGCCACCGGAATCCAGTCGAGCCGCAGTGCGTCGATCACCGACGAGACGGCCATCGTGCAGCTGGGAGGACCGGCCTTCATAGCCGATCAGCTCGCTTCTGTCGTGGGCGACCAGCTCGACATGACGATCACCGAGGAAGACCCTGCCGAGATCGGTGGGCGCTCGTGGCGCCACCTCGTCGGCTCGTCACCCGCCGACTTCACGCTCGATCTGTGGGTCGAACAGGGCCCCGAGCTGGCCCCCATCGTGATTCTCGTCTCCGCCACCGGCGACCGGCAGATGCTGATCGACGGTCTGGCGATACCAGCCATCGAAGCCATCGTGGTCGAACCGATCTGATCCCTCGGGGCGTTGCGCTCCGTGGTTCAGATGAAGCGCCGGTGCCGTAGACTCATGCGCATTGTCCGATCGCCGACGGGTAGCTCCATGTTCGACCATCTCCCACCGCATGGCCGACCGGTCGGGCGCATCGTCGCCGCCCTGACTCTCATCGTCGCCTCGGCGGCCGCTTGCGGCGGATCGAACGGCGACGACGTCGCAACCGAGTTCCCGGCGGCGGTCGAGCCCGCCACCGCACAACCGACCCCATCACCAGCAGAACCCGACAACGCCGATGAGGTTCCCGTCGGTGACCCCGATTCCGCCACGGCCGTCGAGGCCACCTCGGCTCCGGCCGAACCCACCGACGCCGACACCGCCGACGAACCACCCCTACCGGCGGTCGTGACCTTCGCCGAGCACGTGCAGCCCGTCCTCGAGATCGGATGCGTGTCCTGTCACCGCACCGACGGCCCCGGCTCGCCGCACAACCCGCTCGACACCGCCGGCGACGCCGCCGCCCTCGCAGAGGACATCGGGCTCGTGACGGCCGCACGGTACATGCCCCCCTTCCCCGCATCCGATCTCAGCCTCGCGTTCGAACACGACATCTCCCTCTCCGATCGCGACATCGAGATCATCAGCGCCTGGGCAGCCGAGGGCGGCGTGATCGACGTCGCCGCCGACACCCCGCTCGCGGCCCGGGCCGAGGCGTTCGAGGCCATCGAACGCGACCAGGTCGTCCCGGCCAATGCCCCCTACACCGGCGATCCCTCGGTTCCCGACGACTACCGCTGCCTCATCCACGAGATCGACGATCCCGAAGGCGACGGCGAGTGGATCACCGGCATCGCCTTCGAGCCCGATCAGGACGAGGTCGTGCACCACTCCATCATCTACACCGTGCCGGCCGAGGGCCGAGCCGAGGCCACGCGTAAGGACGGAAGCGACGGCCGCCCCGGCTGGACGTGCTTCGGCCTCTCGAACCTCCAGACCGAAGGGGTGACGTCGATCGGCGGATGGGCACCCGGCCAGCAGCCTCGCGTGTACCCCGAGGGCTACGGCCTGTTCCTGCCGCCCGGTGCCTTCATCGTGAACCAGATCCACTACCACTTCGATGGTCCGGCGCCGGCGGATCAGTCGGTCCTCGTGTTCGAGACGGTCGACCCAGCCGAGCTGGCCGAACGGGAAACACCGATGACGGCAGTGTCGGGCCGGACGTACCTGACACCGGCCGAAGGGCCGTGTACCCCGGAGGAGTCGGGCCCGCTCTGTGACCGAGACGCCGTGCTGGCCGACATCGGTCGCAAGTACGGCGGTATCGCCCCGTTCATCCCCGACTTCCTCATCAATCAGTGCGGCGGCACCGTCGACGACTACGACGACCTCGACGGCACGCGCTTCTCGAGCTCGTGTGACCTGCCGGCCGGCCAGCGAGGCACGCTCTATTCGGTGCTCGGACACATGCACGAGTTCGGGGCCGCATACCGGATGACGCTCAACCCGGATACTCCCGACGAGCTGATCCTGCTCGACATCCCCGTGTGGGACTTCGAGTGGCAGCTGTACTACGTCCCCGTCGACGACATCCCGATCGAACCCGACGACATCATCCGGTTCGAATGCACGTGGGACCGCGCTCTCGTCGAGCTGCCCGAGCCCCGCTACATCACGTGGAACGAGGGCACTGTCGACGAGATGTGCTTCTCCAGCGTGAGCGTGTTGCCCGAACCCGTCGGCTGAGGCCAGGAGCACCGTTGACCTACGCACAGGGCCCGGTCGGTGATGAACGGCTCTTCGCGAGCAACGGTTCGGGCCGCCCCGCCGTGCGACCGAACATCGTGTTCATTCTGGCCGACGACCTCGGGTGGGCCGATCTCGGGTGCTTCGGCTCCACCGAGATCGCGACACCGAACCTCGACCGTCTCGCCGCCGGAGGGGTGCGCTTCACCCACGCCTACGCCGGCTCTTCCTGGTGCTCAGCCACCCGCATCAGCCTGTACACCGGCCGCTATCCCGGGCGTATCCCCGCGGGCGTCGAGGAGCCGCTGCGCACCCGTGTCGACGGAATGGGCATCCCCCACGATCACCCCACGCTGGCGTCGCTGCTCGTCGACGGCGGCTACGTCACCGCGATGTTCGGCAAATGGCACTGCGGGTGGCTCCCCTGGTACAGCCCCATGAAGGCCGGCTACCAGCGGTTCTTCGGATGCCTCGATGGTGCCATCGACTACTTCGAGCACATCGGCACGCTCGGCAAGGCTGACCTGTGGGAGAACGACACCCCGGTGGAAGAGGTCGGCTACTTCACCTGGCTGATCTCCGACCGCGCCGCCGAGTTCGTCGCCGCGGCGCGCGACGAGCCCTTCTATCTCCAGCTCAACTACACCGCCCCCCACTGGCCGTGGGAAGGGCCCGGCGACGCCGAGGCCGGAGCCCGCATCAAGGCTGACTTCGAGGCTCAGGACGAACCGGACGCCTACCCGCTGTTCGACATGCACGACGGGTCGCTCGCCAAGTACGGCGAGTTGGTCGAATCGATGGACACCGGCATCGGTCGGGTGCTCGACGCCCTCGACGCGGCCGGCAAGACCGACGACACCATCGTGTGCTTCTGCTCCGACAACGGCGGCGAACGGTGGTCGCGCAACTGGCCCTTCGTCGGCGAGAAGGGCGACCTCACCGAAGGCGGTATCCGGGTGCCGTTCATCCTCCGCTGGCCGGCTGCGATCGACCGAAACCAGGTCAGCACCGAGCCGAACATCACGATGGACTGGACCGCTACGCTCCTCGATGCCGCCGGCACGGGTCCCGCGGCGACCCATCCCCTCGACGGGCCCAGCCTCCTTCCGTGGCTGGTCGAGAACGACACGTACCCCGAGCACGACCTGTACTGGCGGATCACCAGCCAGAGCTCGCTGCGACGTGGCCGGTTCAAGTACGTGCGCGACCGGCGACCCCGCCCGGTGCTCGGCAACTGGCCGCTGCACCACGGCGAGTACGACCTGCTGTACGACGTGACCGTCGACGGCCGCGAAGCAGCTGACCTGAGCCCGCATCACCCCGATCTGGTCACCGACCTTCGCGCCGCGGTCGAGGCCCTCGATGCCCAGATGGTGCCGTATCCGCCCGACCTGCCGGGGCTGCCCCGTCAGGCGAGGGCGGGAGCGCCCGCCATATCCCAGGCCGACTGACGCCACCCGTCAGTAGCCTGTCTGCGTGCTGCACGTCCACGACAACCTCCAGCGCCGCAAGGTGCCCTTCGAGCCCCGCGAACCGGGCCGGGTGTCGATGTACGTGTGCGGTCCCACGGTGTACGACACCCCGCACGTCGGCCACGCTCGCCGCGAGGTGGTGTTCGACGTCATGCGCCGCTATCTGGCTCACGCCGGTTTCGAGGTCACCTACGTGGCCAACATCACCGACATCGACGACAAGATCATCGGGCGGGCGGCCGAAGAGGGGCGCACCGAGCCCGACGTCGCCGCCGAGTTCACCGACGTCTACTACCGCGAGATGGATCGCCTCGGCATCGCCCGCCCCGATCTCAGCCCCCGCGCCACCGAGTTCGTCGAGGGCATGATCGCCACGATCACCGAGCTGTTCCAGCACGACGCGGCCTACGTCATCGAGGGCAAGGGCGTCTACTTCGACACGTCGGCCGCCGACGAGTACGGACAGCTCGTCGGTCGCAGTCGCGACGAGCTCGCCGAAGGCGCCGGCCAGCGGGTCGAGATCGAGGAGGGCAAGCGGTCACCCCTCGACTTCGCCCTGTGGAAGTCGGCCAAGCCCGGCGAACCGTCGTGGCCCACACCGTGGGGTAACGGCCGGCCGGGCTGGCACACCGAATGCGTTGCCATGTCGTTGTCGATCCTCGGCGACGGCTTCGACATCCACGGTGGCGGCGACGATCTGGTCTTCCCCCACCACGAGAACGAGCTCGCCCAGGCCGACGCGAGCGGCCACCGCTTCGCGCGGTACTGGCTGCACAACGGGATGGTCAACGTCGACGGCGAGAAGATGTCGAAGAGTCTCGGCAACTTCACCACCCTCGCCGAGCTGCTCGACCATCACGCGCCGCGAGCGGTGCGCCTGCTGATGCTCCAGACGCACTACCGACGCACGATGGAGATCGGCCACGACGCGCTCGTTGCTGCGGCCGAGGGGCTGAAACGACTCGACAGCATGCACCGACGCCTCGCAGCAGCCGGGCTCGATGTCGCCGCCGCGCCGCTCGATGCCGATGCCGTCGCCCGGTTCGACGCGGCCATGGACGACGACTTCTCCACGCCGGCGGCCGTCGAGGTGGTCTTCGGTCTGGTCCGTCGCGCCAACCAGGCCCTCGATGTCGACGACGACATCACCGCAGGTTCCGCCGGCCACACCGCCCTTCAGCTCGCCGACGTGCTCGGCCTCGCCGCCGGAGCCAGCACGGCCTCAGCCGGAGAAGCCGACGGCATCGCCGCCTCGATCGGCCTGCGCAACCAGGCCCGCGCCGCTCGCGACTTCGCCGAGGCCGACCGCATCCGCGACGAGCTGGCGGAGCGGGGCATCATCCTCGAGGACACCGCCGACGGCACCACCTGGCACCGCGCCTGACGCCGTACGCGACCGTGGTCCGCCGGCCGGAGCCGACGGACCACGAATCGAAGTGCCAACCGGTCAGTCGTTGTCAGCCGGCTGCCAGAGCAACCCGATGAAGTAGCCGTAGATCAGGTGCCACAGGACCACCGCGAACGGCAGCTTCCACCCGTCGGGACCGTCGAACAGGAAGAACCCGAATCCCTGGTTGGCCACGTACGCGTACGGCACCAGGAGACCGATGCTGATCACGCTGAGGATGAACCCGTACGTGAGCCCGGCCAGCAGGTGGCCGACCCGGTTGTAGGCAAACCTCAGCGCCGGGCGGAAGACCACACCGAACAGGAGCGTGAAGACGATGCCGTTGATGTAGTGCAGTCCGTTACCGAGCCAGAACGACTCGCCGGAAACCGCGAACGTCTCGTCGACGATGGTGGCGTTGAAGCCGTCGACGATCGTCGAACCCAGAATCCCGTTGTACAAAGGCCATGGCAGCACCGGCAACCCGATGGCCGGGAACACGTAGCCGCAGTAGGTTCCGATCTGAGTTGCGATCACCCCGATGAGCAGAAGCCCTCCTATCGGATGATCGGCCACCCATCGGTGCCATCGCGGTGAGGCGTCGCCGGGCCGGAACTCGACCGAGCGCGCGCCCGAATGCGTCGTTGACATGTTTTCCCCCATCTGACCGGATCTTTCGTCCGGACAGCGGACATGTTACCACAGAACGGACATCGGCGAAAGCCTCACGGTGCAGGCGACCGGTAGTCGGTGTTGCGGTCGACGGCGAGGTAGATGTCCATGCCGGCCTGGGTCTCGGGATGTTGCTCCTCGGCGAGGTGACCGAGCAGCCCGGCACATCGGGCGAGGAGGGCAAAGCCCCGCATGACCTCGAGGGGCAGGTCGAGATCGGCGAGCACGGCACCGCAGGTACCGGCACCGTTGAGCGGCAGTCGTCGGCCGAGCACGTCCTCGCTCACGCGGCCGATCGCGGCGAACAGTTGGAGGTGGCTGCCGAACAGTCCGTTCTCCTTCGCCAAGCGGAACAGCACCGGTGTACGGGGATCCTGCACCTTGTGCACCGGGTGACCGAGGCCGGGCACGAAGCGGCCCGCGGCCTTGGTTTCGGCCACGATCGTGCGGGCGAGGGCATCCCAGCCGGCATCGTCGCTGGGGAGCACGTCGGCCTCGGCGAGCTCGGCCGCCAGGAACTGCGCCGCGTCCTCGGTCACGCCGAGGAACCGCGACCCACCACCGAGCAGACCCGCAGCCAAGGCCCCCTGGAGCGAGTCGGGTGCACTGATGTAGGTGACGCGGGCCGCGATCGCAGTGGGTGTGAACCCGTGGTCGGCCAGCGCGACCAGCACCGCCTCGAACATCGTGAGCTGTTCGGGGGTGGGCCGCTTCTTGGTCACCAGCCAGAAGGCGAGCTCGCCGAAGCTGATCTTGCCGAGCAGGTCGTTGGCCAGGTCGTGGCCGAGCAGGGTGATGGTATCGGCGTCGGATGCGCCGATCTCGGTGGGGAACGAGAACGGGGACTCGGTGCTCATGGCGTCTCCTGATCAGGCGTCGAGGCGAGCCACTGACGAATCTCGTCGGAGTGCTCCCCGAGCTCGGGTGGCGGCAGGTCGTAGCGCAGCCTCGACCGATGGAACGTGACGGGATTCCGAACGGTGTCGACCGCACGACCGGCCTCGCCGACGGTGACCCGCGGTTCGAGACCGAGCGACTCGGCCAACTCGACGCCCTGGCCGATGGTGTTGATCGGACCGGCGGGCACGCCGCGCTCGTTGAGCTCGACGAAGAGCTCGTCGGCGGTCTTCGTGGACAGCGCCTCGACCAGGAGCGGATGCAGTTCGTCGCGGTTCGCCGTGCGATCGGCGTTCACTTCGAAACGCTGGTCGTCGGCGACCTCGGGGATACCGATCACCTCGCACAACGACCGGAACTGACGATCGTTGGCCGCAGCGATGATCATGTCGCGATCGGCGACCGGGAGATTCTGGTACGGGTACACGCTCGGATGGGCATTGCCCATACGGAAGGGCACGACGTCGGCGATGGTGTAGGCACCGGTCTGGTTCACCAGCCCCGACATGGCCGACGACAACAGGTTGACCTCGACGTGTTGACCCTCGCCGGTGCGATCGCGATGGCGGAGGGCGGCGAGCACGCCGATGAGTCCATGCAGACCGGCCATCACATCGAACACCGAGATGCCCGCTCGGAAGGGTTCACCGTCGGGATCGCCGGTCAGGCTCATCAACCCGGACACGGCCTGCACCAGGAGGTCGTACCCGGGAAGCCACGCCCCACCCTTCGAGCCGAAGCCGCTGATCGACAGGTAGATCAACCCGGGGTTGTCCGCCGACACCGAGTCGTACTCGAGACCGAACTTCTCGAGCGCGCCCACCTTGAAGTTCTGGAGCGTGATATCGGAGCGCCGAACCAGCTCCTTGACGACCGCGAGGTCGTCGGGATCGCGAAAGTCGAGCACGATCGACTTCTTGTTGCGGTTGATCGACGCATAGTAGGTGGCAACGCCGTCCTTCTCGGGCGGCGACCAGGTGCGGGTGTCGTCGCCGGCAGGGCTCTCGACCTTGATGACCGTGGCTCCCATGTCGGCCAACAACATGGAACAGTACGGTCCCGCCAGCACTCGGGACAGGTCGGCGACCATGATGCCGTCGAGGGGCCCGCCGGTCGAGTTGGTGTCTGATTCGTGTTGCATGTGATCCTTTGTCGAGGGCGATGGAGCCAGAGGGAGTAGTGATGGCGCTCACCATCTCGGACGTGGCCGAACCGGCGAGATTGGCCGGCCGACGTCATCGACACGATGCGGGCCACGCCGTCGTAGTCCGGGGTGATCCCTTGCGTGGTTCCCAGCCGCGCCGAGCTCGACGTCGCCGTGGAGCCCGCCGCCGTGTAGCGCTGAGCGCGTCGTCAAGTCAGCGGTAGACGTTGTTGCTGGTGTGGTCGCCGGCCAGCCAACGCTCGAGCGTGGCGTGGGCATCGGCCCGGCGCTCGGCGCTGATGTCGTTGGCGTCGGCGCGATCGGTGGTGAACTCGAGGAGCATGCCGTTGGGATCCTCGGTGTACAGCGATCGACAGTATCCGTGCTCGAGTACGTAGGTTCCCTCGGGCTTCCAGTCGGCTTCATTCAGTCGCTTCTCGATGGCTCGCTGCGACTCGTCGTCGACCTTCAGCGCGATGTGCCGAAACGGCGAGGGGGTGAGGTCGGGGTCGAACAGTGCCTGGTCCTCCGCGTCGGCGAACTGGAAGAAGGCGAGGGCACTGCCGTCGGGAAGCCCGAAGAAGGTGTGGCAGTACACGCGCAGTGCCCCGAACAGCTCATCCTGCTCTGACCACGTGGCGACGAGCGGAAGGCCGATCAGGTCCTCGTAGAAGGCGCGGGTGGCCGCTTGGTCCTTCGTGACATACGCCGTGTGGTGGAGTCTTTGCGGTGCGAGGGCTTCACTCATGATCTTCTACTCCTTTGACGGACTCGACAGTATCGGACAGCTGGCCGCTGTGCGGACGAGAGCTTTCGCGACCGTAGCTCAAGGGCTCGGATCGCTCAAGGCCGCCACGACCTGGGCCGGAGCCTGAACCAGCTCGATCAGGACGCCTTCGCCACCGAAGGGCGAGTCGTCGTCGCCCTTCGGATGGATGAAACAGATGTCGTGTCCGGACCCACCCGGTCGAATTCCTCCAGGAGTGAACCGGACGCCCCTGGCCTCCAACCACTCGACTGCGGCAGGCAGGTCATCGACCCAGAGGCCGACGTGGTTCAGCGGTGGCGTGTCGACCCGTGGTGACCGGTCGACATCGATCGGCTCCATGATGTCGACCTCGACCGCGAGGGGGCCGGAACCGATCGTGAGGATGTCCTCGTCGACGTTCTCACGTTCGCTGCGAAACGTCCCCGTCGGCTCGAGGCCGAGCAGGTCGACCCAGAGTGAGCGCAGCGCTCGTTTGCTCGAGCCCCCGACGGCGAGCTGCTGCACCCCGAGGATTCGAAACGGTCGATCGGTCACGCCTGGGCGTCTCTCATCCGTTCGGCCGCTCCGACCATGGCTCGGAGCTTGGCCATGGCGACCTGGCGGGGCAGATACTTCATGCCACAGTCGGGGCTGAGAGCGAGACGCGTCACGGGTACGTACTCGAGGGCCTCGGCGACTCGGTGCGCGATTGCGTCAGGTGACTCGATGTCGTGACTTCCGCAGTCGAGCACTCCGAGCTGGACGCCCTTGTCGGGCAGCTCGGCCAGGCACGCTAGGTCGAGGTTCGATTGCGCCGCCTCGATCGAGATGTCGTCGGCGGCGCAGTCGGCGAGCTCCGCGAAGAACGGGTACCCCGACGGCTTGTCCTTCACGTACTGGCCATAGCCGAAGCACGAGTGGAGGACCGTACGCCCGGTGGCGCCCTCCAGCGCCAGCGAGACCGCCTCGAGCGCGTAGTCGCGGGCCCGGTCGGGGCGAGCCTGCAGGTAGGGCTCGTCGATCTGCACCATGGTCACGCCCGCGGCGAAGAGGTCGCCCATCTCGGCATTCACCGCTCGGGCCAAGGCCATGGCCAGCTCGGCTTCATCGCGGTAGTACTCGTCGTCGCACAGCTGGGCCATGGTGAAGGGCCCAGGGAGCGTGACCTTGAGTGGCGCCGCCACGTGGGAGAGAACGAGCTCGGCCACGCCGACCTCCACCGGTTCGAGGCGTTCGATCGGACCCGCCACGCGGGGCACTGCGACCACTGCTCCGGTGCGGCTCACCGCAGTGCCCGGACGCTCGCGATCGATGCCGGCGAGAGCATTGCTGAATCGTTCGGAGTAGCTGTGACGTCGGATCTCGCCGTCGGTGATCACGTCGAGCCCGAGCGACACCTGTTCGACGGCCACGGCGATGGTGGCGTCGTCGACCGCTTCTCGCCAGTCTTCTGCTTCGACCCGCCACAGGTCGCTGGTCGGCACCCGCTGCGGGAGCGATCCGCGAAGAAACGACGTGTCGACCAACCACGATGGGGGTGCGTAGCTGCCGACGAGCATCGTTGCCAACGAGGGAAGGACCATTCCCGGCTGATCGTAGGGTTGGGCCGACAGCTCATCCAAACGGGAGCGGTCGGCGCGGCGTCGGGTCCGGCGGACGTATGGCCCGTGTCGATCACCCTACGGACACGTGTCCGACGCCGACTGTGGTCGAGCTGTACCCGAACCATCAGGCGAGGGGATGCTTCCCTACGATCTCGGCCGAACCGAGCGCCCTCTTCCCGAACGCCTGCGGCTCGACGACACGCACATCGCGGTCACAGGTGCGGCCAGGCACCCCGATCCTCACTCCACCCCGCACCGAGGTCGACGTGGTCGATCTCGAAGATGAACTGCGCACCTACCTCGCCGAGCGGTTGGTGAAGTACAAGCTGCCCGCGAGATCGAGTTCTTCGACGAGCTGCCCAAGACCGGCCCCGGCAAGATCGACAAACTGAGGCTCCGCGGCCTTCGCTGACCGGGTGGTGTCTAGAGGTTCGGGAGCTCGACGACTTCGGCAGCGCCGCCGTCGGTCACGCCAGCTTCTTTGGCCAGCCAGTCGGCGATGTCACGATCGTCGTCGCTGTCACCAGTGGTGAAGTACGGCATCGGCGTGTAGTCGGGCGCCAACGGCTTGGTCT
>JAHEJN010000078.1 GCA_024638845.1 Acidimicrobiales bacterium | reverse complement strand
GCCACGATGGTTGTGTCGGTACCGAGGTCGATCTCGATCCAGGCATTGTCGCCGTCGCCGGCGGTCGACCATTCGGTGCCGAGGTCGCCGTCGACGGCCAGGGCAGCTGCAAAAGCCTCGGAGAACTCCGAGCTGGCCCCGATCACGGCGCCGGTGGGGGCGACGTTCGTACCGAAATCGTTGTCGGTCGCCGGCGGCGTCCGGAAGCTCATGAGGTCGCTGCGGTAGAGGGTTCCGGAGGCGTCGGTGCCCTGCAGGCGGTACTGGTACTCGGTGTCGGGAGTGAGGCCGGTGAGGAGCGGGCCGTGAACCTGGTGGGCGCCGCCCTGCATGTCGTTGTCGACCGCGATCAGCCCGAACGAGTCGCTGGTGCCGTAGACGACCGAGCAGGCGACGGGTATCGAGGTCTCGACCGCGAGGGTGGCGGTGGTGCCGGAGCCATCGGGAACGATCTCGATCTCGGTTGCGAGAATCGACTCGATCGGCTCGACCGCGCCATTCGAGTCGTCGGAGCTCGTGCACCCGACGAGCCCCAGGAGCACTGCGATCGAAGCGCTGGAAAGCAGGCGACGGACCGGGATCATCCAGGGCACGGTATCGGCGAGTCGGAGCGGAGCAGAGTGGAACGTGTCACGATTGCCTCATGAGCGAATCGCCGGGACCGACCGTGGTTGCCATCGGTGGGCACTCCTTGCTCTCGCCCGATCTGCCGCCGACGGTCGCCAACCAGTTCGCCGTCACCCAGGAGGCGGTGAAGCCGATCGCCGACCTGCTCGAGCGGGGCGATCATCTCGTGCTCACCCACGGCAACGGACCCCAGGTGGGGTTCATGCAGCTCCGCTCCGAGCTGGCTCGTGGCGAGCTGCCCGAGGTGCCGCTCGACTCGCTGGTCGCCGACAGCCAGGGTGCCATGGGGTACATGATCGAGCGGGCGCTGCGCGCCGAGCTGCGCCGCCGCGAGCACGACGGTCATGTGGTCACCATCGTCACCGAGGTCGAGGTCGACGCCGACGATCCGGCCTTCGCGGCACCCGACAAGCCGATCGGGCGCTTCTACTCCGCTGACGAGGCCGACCAGCTGGCCGCCGAGCGGGGCTGGAAGCTGATGACCGATCCGAAGCGGGGCGTTCGTCGCGTCGTGCCCTCACCGGCACCCCGCCGCATCGTGCAGATGGACACCATCGAGCAGCTGGTCGATCTCGGGATCACCGTGATCTGCTGCGGCGGGGGCGGCATACCGGTGAGCGCAGGCGACGAGGGCGCCATCGTCGGGCAGGAGGCCGTGATCGACAAGGACCGCGTCAGCATGCTGCTGGCGGTGCGCCTGGGTGCGCCGCACTTCGTCATCACCACGAGCGTCGACTTCGTCTACGAGGGCTTCTACTCCGACCATCCCGTTGCTCGAAGCGAGCTCACGCGGGCTGAGGTGCGGGCCATGGCCGCCCAGGGTGAGTTCGCGGCTGGCAGCATGGCGCCCAAGATGGAAGCCGTCGTCGACTACCTCGAAGCCATCGACGGCGAGGCGGCGATCTGCCTGCCCGAAGTTCTCGTCGACGCGATCGACCGCCGGGCCGGCACCCGGATCCGCCGGGGCTGAGCTCGACGCGAGACGCTAAGGTCGCTCCGGCAAGGGGAGGCGTTGATGTCGGAACTCGAGGTACTACAGGCGCTCGGGCGCAGCGCGACCGATGTGGTTCTCGGCCGCAGTCTGGTGACGACCCAGGAGTGGTCGGTCGACGATCTCGACACGATCCGAGCCGTCGCTCGGGCCCTGGCCGAGCTCGATCGGGCCGGCGTTCGCACGCCGTTGTGTCCCGCCGAGCTGGCCTGGGCGGTGTTCTTCGACAAGTCGACCCGCACCAAAAGCGCGTGGGCTGGAGCTGCGGCCCGCCTGGGCATGCACCCGGTGATCGTCGACGGCAGCTCCACCCAGGTGTCCCACGGTGAGACGGCGGTGGAGACCGGCGCCATGCTCGGCATGAACGCCCACGCCATGGGCATTCGCCACGATCTCATCCTTGGCGAGGGCAACACCTTCATCCGCGACATCAAGACCGGCATCGACGACTACCTGGACGCCACCGGCGACAATCGTCACGTTCCCATCGTCAATCTCCAGTGCGACGTCGACCACCCGACCCAGACCATGGCCGATCTGATCTGGCTCGAGGAGAACTTGGGTGATCTCACCGATCGTCGCATCACCGTCAGCTGGGCCTACTCGCCGTCGTACGCCAAGCCCCTCTCGGTGCCGCAGGGGCTGGTCACCCTGCTCACCCGCTTCGGCGCGCACGTCACCCTTGCCCACCCGCCCGGCTACCAGCTCACCGACTCGACGATGGCCGCCGCCGAACAGAATGCAGCGGGCGGCGGCTCGTTTCGCGTGGTCGACGACATGGACGAGGCCTTCGCCGCGGCCGACATCGTGTACCCCAAGGGCTGGGGTGCCTACGACCTGATGGTCGAGCGGGTCGACGCCAACGCCGCCGGCGACACCGCAGAGCTGGCCGCCATCGAGCAGCGGGCGCTCGAGCGCAACGCCGAACACACCGACTGGATCTGCGACGAGCGCCGCATGGGGCTCACCTCGGGTGGCGATGCGTTGTACATGCACTGTCTGCCCGCCGACATCGGTGACGAGGTCAGCCCCGGCGTGATGGACAGGCACAAGTTGCATGTCGCCCAGGAGGCGAACTGGAAGGTGTACGTGGTGATGGCACTGCTGGCCGCAGCGAAGGTCCCCGATCTCGCTGGTGTACTGGCAGGACTCGACGAGGAGGCACAACGATGACCGATCTCGACAAACGGATCGCAGAACTGAGCGCGCAATACCTGCCGCTGGCCGCCGAGATCCTCGAGGAATGCATACGCATTCCCGCCGACAGCGTCGACCGACCCGTCGGCGACGGCGGCGACCCGTCGTGCGGTCTCAGCAACCACGAGGGTCCCCGGCTCGAGTACCTACGCCAGACCATCATCGACATCGGTGCGGTCGGGAATGAGGGAGGGGTCGCGCATCATCTTGAATGTGGGAATGCGGATCGATTTCTCTCGCGCGACTTGCGCGGCAGCTTCTCCTCGTGGACCGTGAGATCGATCATCAGTATCCCTTCAGAGTCTGTCGGTGGGGACGGGCTTGCCCGGCCGAGGCTAGGCGAGCACCGGGTCCCCTTATTCCAAAGCGCCCTTGAGTGAGTCGAGCGTGGGCAGGATATGCATCGGCCTGGTCCCCACGGCGGTGACGGCCTTCATCGCCGATGCGATGTCCTTGAGGCCGTTGCCGGTGGAAAGCACCACTACCCGATCTGCAGGGTCCACGAGGCCGCGGTCGACGGCGGCGACCAGGCCGGCGTAGGCGGCCGCCCCGGCCGGCTCAGCGAACACGCCAGAACCACGTGCCATCACCGGGATAGCTCCGAGGATCTCGTCATCGGTCACCCGCACATAGGCGCCATCCGTCTCGGTCACCGCTGCCATCGCCTTGATGCGATCTCGCGGCAGGTCGGCAGAGATCGAGTCGGCCACCGTATCGGCCGCGATCGGGACTTTGGTGAGCACGTCCTCGCCCGACTCAAAGGCCTGCACCATGTAGTCGCTACCGGCCGATTGAATGCCGTAGATGCGGGGCACGCGATCGATCCATCCGAGGGCGAGGGCGTCCTTCATGGCCTTGTGGACGCCGCCGATGATCGAGCCATCACCGACGCTCACACATATGGCGTCCGGAGCCTCCCACCCGAGTTGTTCGAGGATTTCGAGCCCGGCGGTCTTCTTGCCTTCAGTCATGTACGGGTTGAAGCCGGTGTTGCGGTTGTACCAGCCGAACTCGCGTGCCGCCTCCATGCACAGGTCAAACGCGGCGTCGTAGTTCCCCTTCACGAGTGCCACCGTCGAGCCATAGGCCAGCAGCTGAGTGACCTTGGCCTCCGGGGCCGACTCGGGCACGAAGATGACGTTCTTCTGGCCGATGCTGGCGGCCAGGCCGCTGAGAGCCGCGGCGGCATTGCCGGTACTGGCCGTGGTCACCACCTCGGCCCCTTGCTCGCCGGCCTTGACCAGCGCCATCGCGCTAGCCCGGTCCTTGAGCGAGGCGGTCGGCTGACGGCCCTCGTCCTTGACCCACACCCGGGCGATCCCGAGGGTGGCGGCCAGGCGAGGCGCGTCGTACGTGGGAGTCCATCCAACGGTGAGGGGTGGTACTACAGCATCCGGTTCGACCGGCATGAGGGGGCGATAGCGCCACATCGTGGTGTCGTGGCTCTCGGCCAGCGAGTCGCGACTGATCCGGCTCCCGATGAGTTCGTAGTCGTAGCGAACATCGAGGATCCCCTCGTTGCCGGCTCCGACGTCCGGATGGTTGGGACAGACGTACCCGGCCTCGACGGCCGGGTACGAAGTCCCGCAGATCACGCAGACCAGGCCCGTCACATGATCGATCACGGAACGATCCGGGTCCCGGTCTCGCCGTCCATGGCTCGCATGATGTTCTCCGGGTCGGTGATGAGCGCCTCTTTGCCACCGGCTTCGAGGAACTGCACAACGGCTCGCATCTTGGGGGCCATCGAGCCCTCGGCGAAGTGGCCGCCCTCATCCAGACACTGCTTGACCTCGGCCAGGGTGAAGCGATCCACGTCTTCCTGCTCGGGCGTTCCGAAGCGGAGCGCCACCTTCTCGACCGCGGTGGAGATGATGAGCAAGTCGGCGTCGATCTCATTGGCAAGCACCGCCGAGGCGACGTCCTTGTCAATGACAGCGGCGACCCCATGCAGGTCGCCCGCGTCGTCGGCAACGACGGGGATCCCGCCTCCGCCGACACAAATAACGACCACACCGGAATCGACGAGCTGACGGATCACGTCGATCTCGACAATGCGCTTGGGCTGGGGTGAGGCGACCACGCGGCGCCAACCGCGCCCGGCATCCTCGACCACGACCCAGCCTTCCTCATCGCGGCGCTTGTTCGCTTCCGCTTCATCCAGGAAGGTTCCGATCGGCTTTGACGGGTTGATCATGGCCGGATCGTCTGCCGCCACTTCTACCTGGGTGACGACCGTGGCAACGAGTTTGTCGATCCCCATCGCCCGAAAGTCGTTGACCAGGTTTTGCTGGAGGGCGTAGCCGATTGCCCCCTGGGTGTCGGCGCCGGCCACATCCATCGGAACCTCGTGCAGCTCGCCTCGAGATAGCTCGGAGCGGCGCATGATGAAACCGACCTGCGGGCCGTTCCCATGCGAGATGGCGAGATCCCACCCGGCGGCGATGAGATCGGCGATGTGCTGATCGGTCTCGCCGGCGGCCAAATACTGGTCTTCGACCGACTGGTGTTCCTTGTCCCGAATCAGCGAGTTGCCGCCGATGGCGATGACTGCTCGTGACATCGGTTACTCGAACACGCCGAAGACGCTGGCGAGCAGCGCCATGCGCATGACGACCCCGTTGTAGGCCTCCTGCCAATAGCGGGCGTGGCGGGTGTTGTCGACCTCGGGCAGCAGCTCATCCATGCGGGGCAGGGAGTGGAGCACGATGGAGTCTGACTTGGCCTTATCCATCACCTTGCGGGTGATCTGATAGTTGGCCGGGGTCATGCCGTACTCGTCCTGCTTCTCCTGGCGGCTAGCGGTGTAGTCGGGCTGCACAACCGGCTCCATGTAGATGACGTCGGCTTCGGCGATGACCTCGTCGATGTGGTCGACGATCCGCACGCTGGTGCCCTTCTCATCGAGCTCGGCGAGGAATTCCGCCGTCGGCGACATCTCTTCGGGCGCCAGGATCACCATCTCGGCATCAAACTGCGAGAGGGCGTATCCGATGGAATGCATGGTGCGCATGCGGTGGTCGCCGATGCAGACGAAGGTCTTGCCGTCGACGCTGCCCATCTCGGACTGAACGGTGTAGAGGTCGGTCAGGACCTGGGTCGGGTGCTCTCCCCAGCCGTCGCCGGCGTTGATGACCGGAATCGATGCCCACTTGGCGGCCTCATGGGGGGCACCCTGCTGGAAGTGGCGCATGACGAGGGCGTCGCCGTAGTACTCGAGCATGTGGACAGTGTCTTTGATCGACTCCTGGTAGAAGTCTCCGGCCCGGGTCATCTTGGCGTCGGAGAAGCCGGTGACGTGACCGCCGAGACGGTGCATCGCCGCCTCGTGAGCCAGCCGGGTGCGGGTGGACGGCTGATAAAAGGCGGTGACCAGCGTCTTGTGCGCCAGCAGGTCGGTATTGCGACGCTCGCGGGCAATCGGCTCGAGGCGGTCGGCGATCTTGAAGAGGTGCTCGAACTCGTTCCGTTCGAATTCTTTGAGCGACAGGATGTCGCGTCCCGCAAAGCTGCGCATGGTTACTCCTTGTTCGTCGGCTGAAGTCTGCTGGGTACCGTGTCCCCTACACGTTCCCATCCCATCTCCGCCTCTGGCGGAGCACCCAAACCGAAAGGTTCGCCCCCGCCCTCAAGGGTGGGGAAGTGGGTTGAGTTGGACATCGTGGTGCAACGTCGGTACTATTTGTCATACAATCATACAACATGATCACCCGACGTTACAAACGGAAACCTGAATGATCGACCGCAGCCCCTCCCTCACCGACCAGGTGAAGGCGAACCTCAAGGAGCGGATTGTCGTCGGCGACTTCGAAGCGGGTCGCATCCCTTCCGAGAACGAGCTCGCTACCGAGCTCGGCGTCAGCCGCACCACCATTCGTGATGCCCTCTCCCGGCTTGAGCAAGAGGGCGCCATCTACCGCAAACAAGGGGCCGGAACATTCGTCAATGAGCCAGGGCTGCAGATCAAATCCCGGCTCGAGGAAATCTGGGCCTACGAGGATGTGCTCGAGGATCACGGCTACACTCCGTCGGTGAAAGTGCTCCGAGTGGACCGTGAGGCCGCCGGCGAGGACACCGCCGCCGGGCTCGGCCTGGAACCGGGAGACCCTCTGGTCGTCATCGAGAAGCTGTTCCTGGAAAACCGCAAGCCGGTCGTCCTCACCGTCAATCGAATCCCGGCCGTGCTCATGGGCGAAGACGCGGTACTCGAAGGTGCTGAGCCTCTACCGGAGCTGCTTGAAGCCCATACCGACCGGAACCTCTCGTACTACCTGTCGGAGATCGTCCCGGTGACGCTCTCGCCACACGAAGCCGGCCTGCTCGGCGTCGGGAAGGGAACGCCTGCCATTTCATTCGAGGAGATTGGCTTCGACCAGGCCAACCGCCCGGTTGTCCAAGCCCTCTCGTTCTTCCGTGACGACTTGCTCCGCTTCCGCCTCATCCGGCGGAAATCCGGGACCTGACCAACAACTAGTAGGAGCGCAAATGCAGACATACTTGCGTGGACGGGACATGATCACCACCCAGGAGTGGACCAAGGACGAGCTCGACACGGTGATGGATGTCGCCATGGACCTGAAGCGCAAACGGGCGCTCGGCGAGCAGCACCCCTACCTGGACAACAAGGCCTCGTCTGGACCGTGTCCGACCCCAGCGACGGCATCAACGCCTCCGACAAGCGTGTCGTGTACTTCGACGGCCACACCGACACCGTGAAAGCACTGCGTTCGGCCTGGCACGACAAGCTCGTCGGCATCGACGCCTACGACGGCATGGTCGATCCGGCGGCGGTCAACCGGCGGGCCGCCCGCGAAGCGGGCCTGACCGTCGATGTCGCGGTGCCCGTCTACGGCGAAGCCACATGGCGGGGCTACCGGCTGGGCAACCCCCAGATCTACATGGGCTGGGCCACGCCCGAGGAACACGCCGCCATCGGCACCGCAGTGTCGGTCTACGACGCCGTCGTCGCGCCCGAGGTCAGCCCGTCGGCCGCCGACGACGGTGGAATGCGAGCCGGCGCACGCGTCGACCGGTGGATCTTCTCCACCGACGGGGTCGGATTCCCGATACCGGCCGACGACACGTCGATCGAGGTTCCTCCGGCCAAGTCGTGGGTCGAGGCCGGCAAGTTCAAGCACCCGGCCATGTTCGGCTTCGGGCCCGGCATCGAGCAGAACACCCACAAGATCGGCGAGTGCGTCGACCAACGCGAGCTGCGGTTGGCGGTGGCGTTCCTTGCCCGCTTCCCGAGCGCCTACGCCGCCGGCGACCACTGAGCCAGGCCATGAGCGATCACACGGTTCCGACGCTCGAGCGCGAAAGCCATCCGTTCCGCGTCGTGCTGACCGGCGGCCCCGGCGGCGGGAAATCGACCGCCGCCGACCTCCTCCGCCGCGAGATCGGCGAGCGGGTGATCGTGGTACCCGAGGCGGCCACGATGCTGTTCGCCGGTGGCTTTCCCCGACCGGTCGACCCCGCGGCGCGACGTAGCGCGCAGGCCGCGATCTACCACGTGCAGCGCAACCTCGAGGACATCCAGGCCGCCCAGTACCCCGAACGGATCCTGTTGTGCGATCGAGGTACCGTCGACGGCGGCGCCTACTGGCCCGATGGCTCCGACGACTTCTACGAGAGCGTCGGCAGCTCACACGCACAAGAGCTCGGGCGCTACGACGCCGTCATGTTCTTCGAGACCGCGGCAATGGGCAGCCATGGATTCGAGAGCGAGAACCCGGTTCGCACCGAAACCCAACAAGAGGCCGTCGATCTCGACGGGCGGCTGCGGGAGCTGTGGGCACCGCACCCGTGGTTCACCCTCATTCCCCACTCCACGTCGTTCTTCCGCAAGTTGACCGTCGGCCTCGGAATCCTCGAGAGCCTCATCGCCCAGATCGAGGGCAGCACCGCCCCGCCGTGAGCCCGGCGCGCCGCTGGAGCTAGCGGACGGGTTCGTCCATCCAGGAGTGGGCCGGGACTGCCGTGCTCAGCGGTGGGGGCTCGACGATGCTCGCCGGAGGCGGCATGGTCGACGTCGCGGCGCAGGTCAGCACGAACTCGTCGAAGCGGCACCACCATCCCGGGAAGACAGCTCCCTCGACCGAACGAACCTCGATTGCCGCCCAACCTCCGGCGAAATCGTGGTCGAGGCGGACCTCGACCGATCGGGTGTCGCGGCGCAGGCCCGTACGCAACACTTTGAGGGCGCTCTCCTTGGCCGACCAGATGGTGTTGGCCAACAGGTCGTGGCGGTCAGGGTCCGCAGCAACCGCCCGCTGCTCGGCCGGAGTGAAGTAGTCGGTCACGAAGGTGGCGCTGCGATGCTCCACCAGCTCGAGGTCGCAGCCGACCGCGACCGATGGTGCGGTCACGATGCACACCGACCAGTCGGCGCGGTCGGTCATCGAGATCGAGACCGGCGCAGGGTCGCCGTCGATGAACGCTTCGGGAGCACCGTCGGATGCATTGCGGATGGAGACAGCACGAAGATCGACAGCGTCGGTCACGGGCCGGTTCAGGGCCCGGCCGACGGCCTGCTTCGCCGTCCATCTCGACAGTCGGGTCTCCAGACGCCGCTTCGGATACCGGAACGACTCGATGCGTTCTGCTTCGGCCGGGGTCAACCAGTCGTGATGGGCCGGGACCTCGTGGCACCCTGCGGCGTGATACAGCGAGTCGTCGCTAGCGAGCACGGGGTTCCAGGAAGCGGGCGACGCCGCGCTCGATCGCATCGATCAGGTACGGGCGCAGCTGCGACGGCGGGATGATCCGGTCGATCGAGCCGACCCGGAGCGCTCGTTCCACATTGTGGATGGCGTCGAACTCGGTGGCGACCTCGCCCATCTTCTCGGCGTGCACCTGCACACGGAGCCCGTCGAGCTCGGTCGAGAGCTTCACCCGCTCGGCACTCGGTGCGACGGCCATCGCCTCGCGTAGCGCCACGATCCGGGGATCGGCATCGGTGCGCTTGTCGACGTCGCGAGCGAACACGACCGCGGCGGCGGGGGCCCCGCCGATGACCGAGGCGTGTGACCCCTCCAGCGCCGCAACCTCCATATGGTCGTTGAGCGCGCCGGAGAAGACCACGAAGGCGCCACCGTGGTATCTCGACACCACACAGAAGACGATGGGCCCCTGGAAGTTGACGACGGCTCGGCCGATCTCTGCGCCGAACTCGAGTTGCCACGTGCGCATCGACTCCGGCGATCCGTCGAAGCCCGACAGGCTGGCGAGTACCACGAGTGGCCGGTTGTGGCTGGTGGTGTTGATGGCCCGAGCCACCTTCTTCGCACCCCGCGGGAACAGCGTGCTCGAGGTCCACCGATCGGGACCGTCGGCGGGAATCAGACCGGGTCGCGACAGGTTCTGGGTCTCGAAGCCCAGCAGACACACCGGCCAGCCACCCAGATACGCATCCCAGACCACCGGGATCTCGGCATCGCGCATGCCGAACCACCGCTCCAGGGTGGGAAAGTCCTGGTCGACGGTTGCGGCCATGACCTGGCGGATCTCGAAGGGCTTCTTTCGACCGGGGTTGGTCTGCTCGTCGAACACCTCGGCCAGTGTGGGGAACTCGCCACCGTGGGGCCGTTCGCGGATGTCACGATCGACGGGGTCGGTCGTCGCCGCCCGCCGGGGGAAGCGCTCGCCCGGCTCGACGTAGCTGTACTCGTAATGCTGGAGCAGGATGCGGCAGGCGTCGACGACATCGTGGGCCTGATACTGGGCCTGGCCGTTGGGGCCCATGATGCGCTCGTAGCCGCCGATGCCGATGTTGTTCTCGGCCGACACGCCGCCCGAGTAGTCGAGGGCGTCCTTGCCGGTCAGCACCATCGTTGCGCTGTTGGTCATGATCAGCACACCGCGGGTGTGCATCAACATGGTGGCCTCGGCGTTCCAGTACGGCTGGGCGCCGACGTTGACACCGGTCACGACGATGTTGACCTCACCGCCGGCCTGGGTGAACTCGATGATCCGCCGCAGGACCCGGGCGATCCAGTCCATGTTCTCGGTGCCGCTGTCCATGGCGATGCGGGCACCGGCGGAGACTGCGAACCATTCGAGGGGAACGTCGAGCTCGTCGGCCAGATCGAACCCAGCCATGATGCGGAGACACTCGGCCTCGGCCAGGTTCCCCATTCCCCGACTCGGGTCACCGACGAGCGCGACGCGACGCATGCCCTCGGGGTACTTCTCGGTGCGGTTCGAGACGACCCCGATGACGATGTTGGCGGTGTTCGAGCCGGGGGGGCGGTCGACCGGCACCAGTTCGTCGTCGATCAGGTCGTACTCCTGGAAGGCTCCTTCGGGGATGCCACGACGCACTCGCTCGGGGTCGGGCGCCAGCATCCTGAGCAGCTCGTAGGGATCGATGAGTCCGCGCTGGCGCAGACGAACGACGTTCTGCTCGTGGGGTCCGAACGTGCGGATCGGGCGCTCTGTGGTGTTCCGGACCCGGATGCGGCCCTCGCCGCCTGCCGGATCGGCCAGCTCGACGATGCGCCACGCCTCGCCGCCACTCGACAGCTGCACCTTGGCGAGGAGCTGCACTTTCTGCAGCCCGAGCCCTTCGACCTCGGGGACGAGCCGGGCGACGATGCCGCTCAGGTCCTCGGCGGTCAGGTCGAGGCTCGGCCATATGTACAAGAGGATCCGGTTCGACTCGAGTCGGCGGTGGGTCGACCGCTGCGCCTGCACCCTCCGGATGGCCGAGCCGACCTCGTGTATGACCCGCTCGACCTCGGGTAGACGCACCAGGCGGCCGTCGTCGCGTACGGCGGTGAGGTCACGCACCTCGGCGATGGCGAACAAGCGCTCGTCTCGGCGGTTGTCGCGGGCGGTCCCGTGGAACAGGTAGACGTCCTCGGGCGCCGGCAGGTGCTCGACGTCGAAGTTCTCGAGCCGACGAAGCTCGAGCCGTTTGGCCATCATCGGGTGAAGACCACGGGCCAGGTCCTCGGGCCGGTACCGCCCGTCACCTGCGGGGCGAAGGGTGAGATGGCGGACACCGCCGGTGCCACGGCTGCTCGACGGGTCAGAGGTCGCAACCACGATTCGGTGGAGCTGGAGGTGGCCGAGGGTCTGGTCGAGAACCCCGCGGATCTCGGTGTTCAGCGTGTTCGTGTCGGTGATCGGTGCGTTCGACCACAGGTAGATGTCGACGACGATCTCGCGATCGGTGTCGATCTCGGCGAGGAGCCCCCCGAGTGCCGTCGCGCAACGGGCGAGGTCGCCACGCTCCGCGTGCGTCGCGAGCACCATGATGTGCCGGCCCTCGAGCTCGTACTGAGCGGTCACCGTGCTGAAACCAGAGACCTGCCGGGTCGAGAGGTTCTCCAACCGCCGAATACGGTAGTACCGGCGCGTCATCACCTCGAGCAGCGCGGCCTGCAGCATGGGTTCCGCCGTGACGAAACGCCGCGAGAGCATGGTCTTCATGGGCTGCGTGCAGTCGACGAGGGCCTGGATGTGCTCGGACCGATGAGCAGAATCGGTGGCGGTTTCGAGCGCGGCGACGTGGGACTCGGCCTCCTCGATGACGCGGAGGCGCATCGAAGCGAGGAACTGCGCGTCGAATTCGCGGTAGATGATCTCGTTCGCAAGATCCCGGACTGCGGGATACTCGAGCCGGCTGGCGTGGGCGACGTCTTCGAGCAGCGCTCGGCGTCGATCGTCGCCCCCCGAGGCCGGGTGCTCGAGGCGACGCTCGAGCAGCTGGAGGACCGGACCGACCTGCGTGCTCATGCGCTGGTGCGACCGCACGATCCTCGCCAGCGCGCTGTCGAGGTCGGGGTTGGGATCGAGGCTGGTCATGCCGAACTGCTTCAGGGTTCGCTTCAGCCGGTTGGTGAAGGTCTGAGGGAGACCGTCGGCTCGTGCCTCGACCCGCCGGAGGTACTGGAACAGGTAGCCCTCGGTGCCGTGACGCAAGAGCGCTTCGTCTTCGTCGTCGGCCTCGCGTCCGAACAGCGAGATCACGTCGGCGAAGATCGACAGCACCTCCTCTTCGCGTTGCAGCTGGTCGTCGTGGTCGAGGTTCTGACCGCACGGATCGGCGCCGGGACGGGCGAGGGACTCGACGTAGGCTGCATCGAGGTCGTAGCCGAGGAGGAGCTGACGGATCGACCAGAGCCAGTGCGAACAATGCTCGTGGTGGATCTCGCTGCCGGCGCCAAGGTCGGCGAACGACAGTCGCGCCGTGGACGATCGGGCCTCGTCGGGCGCGTCGGACGGTTCGATCACGAGCAGGCGGGCCCCGGCCTGCACCTGATCGTTGCGGTTCACGTCGATCTGGCGAACGGTGCCGGCGAACTCGGCGCTGAGCGCCGTTTCCATCTTCATGGCCTCGACCACCGCCAGCCGGTCGCCGGGTTCGACGATGTCACCTTCGGCCACGTCGATCGACACCACGACGCCCGGCGCCGGGGACCGGACGGCGCCTCCCTCGTCGTGCTGGATGCGGTGAGGTTGGCCATCGACGTCGACGAAGTGCGTGATGCCGTGGACGGTCGAAACCACCCGGTACCGCCTGTCGCCGATGGTGAGGATGGTGCGGGACCGACCGAGGTCCTCACGGTGCGCCTCGATCACGTGACCGTCGATCACCATGCGGTAGTCGCCGGGGCCGAGGCGGCGCATCTCGATGTGGAGAGTCTGGCCGCGATGGCGCAGATCGATCGTGCGTCCGAGGCCCGGCTCGGCGGCGGGCCGGCCCCGGAGCGCCGACGCGCGAAAGGCGGCAGTCTCCACCGCCCGCTCGATGCGGGCGGCATTGATGGCAGCGGCCACGATCGCCACTTCGGCGTGGTCGGCCTCCGCGACCCGCATCTGATCGACCCAGCCGATGTCGACGTCGCCCGCGACCAGCTCGGGATGCCCGAGCAGTCCGTGCACGAAGGCCTTGTTGGTCGTGCCGTTGCGCACGACGATCCGTGTCTGCTCCAGCGCACGGCGGAGCCGGGCGATCGCCTCGTCACGGTTGTGCCCAAAGGCGATGATCTTCGCGATCATCGAGTCGAACTCCGATGCGATCTCGTCACCCTCCTCGACGCCGGTGTCGACCCGCAGACCCGGCCCGGTGGGGAGGCGGAGCAGCTCGATGCGCCCCGGCGACGCGGCGAAGTCGCGTTCGGGGTCCTCGGCGTTGATCCGTGCCTCGACGGCATGGCCGATCGTCGCAGGGACCTCACCCAGCAAGCGACCGCCGAGAGCAACATGGATCTGGAGCTTCACGAGATCGAGCCCGGTCGTCATCTCGGTGATGGGGTGCTCGACCTGGAGCCGTGCGTTGACCTCCATGAACGAGAAGCGACCCGAG
>JAHEJN010000168.1 GCA_024638845.1 Acidimicrobiales bacterium | reverse complement strand
GCTGTGAGCCGTGCGATCCAATGACGCCCCGTCCGGCCAGTGACCCAGATCGCGTGGAGTAGATGGGATGGGCGTCTGCCATCGGGGCAGCGTTCATGACCGGATCGAGGTGGCCAGTCCTCTGTTACGCACCCTGTCGGCACCAGATGGAGGCGCGTCAGTCGAGGGCCTCGGCGAGCAGCAGACGGCCGACGGCCTTCGCCCGTACGGCCGCGTCGAGATCGCCCTCCTGGGCCGCCACAATCGAACCCTTCATCAGGATGTGCCACTGACGGGCGAAGCCGTCACTGTCAACCACACCGGCCGCGGCAGCCCACCCAGCCACCAGTTCTCGGATGCGCGCCAGGTGTTCGGCGCTGGCTCCGTGCAGCGCATGGGTTCGGTCGTCGAACTCGAGCAACGAGTTGATGAAGAAGCAACCCTCGAAGCTCTCGGTATTGAACCACTCGTCGAACACGTCAAACACGGTCAGCAGACGTTGGGCAGGATCGGCACTGCGAGCGCACACCTCGGCTTCGAGCCAGTCGTGGGTCCAACGCCTCTCCCGGCGCTCCAGCACCGCCAGCGCGAGCACCTCCTTCGAGGAGAAGTGCCTGTACACGGTGGCCTTCGCCGCGCCGGATCGTTCGATGATGGCGTCGACGCCCACGCTCTGGATGCCGTGCATGCAGAACAACGCGTAGGCCGTGTCGAGGATGCGTTCCTTGGCACTATTCGTGGAGGTCGGGGGCGTCATCTCACCAGGCACGGTAGCGGCCGGTGGGCTGGTGTCCGAACCCGTTGACACCCCCTGAACCTTACTCGTAAGGTTCGAGACAGAACGGTCTGTCTCATTCCAACTGACCCCCGGCGGATCGATTGACATAGACCTCCACCAGTGGTCGCAGTGCGGCCCGCGACCAGGAGGGCACACCATGAGCAACTACGACCCGAAAGCCGAGACCGGGGTGCCCGTTGAGTCGGTTGGTTCGTTGCCCCGGCCGTCGAGCCTCCAGGCGGCCTATGCCGCCTACGACGCGGGCGACATCGACAAGGCGGCGCTCGAGGCCGAACAAGACGCCGCCGTGCGGGACTCGATCACCAAGCTCGAGGCCACCGGTTCGCCGATCATCTCCGACGGCGAGCAACGCTGGTCGAGCTTCGCGACCTACCCGATCACCGACACCCTCGCCGGCACCGGGCTCGCGGATCACCTCGCCCCGACCGGTGGACAGTTCTTCGCCATCTTCTCCGACGGCCACGGGCGCCAGCTCCCCCGTCTCACCGGCGGCCCCTTCCGGTACCAAACCTACGCCGCCGACACCCTGAAGAAGTCCATCGACCTCGCCTCCAAGCCCATGAAGCAGGCGGTCATCTCCCCGTCGATGCTGGCCCTGCTCTATCCCCTCGGCGAGTCGATCGACGGGTACTCCCAGGACGACTTCGAGGCCGACCTCATGAACGAGGCCGAAAAGGACATCCGCAAGGCCTTCGACATCGGCGCCGTGCGGGTGTCGATGGATTTCACCGAGGGACGCCTGGCTACTCGGGCCGACCCCCGCAACCCGTGGACCGGGGCGAACATGCTCGGTCACTTCATCGACCTCATCAACGGTGTGCTCGATCGCTTCACCGCCGAGGAGCGGGCCGACATCGGCATCCACACCTGCCCCGGCGGCGATCGCGACGCCGTGCACTCCGCCGACGTGCCCTACAACAATCTGCTTCCCGAGTTGTTCAAGCTCAACGCCGGCTACTTCCTCATCCAACTGGCCAGCGAACGCGACAAGGACCCGGCGTACCAGTCGATCGGCGAGCACCTCCGCGACGAACAGACGGCGTTCCTCGGTGTGATCAACCCGCTCAACCCCCGCATCGAGTCGGCCCAGGAAGTGAGCGATGCGCTGGTGCGAGCCGCGAACTTCATCCCGAAGGAACGCTTGGGCGCCACCGATGACTGCGGCTTCTCACCCTTCAGCATCGACGAGAAACCGAACCATGGCTCACCCGACTACGCCCGTGAGGTGGCGTTCCAGAAGATCACCAATCGGGTCGCGGGGGCCAAGATGGCGGCGGAGGCGCTCGGCGTCGGCTGACCCCCCACACCGGTGGTGACGTTCGTCAACTTCGCCGACAGCTCCATACCCAACCCCTACACGGACACTCTGGTGCCTTGAACCGGTCGCGACTCAGGACGCGTGACGCTCATCGTCGAACCTGCCACCGTGATCGGCTGGCACCGACGCCAGCTTCGCGGCCAAATTCAGGGCATCACAGGAGCATGTTCAAGACTCCTGTGCGCGTGCCGTGCGCGCCGCCATCAAACCAGCGAATCAATCGACCCGCGAAACCGCAGGTCAAAGTGCCCGGGGTGGGATTCAAACCCACATGGTGCCGTAGCACCCGAGGAGTTCAAGCTGGCTCCGGCCCGTCCGGCAGGTGCCGCGAAGTCCTATACGTGCTGGTCAGAGCGTTGCGCGGTCCGGCTCGTGTTGTCGACTGTGACTGGATGTGACGCCGTTCGCGACTGTTTCGCGACTATCCGCGCGGCTCCACACAGCAGTTGCCAGCCGTATCACAATTCGTCATACTTGAAGCATGGCAAAAGCGATCTCCGTCCGACTCGACGACGAAACCGAACGAGCCCTCCAGACTCTCGAATCGTCCGGGCTCAGTCGCTCGGACGCGATCCGGACATCGTTGATCTCCTCAGCCGCCCGGCTTCGTCGAGGACGCGAACTCGCCGCAGAGGCAGCCGCGCTGGAAGCTGACGAGGCCGACCGCGAAGAGATGCTCGCGGTGTCGTCGTTGATGGAGTCGATGCGTGCGTCGGGGTGAGGTCTACCGATTCAGAACTCCCAAGGGTGTCGGCCATGAACAACAGGGCGTGCGCTACGGGGTGGTGGTACAGGCAGACGAGTTGCTCCCACGCTCGGTCGTGATCGTTGCCCCGACATCACGCAGCGCCCGACCGGCGTCGTTCCGACCCGAGATTGATATCGCTGGCGAAACTACCCGAGTTCTGGTTGAACAGATCGGCGCAGTCGACGCGCAACGACTCGGTGATCGGTCGGGGTATCTGTCGGTCGAGGAGATGTGGTCGATCGACGACGCACTCGCCACCGTCCTCGGGCTCAACTGAAGCCAGGACCAGGCGCCGGTGTGGAGGCGGAAGCCAGCTCATAGGCCGACGTCCGACCGATCCGCACCACCCTCGCCGCCTCCTCCACCGTCAAGAAATCCGGAACCCCCACCGCACCGCTGCTGATGGCCATCGCCACCGTCCTCTCCGAGCGCGTCGATCGCACTCACCCCAGAGGGACCACCACGATCCCCATCTGTGACAGAAGGCGCGAACAATCCAGCCGACGCGACACGGGGATCTGGAGATCATCGGGAGGGCCTCCCGTGCCCAGACAGCTGGGGTAGCGTTGAGCGATGGCGATCAACCCCGACGAACTGCGACGCGAGGCGCTCGCGCTGCCAGACGTTGAACGGGCCGATCTCGCCGCCGAGCTGTTGGACAGCCTCGAGGCCTCGACAGACGAGGACCCGTCTGCCATTCGATCGGCGTGGGGAGCCGAGATCGAACGACGCGCTCGGCGCGTGATGGCTGGCGACGCGGCGAGTCACGATTGGACGGCAGTCCGACGACGGGTTTCAGACGCGCTCGACGGGTGACCGTCGAGATTCACTTCGTCGACGAAGCGGTCAGCGAGGTTGGCGACGCTGCGCTTTGGTACCAGGAACGGCGAGACGGTCTCGGACTCGCGTTCCTCGCGTCGCTCGACCGCGCCCTGGAGTTGATCCGGCGTT
>JAHEJN010000077.1:8379-14430 GCA_024638845.1 Acidimicrobiales bacterium | reverse complement strand
TGGCCACTCCTGCGGTGTCGATGATCACCCCGTCGGTGGCCTCGAGCGCCACCAGACGATCGCGGATGGCATCGAGGGCATCGGTGTCGACGGCGAACAGGGAGAAGTGGTCGAGCGGCGCGCCCTCGTGGATCAGGTTGCCGGGCTCCGCCCGGACCGGCGCGCTCACGGTGGGCGCCGAACCCGCGTCGAGAACCTGGACGAACGACCCGTTCGGGAACAACAGCAGCACGCTGCGGTCGTCGCCGACCGAGAAGTCGGTGGCTTCGAGGCCGAAGGCGTCGCAGTAGAAGGCGACGGTGACGTCAACATCGGACGCGGCGAGGGCCACGTGATTGATTCCCGACAGCAGGTGATCGCTCATGAGTCCCCTTGGAGCTGGAGGCAGATCGGCATGGCGCCGAAGGTAACACCTCCGTTCAGGAAGGTCGCCCGCCGTCGGGCAGGGAGTCGGCGACGACTCGTCCGGAATCGTCGCGGAAATTCGATTCGAACGTGTAGGCCTCGGACTCGAGCGGGTTCCGATGATACGCCGTCGGCTTACCGACGTAGCCAGGCACCTGACCGCCGCCGTCGACGTAGCCGCGCCCGTACGCACACGCAAATGTGGACTCGTCACCGTGACGTCGAACCTGGTCGACGTGGACGATCTCGTGGATGAGCTTCACCAGGTCACTGGGATCGTTCTCGTCGAGATCGTCTCGCCAGTAGATGGTGTTTCCAAAGGTCATGGCGTAGATGTCTCCGGTTAGGCGAAACCGGTTCGACGGCAGCCGGCAACGGGTTCGAACGCGGATTCGTCCAAGATCGAGGTCGGGGAACAGCGGGTGGAGTCGGGCAATCGTCGCGGGCTGCAACGGGCGGTGGGGCCGGCGGAGGTTGGCGATCTGGGCCGATCGCTTCGTCTCCCGGTAGATCGTGCGGCCGAGCTCGCAGCCGGCGGGGAGAACTCGCCGCTCCCACACACCGAGCGCATCAGCAACGGACCGAGCGGTCGACCACCAGGACAAGTCGCGAGTGTGACACGCACACCACAAGACTGCCAACCGCCCGATTCTCGGCCTCCGGGGCGAGCCCGCTACTCCGCACGACAGAGGGCACCTTCGCCACCACTCTCGCCATCTTCGAAGCGCTGCTCGCTTTGGGCCTCGTTGCCCGGACGTGCTCGAAGGGTTCTGGGACGAATGGGAGCAGTTCTTCCGGGAGCTGGAGGAGGCCCACACCACCTTTGCTGCACTGAACTTCTTCCGGTCGATCCAACCCAACCGGTCCTGGGTCGTGGCGTCCGGCGTCGCCCTCGACACGGCCGCCTTGTATCAATCGACCCTCGACGTGCCCTCGTCATCGGAGGCCCAGCTGATGATCCGCTCGGGATACACAGCGCTGCGTCGCATCGCCGATGTCTTCGGTGTGGCCTATGACCCCTATCCCGAGCCGACCGACGCCATCGACTTCGATCGGGAACGCTTCGACGAACTCTGTGCGCGCCTCGAAGCCGACGGCGTCCCCCTCGTGAGCGACCTCGACCAGGCATGGCGCGACTTCGCCGGTTGGCGACTCAACTACGGCACCGTTCTCTACGCCCTACTGGGCCTGACCTCGGCACCGCCGTCGGCATGGTTCGGGACCGAGCACCAGTACGCCCGCCCCAAGATCTTCCGTCGACACCCTCGACATGGCCGCCTCCTCGATGGGAGCGAAGGGAGCCATCCCGGCTCCCGCTGAGGCTGGCCAGTCTGGCCACATTGCCCCGATAGCGGTGGGCTCGGCGGGCGCTACCGGGCTTGCATGCCCATGTCGACGACATACCGCTTGCCCTGGGTCCCGTGCTCGGCGATGTGGGCAAGAACGTCGGGAACGGCTCCGAGCTCCACGGTGGGACCGACGAGCCGACGCAGATCGACTCGGCGGAACCGGCACCATCACCGCAATTCACGCGGGTGGTCAGTCGCCGCTGACGTTGTCGATTCGGTCGCCGAGCCACTCGAACAACGTGACCTGCGCGATGAACTGAAAGATGAACCAGGCAATCACGAGAATCGCGCCGACAACGATCGCGATCTTCATCCAGCGAAGGAACACGGCCGCGTACTCGGCCACCACCGACCGACTCTGTGCAATCGCGTTCTGAGCTCGACGCGTGAACAGGTCGGCCGCGCGGGTCACTTCTTCGCGAGTCGCATGGCGAACCTGCGAGACGATCCGGTCGGTGTCGCGGGCACTCCTCCGCACGTCACCGACTCCAGGTACCTCCGGATCCGAGGCCGC
Source organism: Acidimicrobiales bacterium (assembly GCA_024638845.1). GTDB lineage: Bacteria > Actinomycetota > Acidimicrobiia > Acidimicrobiales > JAHEJN01 > JAHEJN01. The sequence continues at coordinate 12,162 of JAHEJN010000077.1, read as the reverse complement.
CTGGCTTGCGGCGCGGAGTGCAGTCTCGCGCTCCGTGGCCGTCGACGGGGCTCGATACTCATCGGTCCAGTCCGTGCCCTCCCACCACCGCAACCGACCGCCGCCGAGTGGGTCGGGATACCAACCGGCAGGTGGGGCGTCCTCGAGCTTCAACGGTTGTCCTTGGCCGACACCGGCGGTGGCAGATCAACGCGTTCATCGGCGTCGGGCACGGCCAAGCCACCTTTGGGTCGCACCTCGTCGGCGTCGTCTTCAGGCCGTGCCGTCTCGGTGAGAGCGGCCACGGTGCTGAGCAGACCGGAGAACTCCGCCGGTATCACGAGCTTGGTGGCCCGGCCATCAGCGATCAGGGCGAGGGCTGCCAAGTACTCCACGGTGAGCACGCTGGAGTCGGCGGCCGCCTCCTTGATGGCGATCAGCCGAGCGCGGGCACCTGCACCTTCACCGATACCGATCTTCTCCAGTCGCAGCTGATCGGCCGCGGCCCGCAGCTCGATGGCACGAGCATCGCCCTCGGCGTCGAGCACGGCCGCGGTCTTGCGACCCTCGGCGGCCAGGATGGCAGCCTGCTTCTCACCATCGGCCCGAGCAATGGCGGCCTCCTGGTACCCGGCGGCCTCGGTCACCGTCGCCCGTCGGTCGCGCTCCGCGCGCATCTGCGCGTGCATGGCGGACACGATGTCGGGTGGCGGGTCGATTCGCTGGATCTCGACCCTGACGACGCGGACACCCCATTTGTCGGTGGCGTTGTCGAGCACCTCGCGGAGCTGGGTGTTGATCGTGTCACGTGAGGTCAGCGCCTTGTCGAGCTCGAGGTCGCCGATGAGGTTGCGAAGGTTGGTCTGGGCCAGCTTCGTGATCCCGACGAAGAAGTCGACCACGTTGTAGACGAGCCGTTGCGGGTCGGTGGCCTCGTAGAAGACGACCGCGTCGACCGACACGACGACGTTGTCCTTCGTGATGACCTCCTGGGGCGGCACATCGACCACCTGCTCGCGCATGTCGATGAGCTGGATCCGCTCGATGAACGGCAGGATCAGGTTGAAGCCCGGCTGTTTCGTCGTCTTGTACCGCCCGAGGCGCTCCACGAGTCCCTGCTGGAACGGTCGGACGATCTTCACCGCCTTTATCAGCACGGCGATGAGCACTACTGCCACCGCGGCGATGAAGATTGCTGCTGGGTTCACGAACGATCATCTCCGTTGCGGGCGTCATCGGACTCGATCGGCTCGACGACGAGTCGCGCACCCTGCATGGACAGGATCCGGACCCTCGTGCCCGTCGACAGCGGCATCTCGTGGCTCGTGACGACACCCCACGTCTCCCCCTCGACCGAGATCCGCCCTCGCCGTTCGCTGTCGTCGGGCGTGACGGCAACGGTGACGGTTCCGGTCATTCCGACAAGGCGATCTGCGCCGACACCAGGGGGCAGGACGTGGTCTCGGAGAAACGCCCTAGCCCACCGGTAGAAGCCGATCCACAGCACTGCGCCACCCAGGACGAACACGGCCCATTGCACCTCGACCGACACGTCGTAGAACCCCAGGAGCGAAGCGGCGAATGCCGAGACGGCGAAGGGCAGGAGTATGAACGATCCGCCGAGGAGGGTGACCTCGAGCAAGGTGAAGCTGACTGCGACGAACAGCCAAACCCACGGCCAGACATCGAGATCGATGCCGAGATCCAACACCGGCCCAGTGTAGTTCTGCCGATCTGCCGGCGCCGGGCGCCAGTATCGACAACACCGTCTCAACCCTCCCTGCCGTGGGCTCGGCGGGGATCGAACCCGCGACCGAAGGATTATGAGTCCTCTGCTCTGACCACTGAGCTACGAGCCCGCCCGGACACTACCCGGCGTTTCCGACCGGGCCGACCACACGGGATCTTGAGCCCTGCGACCAGCGCTGCCACGATGAGGGAGACCAGCGGGGAGCAGGGGGATGCCATGGCTGACGAGAACACCGAGCCCGATGTCGATGTCGTGGTGGTGGGAGCCGGCTTCGCCGGGCTGTACCTCCTGCACCGCCTCCGAGAACTCGGCTTCTCGGCGCGGGCCTTCGATGTGGCGGCCGGCGTCGGCGGCACCTGGTACTGGAATCGCTACCCCGGCGCCCGCTGCGACGTCCAGAGCATCGACTACAGCTACAGCTTCGACGCCGATCTCCAGCGGGAGTGGGAGTGGACCGAGAAGTACGCCACCCAACCCGAGATCCTGCGCTACCTCGACCATGTGGCCGACCGCTTCGACCTGCGCCGCGACATCACCTTCGAGACGCGGGTCGACCACGCCACGTGGGACGACGAAGCCGCCCAGTGGCACCTGACGACGAGCGCAGGCGAATCCGTGAGCTGTCGCTTCTACGTGATGGCCTCCGGATGCCTCTCGGCACCGAAGCCGCCCGAGATCGACGGCATCGACCGCTACACCGGCGAGGTCTACCTCACCAGCCGGTGGCCCCATGACGGCGTCGACTTCACCGGCCAACGGGTGGGGGTCATCGGCACCGGTTCGTCGGGCATCCAGTCGATACCACTCATCGCCGAGCAGGCGGCCGAGCTCACCGTGTTCCAGCGCACGCCCAACTTCACCCTGCCCGCCCACAACGGCCCGGTCCCGGCCGCCAAGCTCGAGGCCTTCCGCACCGATCCCGACGGGTACCGCGAGAGCGCCCGGCTGTCGCGAGCGGGAATTCCCTCGGAGGTACCCGAGCTCGGCGCCCTCCAGGTGAGCGACGAGGAACGCCGCGAGAGCTACGAGCACGTGTGGGAACGGGGCGAGCTGGTCGCCATCCTCGGCACGTACGCCGACACGCTCATCGACCCCGCCTCGAACGAGACCCTCGCCGAGTTCGTCCGAGACAAGATCCGCGGCATCGTCGACGACCCCGCGACCGCCGAGAAGCTCTGTCCCACGAGCTATCCGATCGGCACCAAGCGTCCGTGCCTCGACACCGGCTACTACGCAACCTTCAACCGGCCCCACGTGCGACTGGTCGACCTGAACGACGACCCCATCGCCTGCATCACCGAAACCGGAATCGACACCGCGGGTGACTCGTTCACCTTTGACGCCATCGTGTTCGCCACCGGATTCGACGCCATGACCGGCGCCCTCGTGGCCGTCGACATCGAGGGTCGCGACGGCGTGACGCTGAAGGACAAGTGGGCCGAGGGACCGAAGACCTACCTCGGCCTCACCACCGTCGGGTTCCCCAACTTCTTCGCAGTGACCGGCCCCGGCAGCCCGTCGGTGCTGTCGAACATGGCGGTGTCGATCGAGCAGCACGTCGAGTGGATCACCGACTGCATCGACCACATGCGCGAGCACGACTTCACGGCCGTCGAACCCACCGACGCGGCCGAAACGGGCTGGGTGCAACACGTGAACGACTTCGGCGACATCACCCTCTACCCCACCGCCGACTCCTGGTACATGGGTGCCAACGTGCCGGGCAAACCCCGCGTGTTCCTGCCCTATGTGGGCGGAGTCGATGTCTACCGCACGATCTGCGACGAGGTCGTCGCCGACGAGTATCTCGGTTTCTCGTTCCGACGCAACGGCGAGTCGATCTGCCACGACGGTGTTGTCCGCCGCCTGGCGCCCGACGTCGGACTGATGATCGAGTTCATCGAGTCTCTCGACCTGCCGGAGTTCGACACGCTGCCGGTGGCCGAGGCGCGGGAACTGTTCGACTCGATCGGCGCACAACAGCCACCCGGTCCCGATGTCGGCGAGATCGTCGACAGCCACCTACCGGGTGCCGACGGGGCCCCGCTCGACTA
>JAHEJN010000077.1:0-8279 GCA_024638845.1 Acidimicrobiales bacterium | reverse complement strand
TGCCGGTGGCCGAGGCGCGGGAACTGTTCGACTCGATCGGCGCACAACAGCCACCCGGTCCCGATGTCGGCGAGATCGTCGACAGCCACCTACCGGGTGCCGACGGGGCCCCGCTCGACTACCGGCTGTACCGGCCGGCGACGCCGGGCCCTCATCCCGTCGTGGCCTACTTCCACGGTGGTGGCTGGGTGTTCGGAAGTTTCGTGTCCGACGACGCGATGTGTCGTGACCTGTGCGTGCGATCCGATGCCGTGATCGTTTCCGTCGACTATCGCCATGCCCCTGAACACCCGTTCCCTGCGGCCGCCGACGACGGGTTCGCGGCAGTGCAATGGCTGGCGGTCAACGCCGAATCCATCGGTGGCCTTCCTGGCCAGCTCGCCGTTGCCGGGTGGAGCGCTGGGGGCAACGTGGCGGCTGTGGCCGCCCAGACGGCCCGCGACGCCGGCGGCCCCGAGCTCACCGGACAGCTGCTGCTGACGCCCGTCACCGATTCCGACTTCACGAGGCCGTCCTATGTCGACAACGCCGAGGGCTACGTGCTCACGCGGTCGTTGATGGAGTGGTTCATGCGCCACTACGCCGATCCGGCCGAGCACACGAACCCAAGGCTCGCACCGCTGCGGGCGGCCGACCTCTCGGGGCTTCCGCCTGCGCTCGTCGTCACCTGCGAGTTCGACCCGCTGCGCGACGAAGGCGGGGCCTATGCCGAGGCGCTCGCGGCCGCGGGCGTCGACGTGCGACACGTCGAGGCCCGGGGACAGATCCACACCTCGATCCCGGCGGTCGACCTGATCGTGTCGGGCGCCGAGTACCGGGCGATCATGGCCGACGCCCTCCGGAACTTTTTTGGGGCGAGCGTGCCCGCCTGAGTCGACGGCCGGCCGGCTAGGAGTAGAGCGCGTCGATCTCGGCCGCGAAGTGCGACAGGATGCCGCGGCGCTTGAGCTTGGCGGTGGGCGTCATGAGGTCGGAGTCGGGCATCCACTCCTCGCCCAACACCTTCACCCGCTTCACCGACTCGGCGTTGTTGAACACCGACATCGCGTCTTTCAGTCCGGCTTCGATCTCGGCGATCACCTCGGGGTTCTCGGCCATGGCCGGTAGCGTCGCGTCTTCGCCTTCGAGGCCGTGGTCGGCCGCCCATGCCGCCGCCGCATCGGGATCGAGCACCACCAGCGCGGCCACGAACGGCCGCTGGTCACCCACCGCACACGCCTGACCCACCAGGGGGATGCCCTTCAGCGCGGCTTCGAGGTTGGCCGGACTGATGTTCTTGCCGCCGGCGGTGACGATGAGCTCCTTCTTGCGATCGACGATCTTCAGGTAGCCGTCGTCGTCGACCACCCCGATGTCGCCGGTGTGCACCCAGCCCTCGTCGTCGAGGGTCTCGACCGTCTTGTCGGGGGCGTTGAGGTATCCGGCGAACATGTTGCCGCCCCGACCGAGCACCTCGCCGTCGTCGGCCAGTCTCAGCTCGACCCCTGGCATCGGTTTGCCGACGAAACCCGCCTTGGCCTTGTGAGCCCAGGTGAAGATGGCGGTGGTCTCCGACATGCCGTACCCCTCGGTGAGGGGAACACCGAGCGCGCGGAACCAACTGAGCACGTCGGCCCGGATCGGCGCCGCGGCCGTGACACAGAACTGGGCCTGGTCGAGACCGATGCGCTCTTTCACCATCCCGAAGGCCACCGAATCGAGGAACTCCCAGGTGGCCATCTCGTCGTCGGTGGCGGTGCCCGCAGTCATCTTCTCGGCGATGGGCGCACCGGCGGCGACTCCGTCGTCGAACGCCTTGGCCTTCTCCGGATCGGCGCTGAGCGCCGCGAGGACCCCGGCCTGGAGCTTCTCCCACACGCGCGGCACACCGATGAACACGTTCGGATGCACCTCGGTGACATACGCCGCGACCTGCGAGGTCTCGGGGCAGCACACGCTCAGCAACGTCTGGTCGACGGTGAGGTAATGGCCGAGCAGCCGTTCGAACACGTGGGCCATCGGCAGATAGGAGATGTGGCTCAGCCCGGCCAAGGTGTCGAGGCCCGCCTCCTCGCGGAAGGCCTGGTCCATCGACCCCAGCGCCCAACACACGTTGTAGTTCGACAACACCACGCCCTTGGGCGGCCCGGTGGTACCCGACGTGTAGATGATCGTGACGGCGTCGTCGGGCTGGCCCACCGCGGCGGCCTCCACCAGATCGGCCGGCTCGGCATCGAGCAGATCGGCGAAGCGCAACACCGAGGCGGGTGTGTCAGCCGCCGGATCGATGATCACCAGCTGTTTCACGGTCGGGATGCGGTCGGCCACCCCCTGGAAGCGACCCAGGAACCCGTCGTCTTCGACGATGGCCAGCGTCGCTCCACAGTGATTCACCAGATACTCGATCTGGTCGGCGGCCGAGGAGTTGTAGATCGACACCGGGGTTGCGCCGCAGAACAACACCGCCAGGTCGAGTGCGTGGAACTCGGGGCGGTTCCGCATCATCATCACCACCCGGTCCCCCGGCTCGAGGCCCAGACCCTTCAGCGAGGTGACGAGGCGGGCCACGTGATCGGCCAGCTCGGCGAGCGTCTGCTCTTGCCACTCGCCCGCCCGGTCCTTCCACCGCAACACGGTGGCCTCTGGCCGCTCGGCGAGGCTGGCGAGGAATCGTGAGGCGACCGTTTGCCCCTTGATGCGGTCGTCGATGTCATGGCTCGTAGTCATGGCCATGACCGTAGTGGAAGCGACGTTCCACGTGTCGTCGAGGTTCTTGGCTCCGGGGGTGGGGCTCGAACCCACGACCCACTGATTAACAGTCAGTTGCTCTGCCAGCTGAGCTACCCCGGAATGGGCGATGTGACTCTACCAAGCCCCATGGTCGAGGAAGCGCACCGGTCAGGAGGCGTCGAGGTAGTCCTTGAGCTTGTCGCTGCGTCGGGGATGGCGGAGCTTGGCCAGCGTCTTCGCCTCGATCTGGCGGATACGTTCGCGGGTGACGCCGAACTGGCGACCGACCTCCTCGAGGGTGCGGGGCCGACCGTCGACCAGGCCGAACCGGAGCCTGACCACTTCTTTCTCGCGATCGTTCAGTTCGTCGAGAGCCTCGACCAGCGCCGCGCCCAACATGTTCCTGGCCGCCGCGTCCGACGGCGCCTCGACGCGATCGTCCTCGATGAAATCGCCGAGGTTCGAGTCGTCCTCGCCGATGGGTGAGTCGAGCGACAGCGGATCCTGGGAGATCCGCAGGATCTCGCGCACCCGTGCGGGGGTCATGTCGACCCGGTCGGCGAGCTCCTCGACCGTCGGCTCGCGTTCGAGCTCTTGCATCATCTGGCGCTGCATGCGCAGCACCTTGTTCATCGACTCGACCATGTGCACCGGAATACGGATGGTGCGGGCCTGGTCGGCGATGGCCCGGGTGATGGCCTGGCGGATCCACCACGTGGCGTAGGTGGAGAACTTGAACCCCTTGGAGTGGTCGAACTTCTCGACCGCCCGCATCAGGCCGAGGTTCCCCTCCTGGATGAGGTCGAGCAGCATCATGCCCCGCCCGACGTACCGCTTGGCGATCGACACGACCAACCGCAGGTTGGCCCGGGTGAGCGCCCGGTGGGCTTCGTCGCCGTCTCGCACCAGGAGCCGGAGGCGACGGAGCTCGTCGGCGTCGGGCGAGGGCACATCGCCCTCGGTCACCGAGTAGAGCGCGGCGCGAGCTTCGATGCCGAGCTCGATGCGTTTGGCCAGCGACACCTCTTCGGCCGCGGTGAGCAACGGCACCCGCCCGATCTCCTTGAGATACATGCGCACCGGGTCGCTCGAGTTCACCACCGAGTCGTTGGTGACCCCGCCGAGTTGACGACGGCGACGGCGATGGCGGGCGAGACGGTGCTCGAGATCTTCCTCGCCGATGTCGAGATCGTCGGCAAGGATGGCCAGGTCGTGGGGGGAGGGAGCGTCGACTTCGACGTCGTCGTCGTGGTCGACGTGCTCGTCGTCGAGCCCGATGCCCGCTTCGTCGAGAGCCGCTTTGACGGCCGCGATCGTGTCGGGGGTGAGCACGACGTCTTCGAGCAGACGCATCACGTCGTCGATCGACAGGCTTCCCTGGGCGCGCCCCCGAGCCAGGAGTGCCTCCAGTTCATCGGCGGGGACGCTCTCGATGCTCGCTGCTCGTTGGTTCATACGTTTGCCTCGTCGCGCCCAAGCCAATGTAGCAATCGGCTGGCCTCGGCGAGATTGAAGTAGCTGCCGCGTACGTCGTCGATGGCCATCTTCAGGTCGGGAATCGTGCGCAAGAGGGTGGGATCTCCCCCGGCGCGGGCCTCGGCACTCATTTCGGCGAGCTTGCGCACCGCTGCGTCGTGAAGGAAACGCGCCAATCGGGCCTCGGCATCGTCGGTGGGTTCCTCGACCGCCACTCGTTGCAGCAGCTCGCCCACCTCGTGATCGGCCGACTCGATGGCCGCCGCCAACGACGGAGCGCTGACGAGCGCGGCAAAGGCGGCCTGATGGAGCGGATTCCCGAAGAGGTCCTCGTCGATGAAAGGCGGAATGGCCTCAGGGTGATGCACCGCGAGGTTCAGCACGTGGATCTCGGGGTTGTCGGCCGAATGCACCGGGGCGCGGCGGGGCGCCTCGTCGACCCTGACCTGCGCTCCCCGGCGCCCGCGTCGTGGGCGGCTGCCGGCGCGGATCGAGCGGAGGACGTCGAGATCGACGCCGCAGCGTTCGGCAATGGCGACGAGGTACTGATCGCGGACCAACTCGTTGGGGTGCTCGGCCACCGTGGCGGCCGCTTCTTCTGCGCCTCGTGCCCGCCCCTCGGGACTCGACAGATCGGCGGCCTCGAGCGTGCGCTCGACCCGGAACCCCAGGAACGACGTGGCGCCGTCGACCGCGACGGCGAGCGCCCCAGGGTCACGTTGAGCGAGCTCGCCGGGGTCGACGCCTGCGGGTAGCGCGGCCACCGAGACGTCGACGTCGTACTTCTGTTCCCACTCGTAGAACCGTTCGGCCGCGGCCTGACCGGCCGCATCGGCGTCGAAGGCCAACACGACCTTCGACGCGAAGCGCCGAAGGATGCGAACGTGGTCTTCGGTGAGCGCAGTACCGCAGGTTGCGACGGCGCGGGGCACTCCGGCTGTGTGGAAGCCGATCACGTCGGTGTAGCCCTCGCACACGATGACCTGATCGGCCCGCACGATGGCGTCCTTGGCGGTGTGCAGCCCGTAGAGCACACGGCTCTTGTGGTAGACCGACGAGTCCTGGGAGTTCTTGTACTTTGGCCCATCGCCCCCCGGCATGATGCGCCCGCCGAAGCCGACCGGGTCCCCGTTGAGATCGTGGATGGGGAACATGATGCGGGCGCGGAACGAGTCCTGGGCTCGGCCGGCCTTGTTCACGAACCCCAGGCCCGCTTCGTCGAGGATCTTCGGGGGCAGTCGCAGGCTTTTGGCCAGTTGATCCCACTCGTCGGGCGCCCAACCGACCTTCCACCGGCGGACCGTCTCGCCGTCGAGGCCGCGTTCGCGGAGGTAGGCCCGGGCCGGGCCGGCGTCGGCGGAACCCAACAGCCGATCGTGGTACCACTCGACCGCCTTGGCGATGACCTCCACGATCTCCTTGCGGCGCTTGCGGTCGCGGTTCTCGTTCTCGTTGTCGTACCGGATCGAGACACCGGCCTTGGTCGCCAGGTGCTCGACGGCACCGGCGAAGTCGAGATGCTCGATCTCACGGATGAAGGTGATGGCATCACCGCTCTGCTGACACCCGAAGCAGTGGTAGAGCCCGAGCTCGGCGTTCACCGAGAACGACGGGGTCTTCTCTCCGTGGAACGGACACAGGCCCGCCCAGCGTCGACCCACCCGTTTGAGCTGGGTGTACTGCGAAATGAGCTGGACGATGTCGGTGGACTCGCGCACCTTGACGATGTCTTCATCGACGATCCCCACCGCGAGTCCCCCTTTCCGTTTCGTCACGGCATGTCGTGGCCGAAAGCTACCAGTGCGCAGGGACCCGCGACGGGTCGGTCAGTTCCCGACCGAGGGATCTCGGGCTGAAGGGCTCAGGCAGGACAGAGCTGGTGGCGATGTCGGCCAGCACCCGCGCCGACTACCGGGACGACCCTTGTGCGATCGCCGCATTCTCGCTATCTTTTACGAGTGCTCCTCCACTTGTTGGTGGTTGCATTCGCTTCAGTCCTAGGCGAACCACCGACCCAGCGCCCTGGCGTGCTGACCGAGCACTTCAAGCCCACAACCGATCTCCTGGGATCCTTCCGAAAACCGGTTACCCCTCTCTTTTCAGGCGGATCCCGTCCGGTCAACGGTGACGCTCTGCGAGCCGTCGACTGGACCGATCCGAGCGGACATCCTGGGCAGATGCCCGCTCGGATCGTTGGTCGACCGGAGGGGTGCCACCGGGATCGGGGGTCAGTGGCGCTTCACGCCGCCGTACTTCATGCGGGTGTCACTCATCGAAGCCGACCGCTTGTCGTCGTCGTTGACGGCGGCGTCGACCACCTCGCCGACGAACAGCGTGTGGGTGCCCAGATCGAACGCGTGCCGGACCTCGCAGTCGATCCAGGCGATGGCATCGGCGAACACCGGCGCGCCGGTCGCCGCCTCGGCCACGGCCCACCCGTTGAGCGCTCCGTCGGCGTAGGTGGCCGGCTTGGAGAACTTCACGAAGACCCGGGTGTTCTCGGCGTCCCAGAGATTGACGGTGAACGACCCGCCCTCGGTGATCAGGCGATGGGTCACTGCGTCGTTGTCGACTCCCACCCCGATGAGCACCGGTTCCATCGACAGCTGGGTGATCCAACTGGTGGTCATGGCGTTGCGTTCCTCGCCGGAGCGCGACCCGACGAGGGCGAGCGCATTGGGGATCTTCCAGGTGACCTGATTGAGCAGTTCGTTCTCGAGGACCATGGACGCGAACGTAGCCGCGGCCGTCGGAAGTCCCACGGCAACCGCCGAGTACGCTCGCAGCCGTGATGGCTTCCCCTGCCTTGTCCGAGGAGTCGATGTGGGCATCCATGTAGCCCTCGAACACCACACCACCTATCGCTTCGACCGCGCCGTCGCCATCCATCCGCACGTCCTGCGTCTGCGACCCGCCCCGCACTGCCGGACCCCCATCCTCGCCTACAGCCTCGACGTCGAGCCCGGCGAGCACTTCGTCAATTGGCAGCAGGACCCCTTCGGCAACTTCATGGCTCGTCTCGTGTTCCCCGAGCCCGCCGACCGGCTCGCGCTGAGGGTCGACCTGCTCGCCGACCTCACCGTGATCAATCCCTTCGACTTCTTCGTCGAGGAGTCGGCCGAGACCTACCCGTTCACCTACGACGCGCAGCTCGCCGCCGACCTCGACCCGTACCTCCGGCTCGGCGCACCGCAGAGCCCTGGGCTCGACCGGTGGCTGTCGGGTGTCAGCGTGTCCCGCGACGACACGGCCATCGTCGACTTCCTGGTGAGCCTCAATGCCCGCCTGTACGCCGACGTCGACTACTCGATCCGCATGGAACCCGGCGTGCAGACGCCCGACGAGACCTTGGGGCGCGCCATCGGCTCGTGCCGGGACACCGGATGGCTGCTCGTCGAGGCGCTGCGCCGCCTCGGGCTGGCCGCACGCTTCGTCTCGGGTTATCTGGTCCAGCTCACCGCCGATCGTCGGGCCCTCGACGGGCCCGACGGGCCGAGCGTCGACTTCACCGACCTGCATGCCTGGGCCGAGGTGTACATCCCCGGCGCCGGCTGGATCGGACTCGATCCGACCTCGGGCCTGTTCGCCGGCGAGGGTCACATCCCCCTCGCCTGCACACCGCACCCGTCATCGGCGGCGCCGGTCACCGGCACCACCGCTCCGACCACCGTCGACTTCTCGTTCACCAACGTCGTGCGGCGGGTTCGAGAGGATCCGCGCGTCACCCTCCCCTACACCGACGAGCAGTGGCACCGCATCGACCAGCTCGGCCATACCGTCGACAAGCTGCTCGACGACGGCGACGTGCGCCTCACCATGGGCGGCGAGCCGACGTTCGTGTCGATCGACGACATGGAGGGCGACGAGTGGAACACCACCGCCGACAGCCCGGCCAAGCGACACCTGGCCAACGCCCTGGCCGGCCGCCTGCTCGAATCCTTCGCTCCCGGCGGACTGGTCCAGCACGGACAGGGCAAGTGGTATCCGGGCGAACCCCTTCCTCGCTGGCAGATCGGCATCTCCTGGCGCATCGACGGCGAGCCCCTGTGGGCGCGCCACGACCTGCTTGCCGACCCCGAATCGGCCGGTACCGC
>JAHEJN010000220.1:41757-47070 GCA_024638845.1 Acidimicrobiales bacterium | reverse complement strand
TGTCGGGCTGAGAGGATTTGAACCTCCGACCTTCGGTCCCCCAGACCGACGCGCTAACCAAACTGCGCCACAGCCCGTGACTGCGTCCGACACGATACACGGGCGACGCCGTTGCCCCGCTCACACCAGCCCGGCCAGGGCGATGAGCCCCTGGATCGCCCGCCAGCCCAGGTAGCCGCCGGCCGCCGCCAGCAGCAGCCAGAAGTGCCACGGCACCCGGTTGCGGTCGACCACCGACTCGGGCGCCTGGACGAGGGCACCGCAGGAAGGGCAGGTGCCGTCGTCGTTGAGCGTGTTGGGGTTGTAGAACCGCGCACACGCCTCGCACCACGGCACGGTGAGCCGCTTCGGCTAGTTGCGCCGGATGGCCATGATGGCCACGTCGTCGTCGATGGGGCCGGCCGCATAGTCGGTGGCCACGTCGACGAGGGTCTTGCACAACACGTCGGGACTGATGCCGGGATCGCGACGCATGACCGTGGCGATGCGCTCCTCGCCGAACTGCTCGCCGTTGCGGCGCACTTCGGCCAGGCCGTCGGTGTACATGAGCAGCAGGTCGTCGGCCATGAGCGATATCTCCCGACTGAAGTAGCCGCCCTTCGGATCGAGCATCAGCAGCGGGCCGGTGGAGCGCAGCGGCTGGACTTCGCGTTCGTGCCACAACAGGGCAGCCGGGTGCCCTGCCGATGCGTACCGCAGAGTGCCGGCTTCGGTGTCGAAGACGACGACGACCAGCGAGATGAACTCCTCGATCCGGTCGGTGTCGCTCATGGTGCGGTTGAGCTCTTCGAGCGCCTGAGCCGGGTCGCGGAACTGGCGCAGGAAGACCCGCAGCAGGTACTTGGCCTGGAAGGCCGAGATCGACGACTCGACGCCGTGGCCGGCGACGTCGCCGATGACCGCCGCCACGCGGGTGGGCGCCACACGGAAGATGTCGAAGAAGTCGCCGGCCATGAGCCCGGAGCCGGCCTGGTACACCCGGCCGACCTCGAAGCCGGTGAAGTCGGGGACCTCGTCGGGCGCCAGGCGGGCGGCCCAGGCCTTGGGGGCGAGGTCTTCCTGCTGGAGCGCTTCTTCGGCTCGACGTTCGATCTCGTGACGCGATTGAGCTGCCCTGGCCTCGATCGCCGCGGTACGGGCCCACAACAGCGAGATGAATGCAGGGACGGCAATGATGGCGAACAGCGCCACCCACGACCGGTTGTCGACCACCGCCACGACGAAGCAGGCCAGCGCCAACAGGAAGTACAGCGACGATGCGTGGGCTTCTCGACGCAGGCTGGCGCGAGCCACGGTGACTGCATCGGCGAGGTCGGACAGCTTCTCCTCGTCGAACTCGGTGTCTTCGCCGGCATCGAGCTGGCGACGGGCCTCCGCGTGTTGGGCCCGCAGACGGTTCCAGAACCGCCACCGCAGGCGAGCCGAACGGGCCCAAACCCCGGCCGCGAGCAGACAGATGCACGCGACCACGATGAGAATCGGGGTCTCCATGGGTAAAGAGTAGTCGCCGGCTGTGACAACCGGGTTACGACCCGGTCGTGCACACCCGAAGGGAGTCAGTCGTCGCGTCGGCGGACGCGGATCTTGATGGGTGTCGAGCCGAGATCGAAGGCCTCGCGGAGCGACCGCTCGAGATAGCGCAGGTACGTGCGGGGCAGGATCCGGTTGGCGAACAGCGTGAAGGTCGGCGGTTCTGTCGCTCCCTGCACGGCGTAGAGCACACGAGCGCCGTCGGGCGCAGCATGGTGGGATTGCGCCGCGCGGATGACCCGGTTCACGTCGCGAGTTGGGATGCGGGTGTGGTAGGCGCCGATGGTGTGCCGGAGCGCCGGCAGGAGCTTCTGCACGCCTTTACCCGACAACGCGGAGATCTTCAGCACCGGAGCGTCACCGAGGAAGTGCATCTTGCGCTCGACCTGGTGCTCGATGTCGATCCGAGCCTCGGCGTCGAGCAGCTCCCACTTGTTGAACACGACGGCGATCGGACACCCGGCGGCGTCGATGCGTTCGGCCAGACGCTGATCCTGGTTGGTGACACCCTCGGTCGCATCGATCACGAGCAACGCGACCTCGGCCCGGTCGACCGAGTCGAGCGCTCGCACCATCGAGTAGTACTCGGTGTCCTCGTCGATACGCGACTTGCGGCGCATCCCCGCGGTGTCGACGAAGCGGATCTGGCCCAGCTCGGTCTCGACCACGGTGTCGACGGAGTCGCGGGTGGTGCCGGGCATGTCGTGAACGACCGCCCGTTCGTCGTTCACCAGCCGGTTGAACAGCGTCGACTTGCCGACGTTGGGTCGACCGACGATGGCGATCGACAGCACCGTCTCGTCGTCGCCCTCGGCTGCGTCGTCGTCGTGGCCGTCGTCTCGCCCGGGAAGCAGGGCCACGAGTGCATCGAGGAGATCGCCCGTTCCCCGACCGTGCAACGAGCTCACCGGATACGGATCGCCCATGCCCAACGCGAGGAGGTCCCAGATCCCTGCCTCGTGCTTGGAGTCGTCGACCTTGTTGGCCACCAGGAGGATCGGCACCCTCGAACGGCGGAGTATCGCGGCGACAGCCGTGTCCTCGGTGGTGACGCCCACGGCCGCGTCGACCACGAACAGCACCACATCGGCTTCGGCCACGGCCTGCTCGCTCTGGAACGCGACCTTGCCGTCGAGGTGATCGGCGTCGGCCGACAGCCAACCGCCCGTGTCGATGAGGGTGAAGGTGGTGCCCAGCCAGTCGGCCGTGACGGCCTTGCGGTCGCGGGTGACCCCGGGCCGCTCCTCGACGATGGCCTCGCGTCGGCCGAGAATGCGGTTGAGCAGCGTCGACTTGCCCACGTTCGGCCGACCGGCGATGACGACGACGGGATCAGCCATCGGTCTGTGCCTGGAGCGCCACCCGCAGGGCGATGCCATCGGTGGGGATGATCTCGACCGGGCGGGGAAGATCGGCCGGCGTGGTGCCGTCGAGGAACGCCCCGTTCGACAGGCACACGTCGGGCAGCAGGTAGCGGTGGCTGTGGGGCTCGTCGGCCAGCACCCGCCGGAGGTCCTCGCCCACCAGAAGCCCGGCCACGCCCACGTTGCCGCCGAAGAAGCGGTTTTCCACCGCGATCACCCGAACGTCGGGCCGGCCCATCTCAGCGACGAGCGGGGCCAGCACCTCGGCGCCCAGGGGCCCGGTGAGGATCCCGACCGGGGCCGATGCCCGCGGGGTGATCGCGACCGAGCCCGGTGCACGTTGCGCCCGGTAGCCCTCGGCGGGGGCGCCGTCGACCCAGGCGAAGAACCCCGAGGCGGGCCGGGTGGCCACGTCGGTCTCCCCCCGGAACTCGGCTTCGAAGGTTCGGGCCATGCCCACGCCGTCCTCGTGCATCGCGAAGCCCTCGTAGGCGTCGGCGGACGGGAAGGGGCGGCCGGCCATGAGGTAGTACTCGTCGCTCGCAAAGGCCAGCCGGCGGCCGAGGGCGGCGACGAACACGTCCTGCCAGTCGTGCACGGCATCGATGACGGCGTTGGCCTCGGCGATCGTATGGGGTCGCATCCGTGGCTCGGTGTTGTACTTCGACACGCCGAGGGGCACGACGCACACGCTCGCCAGCTCGGGGAACTGTTCGAGGATCCCGGCCATGGTGTCGTCGAAGGTCGCGCCGTCGTTGAGGTCGGGGCACACAACGACCTGGCCGTGTACCTCGATGCCGTTGTCGAGCAGCGCCCGGAGCCAACGCAGGGTCGGGCCGCCGCGCCGGTTGCGTAGCATCTCGTTGCGAGCGTCGGGATCGACGGCGTGAATGCTCACGTTCAGGGGTGAGAGCCGCTCGGTGATCACCCGCTCGAGGTCGGCTTCGGTGAAGCGGGTCAGGGTGGTGAAGTTGCCGTACAGGAACGACAGCCGATAGTCGTCGTCCTTCAGGTACAGGCTCCTCCTCAGGCCTGGTGGCAGCTGGTAGATGAAGCAGAACTCGCAGTGGTTGTCGCAGGTGCGGACCTGATCGAACAGCGCCGACTCGATTTCGAGCCCCAGTGGCTCCCCCGGTGCCTTGACGATCTCGATCTCGAACTCGAGAATGCCTCGCCGGACGTCGAGCACGACGTCGGGTTCGTCGACGAGCTGCTGGTACTCGAGCACGTCGCGCGGGCGCACGCCGTTGAGGGCGATCAGCTCGTCGCCCACCTCGACGGCGGCGCGGGAAGCAGGGGATGCCGGGGCGACAGCCACGACACGAGGTGCAGACACCCGTAGAGCCTACGGGGAAGGGTCTGTCGGCCCCCGAAACTCCTCCCGACCAACTCGGCGGCCCCCGCTACGGTTCCTGTCCATGGAGATCACCTACGGTGTCGCCACGCCCGACGAGGGTGAGGCGCTGTTCGCATTGGCCCGTCAGGCCTTCGGCAACACGATGCCGTATGACCCCGACCTGCCGACGGCACCCGCCGAACGGGTTCGCGTGGCTCGGCTGAACGGTCGACCGGTCAGTAAAGTGGCGGTACTCGACATGGGCCAGTTCGTCAACGGCGGGCGGGTATCGATGGCGGGCGTCACGAGCGTGACGGCTGCCGCGGAGGTCACCGGTCGAGGGGTGACGAAACGACTGCTCTCCGACGCGCTCGGCGATGCCGTCGAACGCGGCGAACCGATTGCGACGCTCTTTCCCACCACCGCGTCGCTCTACCGCTCGGTGGGCTTCGAGGTGAGCGGCGGTTGGGCCCGGCGGGCGCTCCCGGTCGCCGAGCTGCGTCGCGACCGCGATCCCACCATCGAGGTCCATGCCGCCGAGATCGACGTTCTGGTCGACGACTACGACGCGTATCTGCGCCATGCCCGCCGCAACAACGGGTGGATCGACCGGCCCGAGATCTACCGCGAGCGCAGCCTGTACTTCGCTCACAAGGAGGCGGAGAAGAAGTCGGTCACCGCCTATCGCGCCGTTCGCGATGGCGAGACGCTTGCCGTCGCCATCGCGACCGTCACCCAGCCGACCAGCGTGAGCCACCGGATGTACGACCTCGACGTGAGCCAGCTCTGGGGTGAACCCGACGGCCTCACCGCGTTGGCGGCGACCTTCGCCGGGTACGAGACGGTTGCCGGCGAGATCCACACGCTTCTCCCCCGCCACGACCTCGGCGCGCTCACCCTCCATCCCCAGCACAGCCACGTCATCGAGGAGTGGCCGTGGATGGTGCGCATCCTCGACGTTGTTGCGGCGATGGGTGTGCGGCGGGCGCCCCCGATTCCCGGCGAGGTGCATCTTCGGATCCACGATCCGCTCTTCGCGGCCAACGACGGATCGTGGGTGCTGCGCAGCGCCGACGGTCATCT
>JAHEJN010000220.1:3881-41657 GCA_024638845.1 Acidimicrobiales bacterium | reverse complement strand
TTGCGGCGATGGGTGTGCGGCGGGCGCCCCCGATTCCCGGCGAGGTGCATCTTCGGATCCACGATCCGCTCTTCGCGGCCAACGACGGATCGTGGGTGCTGCGCAGCGCCGACGGTCATCTCGTCGCCGAGCAGGGCGGCCGACCCACCGCCGACATCGCGATCACCGATCTCGCCGCCATGTACACGGGGTTCCATCCACCGGCAGGGCTGGCTGCGGCCGGTCGCCTGGGCCGAGCGACCGACGACGACATCGTCTGGCTCGGCCACGCCTTTGGCTGCGGCGAGCCGACGATGGTCGACTTCTTCTGAACGCCGCCAGGGTTCGAGGGGGCCGACGCGTACGCTGGGGCCATGGCCGTCGACCGAATCCTCCTGGCCGCACCACGGGGTTTCTGTGCGGGGGTCGAGATGGCGATCAAGGCCCTGGGCTGGATGGTGCGTACCTTCGACGCGCCGGTGTACTGCTACCACGAGATCGTCCACAATCGCCGGGTCGTCGAGCGTTTCGAGGCGCTCGGCGTGGTGTTCGTCGACGACATCGGCCACGTGCCCGCCGGCGCGCCCGTGATGCTCTCGGCCCACGGATCGGCACCCGAGGTCGTGACGGCGGCCGGTTCCACCGGGCGTTTCGCGGTCGATGCGGTGTGCCCACTGGTCACCAAGGTGCACCACGAGGTGAAGGTCAGGGCCGGTCGCGGCTACCGCATCGTCTACGTGGGCCACGAGGGCCACGAGGAGGCGGTCGGCACCATGGCGGTCGCCCCGTCGGCCATCAGCCGGGTCGAGTCGGTCGAAGAGGTCGTCGCGCTACCGAGCTTCGACGAGCCGGTGGCGCTGCTGGCCCAGACCACCCTCAGCCACCGCGACTGGGCCGATGTGGCCGAGGCCGCCAAGGGGCGATTCCCCGACATGTGGACGCCCGGGCGCTCCGATCTGTGCTTCGCCACCACCAACCGCCAGCAGGCGCTGCTCCAGATCGTCGACCGTTGCGACGCCATGGTGGTCGTCGGCTCGGCGAACTCGTCGAACACGAGGGCGCTAGAGAGCCTGGCCGTCGATGCCGGCTGTCGCAGGGTCATTCGCATCAACGAGGCGTCCGAGCTACCCGACGATCTGCATGGCGTGATCGGGCTCACCGCGGGCGCGTCGGCGCCCGAAGACCTCGTGGCGCAGGTCATCGACCGGCTGGCGCCCAAAACCGGCGTCGAGGAGGTCCGGGTGACCAACGAGGAGGAGTACTTCCCTCCGCCCCGACAGCTTCGCGACCTCGTCGACGCGGTCTCCGACGCGTTGCGCGTCACGTTGGGCGCCACCGGCGCGGTACCGTCGGTCGACGACCGCGCCGTCGACGCCAGCGATGTGCTCGCTTCCCTCGAGGCCACCGCTTGAGCGACGATCGCGTGCCTCAGGTCGGTGGCGGGTTCGGGGTTCCGGCTCGGCGCTGGGCCTCGTCGAAGAGCGACTGCACGGCTTCGTAGAGCTCGGCGGTCACCCGGTCGATCTCGGACCGTGGCACCCGCTTGCCTTCGAGGCGGGGCGGTTCGATCAGCTCTCCGTAGAGGTACACGAGCCGGCTGGGTCGAGGCCACACCTGCCCCTTCGGCATGGCGTGTTCGGAGCCACCGATGCCCACGGGCAGGATCGGCACCTGTGTCCGGCCGGCGACATAGGCCACCCCGCGCAGGAGCGGTTGCACGACGGGACCCGACTTGCGCTCGCCCTCGGGGAACATGGCCAACGGCTCGCCACGCTCCAACACCCGCAACGCAGCCTCGAGAGCTTGGCGATCGCTGGCGTCTCGGCGCACCGGGAACGCGCCCACCAGCGTCAGCACCCAGGTCCAGAAACGGTTCTTGAACAGGCTGTCCTTGGCGAAGTACCGGAGTCGACGGGGGCACGTCGACCCGAGAACCGGAACGTCGAGATTCGACCGGTGGACGGGTGCGATGATCACAGCGCCCTTGTCCGGCAGGTTCTTCGCGTCGTGCACGTAGCCCCGGAAGTACAGGAACACCAGCAGGCGCGCCAGCCAGTGTGCGCCGTGGTAGAAGGCCCGTGACGGCAGGCTCATCGCCCCGCCCTTCAACCGCCGTTCGACCTCGTTCACGGTCAGTCCTCTGGCAATTGGCTCACGACGTGATCGACCACGGCGTCGATGCCGAGCGACGAGGTCTCGATGACCACCGCATCATCGGCCATGACCAGCGGATTGTGCTCGCGGGTGGAGTCGGCGGTGTCGCGTCGAACCAGGTCGGCGGCGACGGTCTCGTAGTCGAGATCGGTGACTTCCTTGGCGCGACGCCCGGCCCGCACCTCGCTACGGGCGGTGAGGAAGAACTTGGCCCGTGCGTTCGGGAACACGACGCTGCCGA
Organism: Acidimicrobiales bacterium; assembly: GCA_024638845.1. GTDB lineage: Bacteria > Actinomycetota > Acidimicrobiia > Acidimicrobiales > JAHEJN01 > JAHEJN01. The sequence goes on along the minus strand of JAHEJN010000220.1, from coordinate 39,283 downwards.
TGTCTCGGCCTTCGATCACGCCCCCGCCCTTGCGGGTCGCCCACTCGCGTTGGCGAGCCTGGAGCTCGGCGCGGACCTCGGGATTGGCGGCGATGGCCGACACGGCTCGGGTGACCTCGGGGCCGCGGATCTCGACGGTGCAGTCGGCACCTTCGACGAACACACCCTTCGGTGAGACGTCGATGTCGATGGTCCTGGCCATGGACGCAACCGCATCGGTATCGCTGGGGTCGACGTCGTAACGCAGCGCGGCAAAGGCAACAGCTCGGTACATCGCGCCCGTGTCGAGGTAGTCGAGGCCGAGCCGATCGGCCAGCGCCTTCGCGACGGTCGACTTGCCCGATCCCGACGGTCCGTCGATGGCGATCACCCGACGGGCGGCCGACGTAGCCGGGGTGGGGTCGGACTCTGATGCTGTGCTCGACGATGTTGCCAGGCCGAGGATGGTGGAGAAGAAGTCGGGGAAGGTCTTGGCGACACAGTCGGGGTGCTCGATGCTGATGCCACCCTTCACCAGTCCGAGCACCGTGAACGCCATGGCCATGCGGTGGTCGTCGTAGGTGGCAACCACTCCCCCATCGACATCGCCGCCGACGATGCGGAACCCGTCGGGTTCTTCGGTGGCGTCGATGCCCAGGCGGACGAGCTCACGCACCGGACCGGCGATGCGGTCGGACTCCTTGTTGCGGATGAACCCGACGCCGCTCACCGCGGTGGTTCCCTCGGCGCAGGCTGCGATCGCCGCCAGAGTGGGAGCGGTGTCGGACAGGTCGGCGAGGTTCACGTCGATCCCCCGGAGCCCCGAGTCGGGTCCGCTGACGCGAACACTGGTCGCAGTCTCCTCGATCGTGGCACCCATCTCCTCGAGCACGCCGAGGAAACCCACGTCGCCTTGGAGCGACGCCGTGCTCAGACCCCGGACGTCGATCCGACCGCCCGACGCCGCGGCCAGCCCGAAGAAGTACGAGGCGGTCGATGCGTCCGGTTCGATGCGGTACTCGCGTGGGTGGTATCCCCCGCCGTCGACCACATACCGGCCGACGTCGGCCTCGACGTTGGCGCCGAAGGCGCGCATGACTGCAACCGTCATGTCGAGATAGGGCTGCGAGACGATGTCGCCGACCAACTCGATCTCGAGGCCCCACGGCAGACAGGGTGCGGCCAACAGCAGGCCGGAGGCGAACTGGCTCGACACGTCGGCGCGTAGGGACACCCGGCGGGCCACCGCCCGTGCCCCCACGACGTGCATCGGGAGACGATCACCCTCGGTCGCCGTGGCGTCGATTCCCATCGAACGGAGCGCGTCGACGAGGTCGCCGAAGGGGCGTGCGCGGAGCTGGTCGGCGCCGTCGATCGTGTACTCACCGATACCGAGGGCCGCCACCGGTGCCAGAAAGCGCGAGGTGGTTCCCGACTGACGGGCATCGACTGTGATCGGGCCGGGTGCCGGACGACCGGCGATGCCCCGTATCGAGTGGTGACCATCGCCCTCGTCGGTCACCTCGGCGCCCAACGCCGTGATGCCGTGGATCATTGCCTCGGTGTCGTCGGAGACGAGTACGTTCTGCAGCCGTGAGACGCCGTCGGCGAGCGCGGCGCACACGAGGGCGCGGTTGGTGATGCTCTTGGAGCCCGGAAGCTCCACCGCCCCCGAGATCGGTGCGGTGAGCCTGGGGATCGGGAGCGGGTCGGGCGTGGTCATCGCAGCAGCGAGCGGATGGAGGGTCGGTACTCGTGGGCCATCAATGCTCCCAGCAATCGTTCGGCGAGCCTCGACTCGACCACCAGTACGAGGACGCCGCCGAGTCCCTCGACCGAGTGGGCGATCTCGAGATCGTAGATGTTGACATCGATGTCGGTGGCGAGCCTCGTGATGCGAGCGATCTCACCGGGCCGGTCGAACACCGGCACGCGAACCACCGAGAGCTCGACATCGGCCGGGGCCGTGGTGGGGAGATTCACACGAGCTCGCTGCGCAGCCCGCAACATGTCGAGCAGGCGCTCGGCGTCGTTGTCGGCCACGACGGCGCGCATCTCTTCCAGCGCCGCCACCAAATCACCGAGCACCTCGACGATTGCTTCGGCGTTCGCCGCACAGATGTCGGGCCAGATCCCCGGATGGCCCGAGGCGATTCGGGTCATGTCGCGAAACCCGCCGGCGGCCAGCCGCAAGAGCACGCGGTGTTGATCGGAGCGTTCGTCGGCCAGGCGCATGAGCGTGACCGCCGTGAGGTGCGGTACGTGCGACACCATGGCAACGAGGCGATCGTGCTGGGCGGGATCAAGGGTGACGACCTCGGCGCCGAGCGACGTGATGACGGAGCGTACGGTGGCGAAGGCGGCGTCGTCGGCGTCGGCTCGGGGGGTGAGCACCCACGTCGCCCCATGGAAGAGATCGGCGCGGGCGCCCTCGACCCCCTCTTGTTCCGAGCCGGCCATCGGGTGGCCGCCGATGAAACGTGGGTCGACGATGGCCTCGGCGATCTCGGCCTTCACACTGCCGACGTCGGTCACCGGGCCGCTGGTACGGGTCAGGGCATCCTTGACGGCATCGGTGATGCTCAGCGCCGGCGTGGCTACGACGGTGAAGTCGGCGTCGTCGGGCCAGCCGACGTGATCGATGGCGCCGATGGCCATCGCCCGGGTGAGGGACGTCTCGTCGGTGTCGACGCCGTAGACGGTCCAGTCCTCGGCTCGCAGCGCGGCACCGACGGACCCTCCGATAAGGCCGGTACCGACCACAACTGCACGACCCTGGGACATCGTCGGGTGATGCTACTGGCCCGAGGCGTGCACCCGGCGGCGAATGCGGGGTCAGGCGTCGATGTCGCCGTCGGACCGGTCGAGCGGCTCTGTCTCCGGGCCGCCATCGGCGGCGGTCACGGGCTCGACGGCACGGTCGAGCTCGAGCAGCTCGGCACGGGTGAGCTCACGCCACTCGCCCGGATCGAGCCGGCGGTCGACCAGCGGCCCGATACGGGTTCGCACCAGCCGCTTGACCGGATGCCCGACCGCCTCGCACATCCGGCGCACCTGGCGGTTCTTGCCCTCGTGAATGACGATCTTCAACAGGTCGGGGGCGACCGCCGAAACGCGGGCCGGGGCGGTCACGCCGTCGTCGAGGGGGACCCCTTCGCGAAGGGTGCGGAGTGCGGCTCGACCCGGCTCACCCTCGACATGGGCGAGATACTCCTTGTCGACGCCGAAGGACGGGTGGGTGAGCCGATGCGTGAGTGACCCGTCGTTGGTCAACAACAAGAGCCCTTCGGTCTCGAAATCGAGACGACCGACCGGGAAGACGCGAACCGTGTCGGGCACCAGCTCGATCACCGTGGGACGGCCCTCGGGGTCGCTGACCGTCGACACGACGCCAGCGGGTTTGTGGAGGAGGTAGTACACGGCGTCGCTCTGCAGGCTCACCACGGAGCCGTCGAGGGCCACGGTGTCGTGGTCGGGATCGATGCGCCGGCCGAGCACCGCGATCTCACCGTTCACCGTGATCCGGCCATCGGCGATGTAGTCCTCGATCACCCGGCGACTGGCCACACCGGCCCGGGCGAGCACCTTCTGGAGGCGCTCGCCCTCGTGCGGCTCGGTCACTCTTCCTCGTCGTCGGCCGCCGTCTGGACCGAGTCGCCCTCGTTGTCGACCACTCGGAGATCGATGTCGGGGTCGACCCGGAGCGTGGTCTCGAGGGCTTCGACAACGTCGGCGCCGGGGACGAAGGCGCCGAGTGGAGGAAGGTCGTGCACGCTGTCGAGGCCGAGGCGTTCGAGGAACAACGGCGTCGTGCCGAAGAGGACGGCGGTGCCGGGCCCGGGATCGCGACCGACCTCGGTGACCAGGCCGCGAGTCTGGAGCGTGCGCATCACGCCGTCGACGTTGACCCCGCGAATGGCCGAGACCTGCAGCCGGCTGAGTGGCTGCTTGTAGGCGACGATGGCGAGCGTCTCGAGGGCGGCCGACGAGAGGCGAGCCGACTGGCCTTCGAGCACGAACCGCTCGACGTAGGGAGCGGCGTCGGCGTGAGTCTGGAAGCGATAGCCGCCCGCGACCCGCGCCAGGACGAACCCGCGCGAGTCGGCCTCGTACTCGTCGGCGAGCGCGGCGCAGTGCTCGATGATCGAAGCCACAGGTACCTCCAGGAGCTGGGCCAACAGGCCGGGTTCGACCGGCGTGTCGGACACCAACACGATCGCCTCGATGGCGCGCCGGACGTCGCGGTCGGCGTCGGTGATCCTCGGTCGGTCGAGATCGTCGGTACCGGACACAGTCATCCTTCGTACAAGTCGGCCGTGAGCGACGCGCCGTCGACAGCTCCGGTGGCGATCCAAGTGATGACGATGTCGCCGAACGCGGCCTGCTGACCCAGTTCGACACAGCCCTGCTTGTACAGCTCGAGCACGGCGAGGAAGTGCACCACCACGTCGAGGCGCTCGACGAACTCGCTGGTGAGACCGCGCAGCGTGATCGGGGCTCGATCGGGCAGCTCGACGAGAAGATCCTGCACCACCTCGGCGACGGTGAAGCGGATCGGGGCCACGTGATGCATGTCGAGGCGTACCTCGGGCTTGGGGGCCACCGCCCGCCGGAATGCCGCCCGCACATCCAACGGCGTCACGTTCTCGAGCGGATCGGGCACCAGATCGAGAAAGCGGTCTTCGAGCCCGACGAGTCGAGGGAACGACTGGCCGGCCACCATGGCCAGACGTTCGAGCGCATGTGAGGCATCTTTGAAGGTCTTGCACTCGAGCAGCCGTGACAGGAGCAGGTCGCGCTCCTCCCACAATGCGAGCTCGTCGTCGAGATCGACCGTGCCGTCGTCGGGAAGGAGCCGGCGGCTCTTCAGCTCGACCAGCGTGGCGGCGATCATCAAGAACTCGGTGGCCACCTCGAGCTCGAGGTCGTGCATCTTGTTCAGCTCGGCCAGGTACACGTCGACGATGGTGCTGAGCGACACCTCGTACAGGTCGACTTCGTCACGGACGATCAGGTGCAACAAGAGGTCGAAGGGCCCCTGGAACACCTCGGTCTGCACCTCGTACGCCATGAAGTCGCAGCTTAGAGGGGCGGCGAGTCGTGCCACGTCATCATCGGCAATGCCGCGCCCATCGGTCTGCCCGCCGACTACCCTCGCCCGCCATGGCACGTGTGTTCTCCGGCATTCAGCCCTCGGGCGATCTCCACCTCGGCAACCTGCTCGGGGCCATCCGCAACTGGACACGCATGCAGCACGTCGACGACACGATCTTCTGCATCGTCGACCTTCACGCGCTCACCCTTCGGCCCGATGCCGAGCGACTCCAAGCCGACACGGTTCGGCTGGCCCAGACGCTGATCGCCGCCGGTCTCGATCCCGACGTCTGCACCCTGTTCGTCCAGAGCCACGTGTCCCAGCACGTCGAGCTGAGCTGGATCATGGAGTGCACGGCGAGCTACGGCGAGCTCAACCGGATGACGCAGTTCAAGGACAAGTCGAGCCGCGCCGATTTCATCTCGGCCGGGCTGTTCACCTACCCCGCCCTCCAGGCGGCCGACATCCTCCTGTACGACACCGATCTGGTGCCGGTCGGCGATGACCAGCGGCAACACGTCGAGCTCACCCGCGATCTCGCCGAGCGGTTCAACCGCCGGTACGGCGACACGTTCGTGGTTCCCGAGCACGTGATACCGCCCACAGGAGCGCGTGTCATGGACCTCCAGGCTCCCCATGCGAAGATGTCGAAGTCGACCGGTGAGGCGCCCGGCACGATCTGGATCTACGACGAGCCGGCTGTGATCGAGAAGAAGTTCAAGCGGGCGGTCACCGACAGCGACGCTGACGTTCGCTACGACGTCGCCGAGAAACCCGGCGTTTCGAACCTGTTGTCGATTCTCGGTGCCGCGACCGACCACGACCCCGAGTCACTGGCTGGGCGGTACCAGCAGTACGGGCCGCTCAAGGCCGACACCGCCGCTGCGGTCATCGCCCTTCTCGGACCCATTCAGGCGCGCTTCGCCGAGCTCCAGAGCGACCCGGCCGAGACCCGCCGCCTTCTCGCGGTCGGTGCCGGCAAGGCCCGCGCCATCGCCGCACCCGTGGCCGAACGGGTTCGCACTGCAGTCGGTCTGCTGCCGGCCTGAAGCAGCCCGGGTCAGTCCTGATCGGCCTGCCACAGCACGATCGCCACCGACGGCTCGAGATCGACCTCGTCGAGGGGTCGGTGATGGCCTCGGGCCCACGCGACGACCTCGGGACTCGAACCGATCTCGGCGAGCATCGCTGCACCCAGCTCGGGGTGTGAGGCGTAGGAACCAACCCGCCCGAGCATCCCCGAACGCCCCCGCCACGACGCGACCCGCTCCCGGCCTGCGGCCAGGGTGAGCAGCGACGCCAGAACGCGACCGCTGGTTCCGAGTCCGGCCTCGAGCTTGCCCACGTCGTGGAGGGCGGCCGCCACCACGAGCTGATCGGTGAGTCCGGCCTCGAGGCAGTGGGCCGCGTTGTGGACCGCGTGATGGCGGTCGACCACCGACAGGCGTCGATACAGCGCGATCTCGGTCGCCGACATGCGATCGAGCAGCGCGGCCTCGGACTCGGGAGCGAACTCATGTGATCGCAAGGACCAGCGCAGGCGCCGAACGAGATGGCGGAAGCCACCCAGCCCGGCTCGCTCGGCCCATGGTCCGACCGGGCCCTGGTCAGCCACGACGCCCACGCGGGTGGGCGTCGGCATACACCCGCCACAACCGTTCGTTCGACACGCGGGTGTACACCTGGGTGGTGGTGACCGAGGCGTGGCCGAGGAGCTCCTGGACGATGCGGATGTCGGCGCCGTGGTCGAGCATGTGGGTGGCGCACGAATGTCGGAATACGTGCGGCGAGAGCTTCGAGCCCAGACCGACCACGGCCGCTCGACGCTTCACCATGCCCCAGGCTCCCTGCCGGCTCAGCCGGCCACCGCGCTGGTTCAACCACAGCGCCTCGGCATCGCGACGATCGGACCATCGCTTCGGTTCGAGCTCGGGACGACCGCCCGGCGACAGCCAGGCGGTGAGCGCGGTGTGGGCGTAGCTGCCGAGGGGCACGACTCGCTCCTTGGCGCCCTTGCCGTACACGCGAAGGAGCGCATCGTGCATGTCGAGATCGGTCAACGACGTGCCCACCAGCTCGGAGATGCGGATGCCGGTGCCGTAGAGGACCTCGACGATGGCCTTGTCGCGCCGTCCGAGGGCATCGTCGACGGCGATGCTGGCGAGCAGACGGTCGATCTCGGTGGAGCTGAGCGCCTTGGGAAGCCCACGGGGCACCGAGGGCATCTCGACGTGGGCGGTGGGATCGTCGGACCGCAGTTCGTCGGCCACCATGAACGAGTGCAGAGCTCGCACCGCCACCATGGCCCGCGCGACCGATGCCGCCTTCTTGCCGGTGCCCTGTTGGGCTCGGAGATGACCGATCACGTCGGCCTCGGTGGCGGTGACGACGGTTCGACCGTGGGCGTCGAGGTAGGTGACCCACGCGACAAGATCGCGGCGATAAGCGGAGAGAGTGGCCGTTGACCTGCCCTTTTCCACGGTGAGCCACAGAAGGAACTCGTCGACCTCGGGGGGCAGATCGGTGGGTGTCGCCGCCCCGAGTGACGCCGCGTTCATGGTCGAGCTTGGGCGAGCAGCAGCCCGATGGCCGTCTTGGCGTCGGGGATCTCGCCGCGGTGAACGGCCGACACCGCCTCGCCGAGGGGCCACCGCTCGATCGACATGTACCGCTCCTCGGCGGTCTGCACGTTCCGTGGCACCGCGGACAGCTCGGTGCCACGGTAGATGTGCACCACCTCGTCGCAGAACCCCGGCGTGGGGATGAACGTGGTGAGGAGCTCGAGGGTGCCGGCCTCGAAACCGACCTCCTCGGCCAGCTCACGCTGCGCGGTCACCTCGGGCGGTTCGTCGCGCACGTCACGCTTGCCTGCCGGTATCTCGAGGAGATCGATGTCGAGGGCGACCCGGAACTGGCGCACGAGGATCACGTTGCCCTCCGGATCGATCGGCACCACCGCGACCGCACCCGGATGCCGAGCGATGATGCGGGGCGAGGTCGACCCGTCGGGCAGGGTCAGCTCGGCCTCGACGAGGTGGAGCACCGACGTTCGGGCGAGCGATCGCTCGGGCCCGATGACGAAACCCGACGACACTTGCTAGTCGACCGTCGACGGGCTCGCGTCGAGGTCGATGAGGTGAGGGTTGCGACCTTCGGCCCGGTCGAGCGCGGCGCCGAGGAAGTCACGGAAAAGGGGGGCGGGGCGGTCGGGGCGGCTCTTGAACTCGGGGTGGGCCTGCGTGCCGACCCAGAACGGATGGGTGGGCAGCTCGATGAACTCGACCAGGCGACCATCGGGCGATGCACCGGAGCAGATGAAATCGGACTCCTCGAAACGAGACCGGAAGCGCGGGTTGAACTCGTACCGGTGGCGATGTCGTTCGGACACGACCTCGTGACCGTAGGCCTCGGCGACCTGTGAGCCCGGAACCAGCTCGGCGACGTAGGCGCCGAGGCGCATGGTGCCACCCATGTCGGTCACGTCTCGCTGGCTGGCCATGAGGTCGATCACCGGATAGGGCGTGGCGGGATCGAACTCACTCGAGTTGGCGCCGTCGAGCCCCAGCACATTTCGCGCGAACTCGATGGTCATGACCTGCATGCCGAGGCACAGGCCGAGACACGGGATGTCGTTCTCGCGAGCGAAGCCGGCAGCGGCGACTTTGCCCTCGATCCCTCGCTCACCGAAGCCGCCGGGAATGACGATGCCGTCGAGGTCCTTCAGTCGGTCCTCGACGAGCAGCCCCTGGACTTCCTCGGACTGGATCCATTCGAGCTCGATCTTGGCTCCGTGGTGGAACCCGCTGTGATTGAGTGCCTCGACCACCGAGAGGTAGGCATCGGGCAGGCTGACGTACTTGCCGATCAGACCTACTCGCACCGGCCGGTTGGCCGCCCTCACCTTGGCGGCGAGCGCTTGCCAGGCCGTGAGATCGACCTCGAGGGGGAGGCCGAGAATGCGGCAGACCACGGTATCGAGGCCCTCGTCGTGGAGAACCAGCGGGATGTCGTACAAGCTCTCGGCGTCGGTGGCATTGACCACGGCCTCGACGTCGACGTCGCACAGCGAGGAGATCTTGCGCTTCAGGCCGTCGCTGAGGGGTGCCTCGCTGCGGCACACGATGGCATCGGGTTGGATGCCGCGACTGCGCAGTTCGGTGACCGAGTGCTGGGTGGGCTTGGTCTTCTGCTCGCCGGCCGGACCGATGAAGGGAACGAGCGTGACGTGGACGTAGGCCACGTTGGTGCGTCCGACGTCGAGGCGGATCTGACGGATGGCCTCGAGGAACGGAAGGATCTCGATGTCGCCGACCGTTCCGCCGACCTCGGTGATCACCACGTCGACGTCTTCGGTGGCCAGGCGTCGGATGCGGTGCTTGATCTCGTCGGTCACATGGGGAATGACCTGCACGGTCTTGCCCAGGTAGTCACCCCTGCGCTCGGCGGCCAGTACCGATGAGTAGATGGCTCCGGTAGTGGCGTTGGAGCCGCGGGAGAGGTTCTCGTCGATGAAACGTTCGTAGTGACCCAGATCGAGATCGGTCTCGCCGCCGTCGTCGGTGACGAACACCTCGCCGTGCTCGAACGGGTTCATCGTGCCCGGATCGACATTGATGTAGGGGTCGAGCTTCTGCATGGTCACCCGGAGGCCACGCGCTTTGAGGAGCCGACCGAGCGACGAGGCCGTGAGGCCCTTTCCCAGCGAACTCACCACTCCACCCGTAACGAAAATGTGCTTGGTCACGGAAGATCACCCTACCGCTCGGGTGTGACGGCGCGGGTGGATGCGCGGAGGCGATCAGCCGGTGCGTTCGAGGAGCTCGCGCGCATGTGCCAGCGCACTCTCCGACGACTCCTCGCCCGACAGCATGCGCGCCACTTCGCCGACCCGGGCATCGGGGTCGAGCACCGTGGCGACGACGTCGGTCGACGTTCCGTCGTCGAGCTTGCGGATCTGTATCTGGTGATCGGCCCCGGCGGCCACCTGGGCGAGGTGGGTGACCACCAACACCTGGTGCTCACGGCCGAGCCCGGCGAGCGCGTCGGCGACCGCGTTGGCCGCCTGGCCGCCCACGCCGGCGTCGACCTCGTCGAACACCATCACCGGTGGGCCCGAGCTCAGCTCGAGCTGAAGCGCAAGCATGGTGCGAGACAGCTCGCCGCCCGAAGCCACCTTGGCCAGCGGGGCGGGCTCGGCGCCCGAGTTCATGGCCACGCGGATCTCGATCTGATCGCCGGGGTCGATGTCGCCGACCGCAACCTCGATGACCGCATTGGGAAGCGCCAACCGCCGCACCCGCTCCTCGAGGGCCGACGCGAATGCGGGAGCGCAGGTCCGCCTGGCCGCGCCGACCGACGCCTCGAGCTCGCCAACTCGATCGGCCAGAGTGCTCCGCATTGCGTCGAGCTGGGCGGCCCGCACGTCGTGCGACTCGAGTTCGGCGAGGCGCTTGCGGGCTTCGTCGCGATAGTCGAGCACCTCGGCGAGCGTGGAACCGTACTTTCGTCGGAGCTCACTCAGCCGGGTGCGCCGGCGCTGCACCCGGTCGAGGCCCTCAGGATCATCTACCAGGTCCTCGGCCAGCCGGCCGAGGTCGTGCACGACGTCGGTGAGCTCGGCTTCGATCGAACGCAGCCGGGCGACGTGGTCGACGAAGGGCGCACGGGGTGCCAACCGGGCGATGGCCAACGCGAGGGCTTCGGTGGCGCCCTCACCGCCGAGCGCGTCGGCGCTGGCGGCGGCCGCAGCACGATGCTCGGTCGCGTCGGCGAGGGTCCGTTCCTGCAACTGCAGTCGCTCGTCTTCGTCGGCATCGACGATCTCGGCCGCGTCGAGCTCGTCGAGCTGGAACCGGTACAGATCGATCTCGCGACCGCGGGCCCGGGCGTCTCCGCCCAGCTCCTCGAGCTGGCGATCGATCGCGGTCAGCTCGGATCGAGCCTCTCGCAGCCCGGTCGTGTCGACGTGTCCGGCCTCGTCGAGCGCATCGCGCTGGGCTCGTGGCCGCACCAGCGACTGGTGGCCGCTCTGGCCGTGGATGTCGACCAGTCCGCCCACGACCGAGGCGAGCTCGCCGAGCGTGGCGAGGTTGCCGTCGAGATAGCTCCGTGACCGGCCCGATGCCGGGACCACTCGACGAACGACCAGTTCTCGGTCGTCGCGGACGAAACGACCCTCGACCACCGCTTCGGTTGCGCCCGAACGCACCATGGCGGCATCGGCCCGCCCGCCGCAGAGCAACTTGATGGCCTCGGTGAGCAGGGTCTTTCCTGCGCCGGTCTCGCCGGTGAGGGCCGTCATGCCCGCCTGCAGGACCAACGACAGCTCACGGACCGGCCCGAGGTCGCGAACGGCGATCTCGGTCAGCACGGAACGCCAGACGGCACGGCGAGGGGGCGGGTCATCGCGAGTTGAGGTCGAACTTCGACTTGATGATCCGGTGGAAGTTGCGGTCGCCGAAGGTGACGAGCCGCGCCGGCTCGGCGGCCGCCAGGCACGTGGCCAGCTCGCCGGGCTCGAGCCGACCGATGACCCGGCCGTCGACGGCGACATCGGCCGCCCGGTTTCCCTCGATACTCAGACCGATCTCGGAGTCGGGCGACAGCACCATCGAGCGGTCGAAGAGCGTGTGCGGCGCAACGGGGGTGAGGATGAGCGCGTCGTGGGTCGGATCGACCAGCGGCCCCCGCGCCGAGAGCGAGTATGCGGTGGAGCCGGTGGGTGTAGCCACGATGACGCCGTCGGCCTCATAGGTGTGGAACGACTCGCGATCGATCGACACCGCGACGCGGATGGTCCGGCCGGAGTCGATTTTCTCGACGACGATCTCGTTCAGCGCAGAGGCGACCGTGCCGTCGGGCATCACGACGCCGACTCGCATTCGGTTCTCGATGGCGAAGTCGCCCGCGAGCCAACGATCGACGGCCTCCCCGGCGTCGTCGGGGTCGAGTTGGGTGAGATAGCCGAGGCTGCCGAAGTTCACTCCGAGCACCGGTACCCCTGCGTCGGCCAGGAGCCGCACTGCGTGAAGCATCGAACCGTCGCCGCCCATGCTCACGCCGAGGTCGGCTCGATCCGCCAGGACGGCGTCGTCGACCTGGTGCGCCTCGAGGCCCGCTTCGCTCGACCCGCCGCGTGGTACGACCACTTCGTGGCCGCTGCGAACGAGTCGCTCGGCGAGCTCTTTCGCCCTGGTCGCGGCTTCGGGCCGGGAGGGATGGATGAGAAGCGCGACAACGGCCACGGGATCAGGTTAGATGGCCCACTGCGACAGCCGTCGCCTCTTCGATGACCGCGTCGACCAGGGCAGGAGCTGAGGCGTCGCCGCCGTCACGGGAGAATCGGGCGAGGAACTCGACGTTGCCGTCTCCGCCGCTGATCGGCGAAATCCGCAATCCCCGAATATGCAGCCGTTGTTCGACCGCCGCGTCGACCACTCCCTCGAGGGATTGCTGCCAGAGATGCGGGTCGGTGATGACTCCCCGCCCTCTCGACGCCTCCCGGTGGCCGACCTCGAACTGCGGCTTGACCAGCACGACGAGATCGCCGTCGCGGGTGAGCTGCTCGACCAACGACCTCAGCAGGACCCGCAGGGAGATGAACGAGACATCGGCCACGACCAGCGAGAACGCGGGACCGAGATCGCCGGGACCCACATGGCGCATGTTGGTTCGCTCGAGCACCGTGACGCGTGGATCGGCTCGGATGCGCTCGTGCAGCTGGCCGAAGCCGACATCGAGTGCCACCACCTCGGCTGCACCCCTCTGCAAGAGCACGTCGGTGAATCCACCCGTCGACGCGCCGACGTCGAGGCAGCGCAAGCCCGCGGGGTCGATGGCGAAGGAATCAAGGGCCGCGACGAGCTTGTATGCGCCCCGACCCACGTACTGGGCCGGCTCGACCACTCGCAACGCATCCTCGGGACAGACCTGGCGCGCCGACTTGTCGGCCACCGCGCCGTTGACCAGGACGAGGTCGGCCGCAATCAGCCGCTGTGCCTCTTCACGACTGGAGACGAGCTCTCGCCGGACGAGCTCGACATCGAGGCGCCGACGGGAGGCGATGGATCAGGCCCGCTTCGTGGCTGCGGACTTCTTGGCGGCCGTCTTCTTGGCGGCCGTCTTCTTGGCCGGTGTCTTCTTGGCGGCCGTCTTCTTGGCCGGTGTCTTCTTGGCGGCCGTCTTCTTGGCCGGTGTCTTCTTGGCGGCCGACTTCTTGGCCGACTTCTTGGCGGCCGACTTCTTGGCCGACTTCTTGGCCGGCGTGGTCGTGCCACGGAGGCGGTGCAGGACGCGCTCCCCTTCGTCCTTGGCCTGCTCGAGCAGATGCTGGAGCTCGTCGGTCACTTGATCGATTGCGTCGACGCTGGAGCTCCGCACTCTCCTCAGGAGCGCATTGACCGAATCGCGCGTTTCGGCGAGGAACTCCTCGCCGGCTTCGAGTGCTGACTTTCCCGCTGTGTTCTTTGCCATGCTCGAACGTTACCCGAACGAAGCGACCAATACGGCCAAACTCTCCGAGATCGTGTCGGGTGCGGGGTCGTGAACGTCGTTGCGGCCGGTGACGCCGCTGAGCACGAGGGCGAAGTCGTAGCCCAGGGCGCGGGCGAAGGCACCATCGGTGTCGGGCCGATCGCCGACCACGATGCCGTGAGGGCCGAGCCGCTCCCGCACCTCGTCGACGACCGCTCCACCCGGCTTGCCCGCGATCACCGGATTGACGCCGCCGGCCACGGCAACGGCGGCCACGATCGCCCCGCCGCCCGGCCACAAGCCGTCGGGCATCGGGTAGGTAGGATCGTGATTGGTCCCGATCAGCCGGGCGCCGGCGTGAATCGCAGTGGTGGCATCGCGCAGTATCGCGAAGTCGAACCCGGGATCGAAGCCGACGATCACGGCATCGACGTGGTCTCGCGGGTCGGTCACCACCACTCCCCCGCGAGCCTCGACCGCCTCGTTGATCCCGGGGCCGCCGACCACCAGCACCCGCTCACCAGCGACAACCAGGCGCCCGGCCGCCGTGGCCGACGTGACGACCTGGCCGGTGGCCTCGATGCCGTGCCGGGCCAACTTCGCCTCCTGATCGGCCAGCACGAGCCGACTCATGTTGGTGACGAAGACGACCTCGTCACGCCGTTGCAGCTCGGCCACGGCGGCGGCGGCGCCGGGGATCGGTTCGTCGCCGATCCAGATCACACCGTCGAGATCGAGCACCCACGCCATCGGATCGGTCGGCCAGCCGACGCCTCAGACGGTCCAGGTGGGACGCGAGTTCAAGAGCTTGCCCAGGTCGCCGGGGCCCTTCGTGTCCTGCGCGTTGGCGAGCTGCCGGCTCACCTCACCCGCGTAGTCGGGGCGGCGCACCGAGCGGAACACCCCGACCGGGGTCGGCTCGTAGGGGCCGCTCGACAGTCGCGACAGAGCGAACGACAGGCTCGGATCGGGATGGCTCGGATCGTGCACGATGACCGACGCCTCGTTCTCGGGGGTGACGTCGACGATGGTCGCGCACCCCGAAGGATCGAGCACCACGCCCTTGTTCAGGTCCGGACCGAACCGCACGGGCTGGCCGGCCTGGAGGTCGATGAGCATCTCGGCTCGATGGGCCTTCTTGGTGATGGCCCCGAAGGCGCCGTCGTTGAACACGTTGCAGTTCTGGAACACCTCGACCAGAGCCGACCCGTCGTGATCGTGCGCCTGACGGATCATCTCCTGCATGTGTTGGCGGTCCATGTCGTGGGTCCGGGCGACGAACGACGCTTCGGCGCCGAGGGCCAGCGACACCGGGTTGAACGGCTCGTCGAGTGAGCCCAACGGCGTGCTCTTGGTGACCTTTCCGATCTCGCTCGTCGGCGAGTACTGGCCCTTGGTGAGTCCGTAGATCTGATTGTTGAACAGCAGGATCGTGAGATTCACGTTTCGGCGCAGGACGTGGATGAGGTGGTTGCCGCCGATCGACAGCATGTCGCCGTCGCCGCCGACGACGAAGATGTTGAGGTCGGGTCGAGCCAGGGCCAGTCCCGTTGCGATGGCCGGGGAACGACCGTGGATGCTGTGCATCCCGTAGGTGTTCATGTAGTAGGGGAAGCGGGCCGCGCAGCCGATGCCCGAGATGAAAACGGTGTCCTCGCGACGCAGGCCCATCTCGGGCATCATCAACTGGATGGCGGTGAGGATCGAGTAGTCGCCGCAACCAGGGCACCAACGCGGCTCCTGATCGCTGGTCCAGTCGGTCTTGGATGTCTCGGGAACCACGACGTCGGTCATCGGTTGCCCCCTTCTTCGCCCGTGAGCGCATCGACGATGGCGGTGTAGATCTCGCCGGCCGTGTAGGGCTGTCCCATCACCTTGGTGACCGACGCAGCGTCGACGAGGTACTCGGCTCGCACCAGCTTCGACAACTGGCCCATGTTCATCTCGGGCACGATCACCTTCGGGTACCGGAGCAGCACGTCGCCGAGATCGGCTGGGAAGGGGTTGAGATGGGTCAGGTGGGCGTGGGCGACCTTGTGGCCCTCGGCCCTGGCCCGTTTCATGCCTGCGGTAATCGAACCCCATGTCGATCCCCATCCGAGCACCAACAGGTCGGCGTCGTCGATGTCGCCGGCCGTCATCGTGGCCGGGATGTCGTCGGCGATCCCGGCGATCTTCGCCTGGCGAAGATCGGTCATCAGTTGGTGGTTGCCGGGGTCATACGAGATGTTGCCGGTGACGTCCTCCTTCTCGATGCCACCGACGCGGTGCATGAGGCCACTGGTGCCCGGAATCGCCCACGGCCGCGCCAGCGTGACGGGGTCGCGCAGGTAGGGGTAGAACACGGGCTCGCCGTCGTCGTCGACACCGTTGGTATCGGTGGCGAAGGGCACGCTGATGTCGGGCAACGAGTCGACGTCGGGCAGGACCCAGGGTTCGGTGCCGTTGGCGAGGTAGCCGTCGGACAGCAGAATCACCGGCGTTCGGTACTTCAGCGCGATGCGAGCTGCCTCGATGGCGGCTTCGAAGCACTGCGCGGCCGAGTAGGCGGCCACGATGGGCAGAGGTGCCTCGCCGTGTCGGCCGTACATGGCCATCATGAGATCGCTGGCCTCGGTCTTGGTCGGCAACCCGGTGCTCGGGCCGCCACGCTGGATGTCGATCACCAACAGGGGTAGCTCGAGGCTCACCGCCAGGCCGATCGTCTCACCCTTCAGGGCGACGCCCGGGCCGCTGGTCGTCGTCACCGCCAGGTTGCCGCCGTAGGCCGCGCCCAGCGCCGAGCCCACGGCGGCGATCTCGTCTTCGGCTTGGAAGGTGCGAACCCCGAAGTTCTTGTGCTTCGACAGTTCGTGCAGGATGTCGGAGGCCGGGGTGATCGGGTACGAGCCGAGGAACACCGGTACCTTCGCCAGCTGCCCTGCGGCGACCAGACCCCACGACAGCGCGGTGTTGCCGTCGATGTTCGTGTAGGTGCCAGGTGGCAGCTGTGCAGGACGGACCTCGTAGCTGACGTGGAAGAGCTCGGCGGTCTCGCCGAAGGCATGACCGGCCTTGTACGCGGCCGTGTTGGCGGCAGCCACGTTGGGCAACCGCGAGAACTTGGTCTGGATCCAATCGAGCGTGGTGTCGCTCGGCCGGTGGTACAGCCACGAGACGAGGCCGAGCGCGAAGAAGTTCTTCGACCGCTCCGCGTCGCGAGGCTTCACGCCGAGGTCCTTGCAGACCTCTTTGGTGATGGTGGTCATCGGCACCCGGAACAGCTGGTAGGCATCGAGGCTGTGATCGTCGAGCGGCGACTCGGCGTAGCCCGCCTTGCTGAGATTGCGCTCCTCGAAGCTGTCCTCGTTCACGATGATCGTGCCGCCCGGTTCGAGCCGGTGCACCTCTTTCTTCAACGCTGCCGGGTTCATGGCCACCAGAACGTTGGGCGCATCGCCCGGGGTGGTGATGTCGTGGCTCGCCACCTGGAGCTGGAACGCGGATACCCCGGCGAGGGTGCCCTGCGGAGCCCGTATCTCGGCCGGGAACTCGGGCAGGGTCGCCAGATCGTTGCCGAACAGGGCGCTCGCGTTGGAGAAACGGTCGCCGGTGAGCTGCATGCCATCGCCGGAGTCGCCCGCGAAACGGACGATCACACTGTCGAGCTGGCGCACCTCGGTTTTCGCGGACGCGGTGTCAGTCATGGATCCCCTTTGATCCCCTCGTCATCGAAGTGGGCCAGCCGGGATGCGGCCCGCGCCCACGGTCAGAAACCCTAGCCACGCCGGACACCAACTGCCGACATAGTGGGTAGACCTGCTCAGGCGAGAATGCCGACGTCGGGGAGCGCGGCGAGAGCCTGCTCCAGGTGCGTCGCTCATCGAGGTGCGTCGCGCGTCGCCGGTCGCCGATGGGTCGGGACGACCGCGTCGCCGAGGGCAGCGAGGCGTTGGCCGGCCAATCGGATGGCGGCTTCACGCGAGCGACCGGCCTGGGTCCGGGCGATCCGCTCGGCGACGAGCTCGGTGCGGCTCTGGGTGGTCCCGCCGGCCCGGAAGAATCGGCGGCGGACCCGGCCCACGACCACGACGTGGTCACCCGACACGAGCCGGGTGACCGAACGAGGCGGGTCGATCATGGTGACGGGCACGGTGTCGCGGGGCGCGGTGTCGGTCGTGAGATCGAGACTGGCCACGGCCGTTCCCGACGGCAGTTGCTTCGAGCGGACATCGTGTGACAGCGAGCCGACCACGACGGCGAGATTGCCCGGGCCGGCGGTGAGTGGGCGGCGGACGACAGTGGACTTCCGTGGTGACATGGCAATGCTCCTGGCTCGGATCCTGGCTCGACCTCGGACGGGCCGACGCCAACGGCGGGAGAAGTGCGCGCCAGCGAGGATACCGACCGGTGATGACACCAACCGGGGTCAGAGGCTGCGGAGCCGATCGCCGGCATCGGCGAAGTCGGGGTCATGGCGCACGAGCCACCCGAACAGCTGTCGCGCCTTGGGAACGTCGCCGGCGCGTTCGTACAGATCGGCCAGGGCGTAGGCCATACGCACGTGGTGCTCGCGGGGGTTCTTGGGTTGCTTCCAGCCCTGCTCGAGGAGGCGTACCGCATCTTGGGTGCGGCCGCGATCGGCCAGACCGCCGGCGACGACGATGCGGCCCTCGGCCACGGTTGCGGCATCGGGTGACACGTCGCGCAGCTCGCGCCAGAGAGCGTCCACGTCGTTCCACCGACCCATGGCCCGGTAGCAGTCGCACAGCACGGGGTTCTGCTCGCACGAACCGGCGAGCTCGCGAAATGCCTCGAGCTCCTTGGCCGCAGCCTTCCACCGGCCGAGGCGGTACAGGATCAGCCCGTTGAGCTCTCTGACGTCGGTGACGTCGGGCGCGCCGTCGCGTGGCTTCTTGATCAGCTCGAGGGCATCGAGATACCGCTCGTCGGCGAAGGCGTCAGCGGCCTCGAGCACGCGCTTGCGCATCCGCGGCCCCCGCGTGTCGCCGAAGGCTCGGTTCAATGCCACCTGGAGGTCCTCGGCCTTGCGGGGCCGTCCAGGGAGAGCGGCGCGCTCGTGGGCCACCGGAACTCGTTCGGCTCTGGGCGGCCCCGCTCGCTCGATGGCGCGGCGCGCTTCCTGTTCGAGTCGCAAGCGCTCGACCCGCCGGGCCGCGTCGCGTTCTTCACGCTGGCGTCGGACCTCGGGGTCGACCTCGGCCTCGGATCGGTCCTGGCGGTAGTCGGGGTCGAAATCCTCGGGGTCGTAGTGGGCCTCGAACTGCCGCGTGCCCCGTCGAGCGACGCCACCCCAACCCCGCTTCCGCAATTCCGGATTGTCGGCCGGATCGCCGTCGGGCCAGCGCACGCGATCACGATCGTTGCGACCGGAGCGGGACGGGCCGGTGCGGCGCCCGCTCGTGGTGCGTCCTGCGGGTTGGCGCCCACCCTTACCGCTCTTCGCGGCGGGTCCCCGTCGGCCGCTGGTTCGGCGAGGCGGTGGGCGGTCGGCATCGTCGCCGCGGGACTCCTCGGGTGGCATCGTCGAAGCCTAACGGGTTCCACCACCGAGCCGAAGGGTGAGCCCAAAACGCAGAACGGGGCCCCGAAGGGCCCCGTTCCAATGAGAAATCCGGCAGCGACCTACTCTCCCAGGGACACTCGTCCCAAGTACCATCGGCGCAGGTGGGCTTAACTTCCGTGTTCGGAATGGGTACGGGTGTGACCCCACCGCTATCGCCACCGAAAACTATGCCGCGCGCACCGGCGCACGGTTTTCGAGATGCCCGCATGCGGGAACCCCTCGAAAATTCCATAGCGAGCACGAACACTTGACAAAATGAGATGAAACCAAGCCCTCGGCCGATTAGTACCGGTCGGCTGAACACATTGCTGTGCGTACACCTCCGGCCTATCAACGTGGTGGTCTACCACGGGCCTTACCCGGTTGACCCGGTGAGAGATCTCATCTCGAAAAGGGTTTCCCACTTAGATGCTTTCAGCGGTTATCCCGTCCGCAGGTCGCTAACCAGCCATGCTCCTGGCGGAACAACTGGCACACGAGAGCTGCGTCCGTCCCGGTCCTCTCGTACTAGGGACAGCTTTTCTCAAATCTCTTTCGGCTACAGAGGATAGGGACCGAACTGTCTCACGACGTTCTAAACCCAGCTCGCGTACCGCTTTAATGGGCGAACAGCCCAACCCTTGGGACCTGCTTCAGCCCCAGGATGCGATGAGCCGACATCGAGGTGCCAAACCTTCCCGTCGATATGGACTCTTGGGGAAGATAAGCCTGTTATCCCCGGGGTACCTTTTATCCGTTGAGCGACGGCGCTTCCACACGCAACCGCCGGATCACTATGCCCTGCTTTCGCACCTGCTCGACTTGTGAGTCTCGCAGTCAAGCTCCCTTTTGCCATTGCACTCGACGACTGATTGCCAACCAGTCTGAGGGAACCTTTGGGCGCCTCCGTTACCATTTAGGAGGCGACCGCCCCAGTCAAACTACCCACCTGACACTGTTCCCAGCCCGGATAACGGGCCTAGGTTAGATGTCCAATACATGCAGGGTGGTATTTCAAGGATGACTCCACGCAAGCTAGCGCTCACGCTTCCTAGTCTCCCACCTATCCTACACAGCAGGAACCGAACACCAATATCAAGCTGTAGTGAAGGTCCACGGGGTCTTTCCGTCCTTCTGTAGCTAACGAGCATCTTTACTCGTACTTCAATTTCGCTGGGTCTATGGTTGAGACAGTAGAGAAGTCGTTACGCCATTCGTGCAGGTCGGAACTTACCCGACAAGGAATTTCGCTACCTTAGGACCGTTATAGTTACGGCCGCCGTTTACCGGGGCTTAGGTTCACAGCTTCGCTCCGAAGAGCTAACCGATCCCCGTAACCTTCCGGCACCGGGCAGGCGTCACAGCGTATACAGCGCCTTACGGCTTCGCACGCTGCTGTGTTTTTAGTAAACAGTCGCTTCTCTCTGGTTTGTGCCACCTCTTCTCGCTCGGAGACGCGAGGTCTCGTCACAATGATGAGGTCATCCTTCTCCCGAAGTTACGGATGCAATTTGCCGAGTTCCTTAACCATAGTTCTCCCAATCGCCTTAGTATTCTCTACTTACCCACCTGTGTTGGTTTGGGGTACGGGCACTGTGAAAGCTCGCTAGCGGCTTTTCTTGGCAGCATGGGATCGGTGACTTCGCCTAGTGCGGCTCGGTGTCGCGTCTCAGTCGTGATGGGGCCCGGATTTACCTGGTCCCCGACCTACACGCTTACCCCGGGACAACCATCGCCCGGGTTCACTTGCCCTCCTGCGTCCCCGCATCACTTGTCGCCCTGGATTGGGTCGGTTCCTTCTCAACCCGAAGGTCGAGACATCCCCTTAGCAAATCCAGTTGAACATGGACGCGTTCACAGTGGTACTGGAATATCAACCAGTTGTGCATCGACTACGCCTCTCGGCCTCGCCTTAGCTCCCGACTCACCCTGGGAGGATTAGCCTTCCCCAGGAACCCTTGGGTATTCGGCGGAGGGGTTTCTCACCCCTCTTTCGCTACTCATGCCTGCATTCTCACTCGACCACGCTCCACGGACGCTCACACGTCCGCTTCTCAGCAAGATCGACGCTCCGCTACCACTCGTCCTAGTGGACGAATCTGCAGCTTCGGCTCTGTACTTGAGCCCCGTTACATTGTCCGCGCAGGATCACTCGACCAGTGAGCTGTTACGCACTCTTTCAAGGGTGGCTGCTTCTAAGCCAACCTCCTGGCTGTCTTTGCGATCCCACATCGTTTACCACTTAGTACAGAATTAGGGGCCTTAGCTGGCAGTCTGGGCTGTTTCCCTTTCGACCATCGAAGCTCATCCCCCGAGGTCTCACTGCTGCGCTCTGGATCCATGGCATTCGGAGTTTGGTTGGGGTCGGTAAGCTTGTGGGCCCCCTAACCCATCCAGTGCTCTACCTCCATGGATGAACACGCAACGCTGCACCTAAATGCATTTCGCGGAGAACCAGCTATCACCAAGTTTGATTGGCCTTTCACCCCTAACCACAGGTCATCCGCCCAGTTTTCAACCTAGGTCGGTTCGCGCCTCCACGGGGTCTTACCCCCGCTTCACACTGCCCATGGATAGATCACTTGGCTTCGGGTCTACAGCATGCGACTGAACGCCCTGTTCAGACTCGCTTTCGCTCCGGCTTCCCCTCACGGGTTAACCTCGCCACACACCGTAACTCGCAGGCTCATTCTTCAAAAGGCACGCCATCGTGACCCTGCACCGAAGTGCAGGGCGACACTCTGACTGATTGTAAACCAACGGTTTCAGGTACTATTTCACTCCCCTCCCGGGGTACTTTTCACCTTTCCCTCACGGTACTAGTTCGCTATCGGTCGTCTACGTATACTTAGCCTTACGGGGTGGGCCCCGCGGATTCACACCAAATTACACGGCAATGGTGCTACTCGGGAACACTCAACAGAGGCTGTTTGCTTTCGCGTACGGGGCTGTTACCCACTATGGCGCGCCTTTCCAGTGCGCTTCCGCTAACAAACAGCTTTGTAACTCTGTGACAGATCTGATGCTCTGTCTATGAGGTCCCACAACCCCGAGCCGGCAACGCCATCAGGCTTTCCACCGGCACGGTTTAGGCTCATCCCCTTTCGCTCGCCGCTACTCAGGGAGTCGTGGTTACTTTACTTTCCTACGGGTTACTGAGATGTTTCAATTCACCCGGTTCCCTCTACCTGCCCTATGTGTTCAGACAGGAGTACCACCCCATGACGGGTGGTGGGTTTCCCCATTCGGACATCCACGGATCGGCGCTCTCTCGGCAGCTCCCCGTGGCTTAACGCAGCCAGACACGTCCTTCATCGGTAGTAGACGCCAAGGCATTCACCGTTGGCTCTTAGTAGCTTGGAAGTTTCATTTCATTTTGTATAGATGCTCGTGCTCGCTATGCAATTCTCAAGGGGCGTCTCGAGGTGAAGACCTGAAACGACAAGGGCGCCCGGCCGGAGCCGGGCGTTGCCTTGGTGATCGAGGGGCATGACCACCACGCAGGTGGGAACGCACCTTCAAAACGGAAGAGAGAACAACGGCACTGAGTGCGATCGTGCGAAGAGGTCGAAACCTACGATTCGCTCGAGCGAGCTCGGTGACGAATAACCAGTGCATCAACTAGGTGTCTCCTCATCGGCTCGACCAGTTGGTCGGGCGTCGAGGAGCCTGGTGTTGCCACCAGACTTTGACTCCTTAGAAAGGAGGTGATCCAGCCGCACCTTCCGGTACGGCTACCTTGTTACGACTTCACCCCAATCGCTAATCCCACCTTCGGCAACTCCCTCCCCGAGGGGTTGGGCCGTTGACTTCGGGTGTTACCAACTTTCGTGGTGTGACGGGCGGTGTGTACAAGGCCCGGGAACGTATTCACCCCGGCGTTGCTGATCCGGGATTACTAGCAACTCCAGCTTCATGAAGTCGAGTTGCAGACTTCAATCCGAACTGAGACCGGCTTTGAGGGATTCGCTCCACCTCGCGGTGTGGCAGCCCGTTGTACCGGCCATTGTAGCATGTTTGCAGCCCTGGATATAAGGGGCATGATGACTTGACGTCGTCCCCACCTTCCTCCGAGTTGACCCCGGCAGTCTCCCACGAGTCCCCACCATTACGTGCTGGCAACATAGGATAAGGGTTGCGCTCGTTGCGGGACTTAACCCAACATCTCACGACACGAGCTGACGACAGCCATGCACCACCTGTGTATCGCCCCGAAGGACACCATATCTCTATGGCTTTTCGATACATGTCAAACCCAGGTAAGGTTCTTCGCGTTGCCTCGAATTAAGCAACATGCTCCGCTGCTTGTGCGGGCCCCCGTCAATTCCTTTGAGTTTTAGCCTTGCGGCCGTACTCCCCAGGCGGGGCACTTAATGCGTTAGCTACGGCACGGAATCCGTTGATAAGATCCCACACCTAGTGCCCAACGTTTACGGCATGGACTACCAGGGTATCTAATCCTGTTTGCTCCCCATGCTTTCGCTCCTCAGCGTCAGTACCGGCCCAGAGCGCTGCCTTCGCCGTTGGTGTTCCTCCTGATATCTGCGCATTTCACCGCTACACCAGGAATTCCACGCTCCTCTACCGGACTCGAGTCACAGCAGTTTCAAATGGCGTCCCAAGGTTGAGCCTTGGGTTTTCACATCTGACTTACTGAACCGCCTACGAGCTCTTTACGCCCAGTAATTCCGGACAACGCTCGTCCCCTACGTGTTACCGCGGCTGCTGGCACGTAGTTGGCCGGGACTTCTTCTGTAGGTACCGTCATTTTCGTCCCTACTGAAAGGGGTTTACAACCCGAAGGCCTTCATCCCCCACGCGGCGTTGCTGCGTCAGGCTTTCGCCCATTGCGCAAGATTCCCCACTGCTGCCTCCCGTAGGAGTCTGGGCCGTGTCTCAGTCCCAGTGTGGCTGATCGTCCTCTCAGACCAGCTACCCGTCGATGTCTTGGTAGGCCGTTACCCCACCAACTAACTGATAGGCCGCGAGACCCTCCCAGAGCGCCGGAGCCTTTCCTCATCAGATCATGCGATCCGATGGGGGTATCCGGTATTAGCCACGGTTTCCCGTGGTTATCCCAGTCTCCGGGGTAGGTTTCTCACGTGTTACTCACCCGTTCGCCACTCTCTCATGTGACCCGAAGGTCGAGAGCGTTCGACTTGCATGTGTTAGGCACGCCGCCAGCGTTCGTCCTGAGCCAGGATCAAACTCTCCGTCTAAATCCAGACCGACCTCACCGCAAGCGATGAGGGAGTCCTTCAATCAGGTTGCTCGGCCGGCCCCGACGAATCGAGACTGGCTTCTGCGTTTTGGAGAGTCGAGTGCTCGAGCGGTGAGGCTCGAACGTCCCGACTAACTGTATTTCTGTATTCTCGTTGCTCGATCCGACCGTCCGACGCCGAGGCGCCAGGTGAAACGGACCGAGCGGAATGACGGATCATCGTCGCGACCAGCCGAAGCAGGCCGTGCGATGTCCGCACTGGCTTTTTCGTCCTCTCTTCCGTTTTCAAGGAGCGTTTCAGCCCGTGGGCCGTTCGGCATTCCGGTTGCGTTCTCGTTGCGAGACGCAGTGCCGGTGAGCCGAAGCTCTTCACCGCACGCAGGAGGGAATACCTCCCCGTGGGGCGACTGATAACACTAACGTCGGCGCCGTCGCTCTTCAACCCCCGAAGCCAGAATTTCTGGGGATTTCTGCCTACGACGCCGAAATCACGAGGTTGTAGTTCTTCTTCCCCCGTCGAATCAACAGGAACCGGTCGAATCGGAGGTCCGCCTCGTCGATCGAGTCGTCGGTACGACGCTCGTTGTTGACGTAGATGGATCCCTCGGCCAGGGCTCGCCGGGCGTCGCTGTTCGACGTGCAGAGCGAGCTGCGGGCCAGGAGCGGCACGAGCGAACCTTCACCGAGGAGCTCGGCGGACGAGGCGGCGGTCGTGGGAACCTCGAGCGCGACGCACTCCAGGGCCGACCTGGTGAAGACGCTGCCACCGAACAACAGATCGGCGGCCTCGGTCGCCGCCTCGAGCCGCTCCGGACCGTGGACCAGTTCCGTGAGCTCTCGGCCGAGCCGGCGCTGGGCCACCCGGGCGCCGGGGTTCTTCGTGTGATCGGCCATGACCGCCTCGATGTCATCGAGTGAGAGCAACGTCAACTGCTTGAGGAATCGCTCGACGTCGCGATCGTCGGTGTTCCGCCAGTGCTGCAGGAACTGATACGGCGAGGTGCGATCGGCATCGAGCCACACGTTGCCCTGCTGGCTCTTCCCGAACTTGGAGCCGTCGGCCTTGGTGACCAGCGGCCACGTGAGCCCATGGACGTTGCGTTGGGAGCGCCGGCGGACCAGATCGATACCGGCGGTGATGTTGCCCCACTGGTCCGAGCCGCCGATCTGGAGCGTGCACGCCATGTTCTCGCTCAACCACCAGTAGTCGAAGGCCTGGAGGAGCATGTAGCTGAACTCGGTGTAGGAGATGCCGTTGTCGCTCTCCATGCGCGATCGCACCGACTCCTTGGCGACCATCTGGTTCACGGTGGCGTACTTGCCGACGTCGCGCAGGAACTCGAGGATCGACATCGGTGCGGTCCAGTCGTGGTTGTTCACCATCGTGGCGCCACCGGGGCCGAAGTCGAGGAATCGTACGAGCTGGCGTTCGATCGACTCGACGTTGTGGCCGAGGGTGTCGATGTCGAGCAGATTGCGCTCGTCGGAGCGCCCGCTCGGGTCACCCACCATCCCGGTCGCTCCACCGACCAACACCAGCGGTCGATGACCGTGGTCCTGGAAGCGGCGCAGAGCCAGGACACCCACGAAGTTGCCGACGTGGAGGCTGTCGGCGGAGGGATCGATGCCGTGATACAGGATCGTCGGGCTCGAGAGCACCTCGGTGAGCTCGCGTCGATCGGTGGTGTCGTGCACCAGGCCGCGGCCGTCGAGATCGTCGAGAACGGCTTCCGGTTCGGCACTCACGACGCCGAACCATAGCGCTCCCCGGTGGGCGGTCGGGTGCCTTCGGCGCGGTGTTGGGTCGACACCCGAGCTCCAGCACACTGGTCCCATGTCCATGTCACCGTCCTCTCTCCCGGCTCCGGCCCCGAGCGGCCCCGAGGGGTGGCACTGGAATGCGGGCCGCATCGCCGGCCTCGCGATCACCGTTGCACTGGCCGGGTTCTGGATCTGGGCGTTCTCGCCCTTCCCTGAGAGAGGTAATCCCGATCGCATGAGCGATCGCGCCTTCCCGGCCGCGGCCGAGATCGTCTGCG
This sequence comes from Acidimicrobiales bacterium, assembly GCA_024638845.1. Classification (GTDB taxonomy): domain Bacteria; phylum Actinomycetota; class Acidimicrobiia; order Acidimicrobiales; family JAHEJN01; genus JAHEJN01. The sequence goes on along the minus strand of JAHEJN010000220.1, from coordinate 12,932 downwards.
CCGAGGCTCACTCTGCAATCGAGGCACTTCCTGCCGCCAACACCGCAGAGGACTTCGTGGCCCGCGCCGAGCTGGTCGATCAGGGCACCATCGTCATCCGCGGCATGATCGCGGATCTCCGCGCGCTCGAGGTCGACAATGACGAGGAACAGGGCTGGGTCGACGCCTGGCTCGACGACTACGACACCTACGCCGACGACCGCGATTCCTTCGCCGTCCGCTTGCGCGCCGGCGACGACCGCGCCCCGACCTTCACCGTTCGAGGGGTCGAAGGCGTCCCGACCCTGGTGACCGGGTTCGCCAAGGTCAACGACATGTCGAGCTGCGAAGTGCCCGGCGACGTGTGAACCGCGTCGGCGACCTCAGCGCCGACGGACCGCCCGCGCCGCCAGTTGGAGATCGGGCAAGGTCTGACCGCGACCTCCGACCAGCGTCGGTGTTCCCGCCTCGGAGAGCTCGTGGCCGACCCCGAGCGCCTTGTGGCGCTGGTCGTCCCCCGTCGCCGAGAGTACGAGCAGATCGACGTCGCGCGAGTGAAGGAAGTCCTCGAGGTCGGCGACCGGCAGGTCGCCTCCGAGATGCTCGGTGTGCCAGTTGTCCTCGCGGAGGGCGACCGAAGCCATGAGCGTCGGGAGGGAATGACGGTCGCCCGCCAGCGCGGCCACGGCTACGGCTCCCCGTCGTCGGCCGCGAGGGTTCGGCGACACATCGCCGATCAGGCGCTCGACGATGGCGCTGGCGCGATGCTCGATGGGGACGCCCGCCTCGCCACGACTCCATGCCTCGCCGATCTCGACCAGGGGCGGCACGACGACCTGCTGGAGCACGTCGGTCACCGAGGCACCGTCGTCAACCAGCCGACGGACCAGCCGCCGCGCGGTGGTCTCGTCGCCGGCGAACAGCGCTCGCTCCATCGCCTGGCTCTGTTGCGTCAGGCGGCGGGCGGTCGGCGGCGGCGGGGCGGAAACCTCGGTTCGCGACGCGTCGACCGCGGCGAGGTCGTCCGGACCGATCACGTAGCGGCCACCGACCTTGCCGGCTGGCAGTCGCCCGGATCGGACCCAGCGGTACACCGTCTGGTAGTGGACCCCGAGCTCATCGGCGGCCTCGTCGAGGCTCAACGACGGTGTGTTCATCACTCCAGGCTAGCCGTGAGCAGATTCGAGACGAAGTTGCGGTGAATGCGGCGCTCAGTTGCCGAGGGATCCGCCGAAGATCTGCCAGGCCAACACCGACTTCGCGCCGAGGCTCAGCACCAGATAGGTCTTCTCGCCGTAGGCGTAGTCGGACCACCGCCCGACCTGGTTGTACTGCAGCCACTGGTTGAGTCCGAAGCTGAAGAAGAAGACGAACTGGGCGATCACGATCCCGTAGACGAACCCGGGGACCGTCTCGGAGCCGATGATGTTGATCAGAATGGCGATCCACGGCGCCAGCCCGACGATGGTTCCGAACCAGAAGGGCATCATGGTGGTCGAGGTCCGTCCGGGCGGATTCATGCGTTCCTGGAGCCAGCCGAAGAGGATCATGCCCACGTTTGCGCCGGCGATACCGACCACCGCCGAGATGTTGGTTATCCCGCTGTACGAGGCGATCAGCAGCACCATCAGGGTTGCGCTGACCGAGTACTCGACCCACCGGAACCGATTGATCCCCCGCCGCAGATCTGCCTCGTAGGTGGAGCGACCGACAGTGGCCGTGATCAGGTGGTCGACTGCTGCAAGCCCGAGGAAGACGGCGACCGCCGCGCCGATGCGGACATCGAAGAGACCTTCGGCCAGCGGTGTACGGGTGCCGGGCGGACCCTCGGGAAAGGTCGAAGTGACGGTTATGGCGAAGTCGTTGGCCAGCGCCAGGATCGCCACGGCCTGGATGCCGTGCAGGACCGTGAGCCCGAGGTTCCAGCGGCGGAGGTCGGCGAAGCGTTCGGCGGTGATGGCGATGGTCGAGGAGCTCGAGGCGGAGTCGGGAGTCGTCATCGGGCGAACCTATGCGACCGGCGCCACGGTCTTGCTGATGGTGTCCCCGACGCGAACCACGCCGGCTCGAACCACCCGTGCGTTCACGCCGCGAAGGTGGAGCTGGCGGTGCTCGGGCGCATTCACGAAACGGTGGGCGTCGAGCCCGAAGCGTCGGGTGAACTTGGCACAACCAGTGTGGGGCTGATCGGTGACCTCGATGACCGCCGTGCCGATGGCAAGCCGGGTCCAGGCGGGCAACGTGGACTCGCTGAGGTCGAGATCGACATAGAGCTGATCGCCGGCGAGGGCCCATCGGGTACGGTCGCCGGCCACCAGGTCGATCACCCTGGCATTCATGAGATTGAGCTGCATGTGCGGGTGTGGCGACCCGTCGTCGGTGCGGCGACTACGGCGCTGGCGCCACGAGTCACCCACCACGCCGTGATCGGGATGGAGCTCGGCCTGCTCGGGCACCTCGCGTTCGTTCTCCGCAGGCCGGCGCACAACCATGGCAAGGGTTCCGTTGTCGCGAGGGGAGGCGACGATGGTGGCCAGACCGGCTTCGAGCTGCTCACGAGAGCGATGAAGTCTGTCGACCGTGGCGTCATCGGTGTGCATGACTCCCATTGTCGCCCAACCTTCGTCGACAGGGCGAACCGTTCCGAGCGACGCTCGAGCTTCAGAACGGTCAGGCCGTTCGGTATCCCTCGAAGCGCCGCAGGCGCAAGCTGTTCGTGACCACGAACACCGACGACAGACCCATGGCGCCGGCGGCGATCGCGGGGTTCAGAATTCCCGAAGCGGCCAGGGGGATCGCGGCCGCGTTGTACGCAAACGCCCAGAACAGGTTCACCTTTATGGTGGCCAACGTGCGGCGGGCCAGGGCCACCGCGTCGGCTGCGGCCCGGAGGTCGCCGCTCACGAGGGTGAGGTCGGACGCCTCCATCGCCACGGCCGTGCCGGTTCCGATCGCCACCCCGAGGTCGGCCTGGGCCAGAGCCGGCGCATCGTTGATCCCGTCTCCCACCATGGCGACCCGACGGCCGGAATCCTGGAGTCGCCGTATCTCGGCCGCCTTCTCGTCGGGAAGTACCCCGGCTATCACCCGGTCGATGCCGACGGTGGCGGCTACGGTGTCGGCCGCCATCTGGTTGTCGCCGGTGAGCATGGTGACCTCGAGTCCGAGGTCGTGCAACGCGCTGATCGCCTGCTTCGACGTTGCCTTGACCTGGTCGGCCACGACGATCGCGGCTTCGGCCTCGGCGCCTCGTCCGACCAGAACCGCGGTGTGCCCGATGGCCTCGGCCCTTCGGGCTGCCTCCTCGACCGCCACGGGAACAGTGTCGTAGAGGGCTCGTCGGCCGACCCGCACCTCGGTACCGTCGACACGTGCGGTCACGCCGAACCCCGGGCGGTTGTCGAAGCCGGTGACCTCGGGCCTCGCCGTCGACGTCGCGGCGATCGCCGCAGCAATCGGATGCTCGGAACGCGACTCCACCGCAGCGGCAAGAGCGAGCAGGAGGCCGCCGTCGCCCGCAGGAGCGACGATGTCGACAACCGTCATTCGGGCCTCGGTGACGGTGCCGGTCTTGTCGACCACGATGGTGTCGATGATGCGGGTGTCCTCGAGCACCTCTCCGCCGCGGATGATCACACCGAGCTGTGCGCCGCGCCCGGTTCCGACGATGATCGCAAGCGGTGTGGCCAGGCCCAGCGCACACGGGCACGCGATGATCAGCACGGCAACGGCTGCTGTGAACGCCTCGTCGCTGTTGTCGGAGAAGCCCAGCCAGAGAGCCAACGTGGCGGCCGCGACGACGAGGACCACGGGGACGAATATCGCCGAGACGCGGTCGGCCAGGCGCTGCACGGCGGCTCGTGAACCCTGCGCCTCGTCGACGAGGCGGACGATCTGAGCCAGCGCAGTGTCGGCCCCGACGTGCGTCGCCTCGACCGTGATCGAACCGTTGGTCACCACGGTGGCGCCGATCACTTCGTCACCACCGGCGACATCGACCGGAACCGGCTCGCCGGTGATCATCGCCGCATCGACCGACGCTGTGCCCTCGATGACCTTCCCGTCGGTGGCAATGCGCTCGCCGGGGCGGACCACGAACTGCATGCCGACCAGCAGGGCTTCGACGGGAATCGACGTGCCGTCGACGAGGGTGGCCTCTCGGGCGCCGAGATCGGCGAGCGCCCGGATGGCGTCGCCCGACCGCCGCTTGGCTCGAGCCTCGAACCACTTCCCGAGGAGGATCAAGCCGACGATGACGGCGCCGGTCTCGTAGTAGATGTGTCCGCCCTCGACGCCGCCCAGGAGTACGACCGTCGACCATGTCCACGCCGACAGCGTGCCGAGCGACACCAGCGTGTCCATGGTGGTGGTGCGGTGACGCAGGTTGAGCAGGGCAGCCCGATGGAAACCTCGACCCGACCAGAAGATCACCGGCGTGGCCAGAGCCGCGACCGCCCACTCCCAGCCGTCGAAGTGCAGCGCGTGCACCATCGACAACACCATCGCCGGAACCCCGAGCACCGCAGCGACGACGAGCCGTTGCCACAGCGACCGCTCGTAGCGCAGTTCGGCCGCGTCACGGTCGGCGACATCGGGAACGTGGTACCCGAGAGACTCGATTGCGGCCCGCAGCTGCTCCCGGTCGATCTCGCTCTCGTGGGTGACGGTGGCGGTTCCGGTGGCGAAGTTCACGACCGCGTCGGCGACCCCGTCGAGGGTGCCGAGATGGGACTGGATTCGGCTCGCGCATCCGGCACAGGTCATGCCTTCGACCGGGAGGTCGTCGCGATCGAGGCGAGGGGACGTGTTTCGGGTGGCCGTCATGACTCCAGCCTAAACCTTCCTGCTCACTGGAAGGTCAAGGGCTGCCTTCGATGACCTGACACCGGTTCGGGTCGGTGCAGGTCGTCGGGTCGAGTGCATCAGCCCTTTCCGCCAGGTCGAGCAGCTCGGCTCGTGCGATCTCCAGGCGGGTGATCTGAGCATCGATGTCGACGAGGTGGCGCTCGACCAAGCGACGCGTGTGGTCGCAGCTCGCTGCGCCCGCATCCTTCAATTCGAGCACCGACTGGATCTCGGCGAGCGTGAGCCCCGTGGCCTGGGCCTCACGGATGAAGCGGAGCCGTTCGACTGCGGCCGGGCTGTAGTCGCGATATCCCGACCGGGTCCGTTCGGGCTCTCGGACCAGCCCGATCGACTCGTAGTAGCGGATGGTCTTGGTGGAGACGGCCGCGGTGGCCGCCAGTTCGCCGATTCTCATGGCCCCAGCCTAACCCGATGACCTTCCAGTCGACTGGAAGGAAGCATCGCCGCGGGGCGGTCAGTCGACGGCGGGCAGATGGCGCAGCCCGTCGCACATGTCGCGTCGACCCTTCTCGAATGCGGCCCGGGTCGCGGGAACCGCCTGATCGGTGGGAAAGGCCTCGAGGATCTCGCCGAACAGCGTCTTCATCTCGTCGTAGAACTCGCCGTGGGTGAGGATGTACGGTGCATTGTCGCGGATGCCCCGGACGACTGCATACCCCACCTCGATGGGATCCATCGCCCCCTCCATCGTGTTGAACAACGCCTCGGGATCGCCCTCGGCGGCCATGGCCTTCCCGTCGCCGTCCTCCCTGGCCGGGGCGTCGAGTATGCGGGTGCGAGTGAGACCCGGGCAGAGGCACGACACGCCGATGCCCTCGGGGGCCATACTCAGCCGAAGCGACTCGCTGAGACCGCGGATCGCGAACTTGGCGGTGCTGTAGGCGCCACCCTCGTCGGGTAGGGCGGTGAGACCTGCGGCCGACGAGGTGTTCACCACATGTCCGCCGCTCTGATGGGCGCGAATCAGCGGAACGAACGTCTTCACCACGTTCACCGCACCACCGAGGTTCACGGCCATGGCGCGATCCCAGTCGTCGAAGCCGGGGTCGGCGACGGCTCCCCCGCCGGCGATGCCGGCGTTGTTGCAGAGCACGTGGACGTCACCGAAGGCCTGCGCCGTTTGGGTGGCGGCGTCGGCCACCGATCGCCGGTCGGTGACATCGACGGTCACGAAGGCCACCGCGTCGTCGTTGCCGACCTGGTCTCGCGCGTCGGCCATGTTCTCAGCGCTGATGTCGGCGATGACCACGTTCATGCCCTCACCACGAAGGGCCTGCGCCATTCCGAAGCCGATACCGCTCGCCCCGCCGGTGATGAACGCCGTCTTGCCTTCGAAGTTCTTCATGAGCGTCCCCTCGTCGACGAAGTGGCGATGCTGAACCTAGCCGCGCGCGCCGACCGGCCGCACGAGCTCAACCGAAGCTCGCCACCACGGCCTCACCGCAACGGCGGCCCGAGAACATGGCTCCCTGGCTCGACCCGGTATCTCGATGATCGCCGCACACGAACAGCCCTTCGGCCACCTTCACCGAGCGCTTGGGCGAGAACGGAGGTCGTTGGTCGGGCTGTCCGTGCGGGATCGCGTCGGTGCGCAGGTGACGCCAGGTGTCGACCTGGCCGCCCCACCATCCTCGGAGCTGGGACCGCACTCGTGGTTCGATCGCCGCGTCGACCACGCCCGGGCAGGCGGCGACGAGCAGCATCATGCCGTCTGGTGCGTACTCGGGGGCGACGTTGGACATCACCGCCACGTTGAGCGCCGGGCCCTCGCCGTTCCCGTCGAGGATCACCAGCTTGTGCTCGACCGGGGTTCGGTCGGCGGCGAACCACACGCCGGTGACCGAGCGCGAGTCCATCGGTGCGATGTCGAGCAGTCGAGCGGCGGCCGGTCCTTCGGTGGCAACGATCACGCGATCGGCCTCGACGGTCGGCCCACCGTCGGTCTCGACCCCGTGGCCCGACACCGACGCGACGCGAGCACCGAGCTGAACCGTGCCCGGTGCGAGACCCTCGGCCAACTGATCGGGAATCGCCTGCATGCCGGCCGCCGGGACCACGGACTCACCCTGGGCCAGCGAACGGAAGATGACGTCGAACATCCTCCGGCTGGTGCCAAGGGTCGGATCGAGCTGGATGCCGCCGAACAGCGGCCGGAAGAAACGGTCGATGATCACGTCGTCGAACCCCGCATCGCGGAGCGCGTCGACCGACGAGAGGTCGGGTTGACGGAGGAGGTCGGGCGAGGACCGGGAAAGGACTCGGCGACGCAGGAGCGCGAGGCGGAGCTTGTCGCGGATGCCGCCGACGGGTGCGAGGGCCGTGCTCATCGCGAATCGGGGCCGACGGAACGGGTCGACGACCGTGTGGAAACGATCGCCGACGCGCACCGATGCCCCGGGATCGAACGCTCGCAGATCGAGGGCTCGGACATCGAGCTGACGTTGCACCTCGGGATACGCGGTGAGCAGCACCTGGAAGCCGCGGTCGAGGCGGAAGCCGTCGACGACGTCGGTGCGGACGCGCCCGCCCACGCCGTCGGAGGCCTCGAGGATCACCACGTTGCGGCCTGCGTTCTGGAGGACGCGAGCTGCGCTCAGGCCGGCCAGACCGGCCCCCACGATGACGACCTCGGACCGGGCGGGCAGGCCGGCGCTCGTCTCCATCGTGGCGACCATAGCCCGGGCCGCGGCCACCGGACTCCGCGTTTGGTCCGTACAATCGTGACCATGTCGAGTGAGACCGTCGCCACGTTCTTCAGCGTCGTGCTGCTCGCATCGCTCGTCGCGGTCGCCGTTGCCGTGCTTCGACCCGATTCGCGCTCGGCGTTGGCGTCCTCGGCCTTGCCGTTCGCCGCTGCGATCGCAATCGGGGCCACCGCCGGAAGCCTCTACTTCTCCGAGGTCGCCGACTTCGTCCCGTGCGAGCTGTGCTGGTTCCAGCGGATCGCCATGTATCCGATGGCGCTGATCCTCTCCATCGCGGCAGTCCGCAAGGATCGAGCGATCTTCGTGTATGCGCTACCACTTGCCGTGGCCGGCTTGGCGATCTCGATCTACCACATCCAGCTCCAGGCGTTCCCCGACCAGGGCTCGTTCTGCGCCTTCGACAACCCCTGCACCGCCAAGTGGGTCGAGGGGCTCGGCTGGATGACCATTCCGCAGATGGCGGGCGCGAGTTTCGCTCTGATCGTCGCCCTGGCCACAATCGACTTGCTGAGCACCCGACGGGAGTCACCATGAGCAACAAGCCCAACCTCCGCACCGCAACCCCCAGGCGGTCCGCGGCCGAACAACGTCGACCCTGGTGGCTGTCGCCCATCACGTGGGTCGTCGGGATACTCGTCGTGGCCTTCGTGGTCACGATCGCAGTGACCGTCGGTGGTGACGACGACTCGGGCAACGCCGGCACCAGCAGCGAGACGGCCTTCGCCGAGATCCTCGGTTCTCCGCTGCCTGTCCTCGACGGTACCGGCAACGCAGTCGGAGCCGAAGCGCCGCGGATCCTCGCCCAGACGATGAACGGCGACCGGGTCGAGGTGGGGGGCGACGGGACCGCCCGGCTGTACGGCTTCTTCACCCACTGGTGCTCGCACTGCCAGGCCGAGCTCCCCCGAGTGACGGCGTGGCTGGGCGAGAACGACCTGCCCGACGGCGTTGAGGTCGTGGCGGTATCGACCTCGGTCGACGCCACCCGCAACAACTACCCGCCGTCGGCCTGGTTCGAGCGGGAGGGGTGGCCGACCACGGTCCTGGTCGACGACGTCGACAGCCCGGTCGCTCGGGGCTTCGGCCTCAGCGCCTTTCCGTTCTGGGTCGTCGTCGATGCCGACGGAACAGTCGTCGCCCGGACCGAAGGAGAGCTCGAGATCGAGGCATTCGAAGCACTCGTCGACCTGGTCAGCCCGGGATCGGCCACGAGCTGACGAGATACTCGAGGCGTTCGAACAGGCCCGCAGCCGGCGTGATCGGTTGCAGCTCGACCCGGTGCGGCGCTCAGCCTCGTCCGTTTGACATCGATCGGGAATCGACTGCGGGGTGCGAAACCCGGACCGACCTCGTCGAGCGGATAGTCTGGCGCTCCCTTGATCCCGGCCGTTCCGAGCCGATGTTCGGGGACGACGGTGAAAGGAGTGCCATGTGACCGGAGAGGAGCAGTTCGCAGAGTCCGGCGCGCACATCCTCATGATCACCAACCACGGTGTGCACG
>JAHEJN010000220.1:0-3781 GCA_024638845.1 Acidimicrobiales bacterium | reverse complement strand
TCCCGGCCGTTCCGAGCCGATGTTCGGGGACGACGGTGAAAGGAGTGCCATGTGACCGGAGAGGAGCAGTTCGCAGAGTCCGGCGCGCACATCCTCATGATCACCAACCACGGTGTGCACGAGTGGAGCATCACGCCGGGCTTGACCGACACCGGCGGCCAGAACGTCTACGTGAACCAGTTCACCTGGGCCCTGGTCGACCAGGGATACCGGGTCACCATCGTCAATCGTGGTGGCTTTCCGCATCCGGTCACCGGTACGCCGCTCGTAGGAACCATGGTCCATCCCACGGGCAGAGCGCGCATCATGTACATCGAAGACGGGACCCCTGCGTTCGTCCGCAAAGAGGACATGAACGAGCATGTGCCGTCTCTCGTCGCCGACCTTCGCAGCAGGCTCGCCGGCGACACGTTCGGACACGATCTGATCATCTCCAACTACTGGGATGCCGGGAAGATCGGAGCCGCACTCAACGACGTCACGGGCGGCAACGCGCCACACATCTGGATCCCTCATTCGCTCGGAGCTCTCAAGAAGAGGAACGTCGACCCAGCCACCTGGGCCAGCCTACGGATCGACGAGCGCATCGAACACGAGACGGAGTTGCTGCAGCGAGTCGACGGCACGGTGGCGACGTCGTCCTCGATCCGCGAGATCCTCCAAGAGGACTACGCATACCAGTCCCAGTTCTTCCTGCCCCCCTGCGTCGACGCATCTCGGTATCACCCTCGCAAGCGAGACGAGTGCGCGGCCATTTGGGGTTTCCTCGCGGCCCATTCCCATCTCACTGCTGCCGAGATCGGCAGGCGGCGGATCATCACCGAGATCAGTCGAACGGACCGCACCAAGCGCAAGGAGGTGTTGGTTCGTGCGCTGGCCAGGGTGCGAGAGCGGATCCCTGGCCCGCTCCTCGTCATGGCTCTCGACGAGCGCGCCGGCGCACCCTACGAGGAAGTCATGAGCGTCATCCGCGACCTGGAACTCGAAGGCGACGTGATCGTGCTCGGCTCGGTGTGGGACCAGCTTCCCTGCCTCTATGCGGTTTCGGCGGTGTACTGCACACCCTCGGTCATGGAGGGCTTCGGCATGAGCGCACAGGAAGCCGCAGCATCGGGAGTGCCCGTGGTGGCGTCCGACCTCGTCCCCTTCGTGCGAGAACACCTGCTCGGCGCCGGTCCCAGACGAGAGCCTCTCGACGGTGAGCGAGGCGGAGAGCTCCTGGTGGGCGATGGGGCCATCGTGGTCCCAGCCGACGACGTCGACGGGTTCGCGCGTGCGCTCGCCACCGTGCTCAGCGACGACGTGCGCCGGGAGGCGATGGGGAGGTCTGCTTTCGCCATCACGGTCCCCTCCTTCACGTGGGCTCGTCGCACCCAGGATCTCCTCGATGCGCTCAAGATCTCGCCCGACGTCTCGACATGACGGCAGCGCTGGGAGCAGGGGCTCCTCTGGCAGACGTGCTTGCCCGGGTCTGGCGTGAGCAGAGCCGGATCGGCTTCCTGCTCTCCGACCCGGAGGATCATGACCTCGAGATCCGCCGGGCCCGGGACGTCATCTCTCAGGTCGACTTCAGGTTCCGGTGGGTGCCTCATCGCGAGCTTCGCGGCGACGTCGCCGAGTTGGAAGCCCGGGGCATCGTCGACCGCAGACGAAACGAGGCGGTCTTGTTCCGGGACCCTCGCGACCCAGCCGGGCGATTCTGTTTCCTGTGCCCGGCCAACATCCGCGAGTGCAATCCCAAGGAGGAGCTCGTGCCGCTGCGTCTTGCGGGACGTGACTACTTCGCCGGTGCCAATTTCGCCTGGATCAGCCGGGAACACTTCACGGTGATGGCCGCCGACCACGAGGACCAGGTGCTCTCCGTGCACGTGTTCGACGCGATGCTCGACCTCCACGCCCGCACGGACGGTCGGTTCCGGGTCGTCTACAACGGGGCCCATGCCGGTGCCACCATCTACTGGCACCTCCATTTCCAGATCACGAGCGAGGCCTTTCCCGTGGAGGCACTGGCAGACGGTCGGGAGGGGGACTACCCCACAGCCCTGCGCCGTTTCGCCGGCGGCGATCGCTTGCGTGCGCACACCTACGCCGCCGAATGGGTTGGCCGCGACCCCGAGCACCACCGGGTCAACGTGTTGGTGGCCGGGCCTGCATCGTCACCGACGGTCTTCGTCTTCCCGCGAGATACCCGCAAGAGCCATGCCGCCGCAAAGGGCCTGATCGGCGGCTTCGAGGTGTGCGGTGACTTCGTCTACAGCGAGAAGGACAAGCGGACCCAGTTCGAGGTGGCTTCGGCGGAGCTGGCCCGGTCGCTGTTGTCCGAGATCCGGCCGGTAGGGGCCGTCTGACGAAGTTGACGCTCGCCGACGCGCGGCGCGCCCCGTCAGTGGCCGAAGCGCTCCAGCAGGTCGGCGGGTACGACGGTTCGCAGCGGCACTGTGTCGGCCTCGACGAGATCGGCCATCACCTGCACCACCTCGGAGGGATCCATCTGGTCGATCGTGATCAGATCGTGCAGGAAGTTCACCTGGGCCGAGGTCGCCTCGGGTGCGTCGTCGCTCAAGCGGTCGACCGCCCGGTCGGCCATCGCATCGTTGAATCCGGTGCCGTAGGGCCCCGGGTTGATGAGGCCGACCTCGACTCCGAGCGGCTCGAGTTCGGCCCGCCAGGCGCCGCCCATGGCCTCGAGTGCGTACTTGGTCATGGCGTAGGGGCCCGAGATCGGACCGGCCGGGACGATGCCGGCGATCGACGAGACGATCAGGATGCGACCCCTCCCCCGCTCGATCATCTGGCCGACGAAGGCCTTGGTGATCGCCAACGTGCCGAAGACGTTGACCTCGAACACCCGCCGGATCTCCTCGAGCGGGACATCGGCGAGTGGACCGAGGCAACCGGCGCCCGCGTTGTTCACCAGGACGTCGATCTCCCATGCGGCTGCTCTCGCCACGTCGGCGGCGTCGGTGATGTCGACCTTCTCGACGTCGACCTGTGGTGCCTCGGCCAATAGCGCCGTCGCCTGCTGCTCCGTCGCTGTCGTGGCAATCACCTGGTGGCCCCGAGCTGCCAGTTCGATGGCGGCTCCCCTACCGAATCCGGATCCGGAGCCCGTGATGAGTACTCGCTTGCTGGTCATCGGCCCAGCATGACCGTTCTGGTGGCGCCTGGCGAACCGGCGGGAGATGCGGCCGCGCAGATCCCTGGCCCGATGCTCTCAGGGCGCACCCTGCTCGCGCTCGCATCCGTCGACGAGCCGGCGCAGGTAGTCGTCGGCTTCGAGCTCGGGCAACCAGGCGAGAAGACCCGCCCGCATCGTGGCCACGTACGCCGGAGGGGGCGAAGTCGGACCTGGCAGCCGAGGAGTCGTGACGAGAAACCCGCGGTGCCCGTCGGGGCGGGCCACCTCCCCGTGGCTCCCCTCGCCGACCGCACACCGGCCTGCGTCGAGCAGTGCGGACCAGTCGACGTCAGCGGTGTTGGTCGGAGACTCGTGACGAACAAGATGACCGAACTGCATCCGGCTCAGCTGGTACTCGACGGCGAAGAACCGTTCACTCGTCGCCGAGAGGTCGACGGTTGCCACCCCGCCGCCCCAACGATCCGATCGACCGGCGAACACGAGGCGCCCGCGAATCCAGTGCGCGCCCAACGCCGGGGTGGCGGAGGTGTCCTCGCACGGCTCGTGGTGGCCGTAGGCCGACGCCGCGTCGGAACCGTCGATGTACGCCCGCAGCCGAGCGGAAGCGAGGTTCGAACCGTAGGCGAGATAGCTGACCGACGA
>JAHEJN010000076.1 GCA_024638845.1 Acidimicrobiales bacterium | reverse complement strand
CGATGCCGTTGCCGTCGAAGTCGCCCACGAAGAACTCGTCACCCGCGCCCTTGCCGAAGTTGATCTCCGCCGACGCCGCGCCCCCCTGCAACACGTTCGTGAAGAACCATCGGCTCGTCAAACCGTCGATGGTCACGGTGACCGGAATCGACGAGCAGTCGACCCCGCTGCTGTCACACGCCTCGAGGGTGAACGCATCGACTCCATCCCCCGAGCCGTCGGGGGTGTAGGTGAGCACGTCGCCGGCGAGCGACGCGGAGCCCTTGGTGGGCGGGTTGTCGACCCGCAGGATTGGCGGTGAGGGGTCGAGGGTGAGGCTGTCGAGGACGATGGGATCGAACGTCAGGGAGGTGAGCACGTCGGTGGAGCCGGCCATGGGTGGGGCCTGGGGCACCTCGAGCTCCCAGGGCCCGATCTCGCAACCGGCACCCTGGGGTCGGCTGGTGTTCTTGGCGTCGACGGCGACCGTACATGCGCCGGGCGGTATGGCGTTGTGGAGTGGGCTGCCCGGCAGCGGGATCGTGACGAAGAACGGCAGGATCTCGGGATCGATCGTGAGTGATCGGGTGTCGGTCGGCGCGGTGAGCGAGCACGAGAAGTCGCTGGCGAAGTTGTAGCCGGTCGAGATCGTCGATCCGCCCACCGAGCACAGGAGGGAGGGTCCGATGGGCATTGTGTAGAGCGACGCAAGGGAGCTCAGGTTTCCGCCGACGACGACGTCGGCCGAACCCAAGGTGGTGGTCTCGTTGAACGCGAACGCCGAGTAGCGGGTGTCGAGCTTTCCGAAGGCGATCAGTGCAGCTGCGTTGGCTGCGATCGAGCCGACGATCGACACGTTGGTCAAACTCACGTCGGTCCCGACGATCGAACCGGCCGAGGCTGTGGCACCGTTGCTGACGAAAAGCGATCGAGTCGCGGTGACGTTGGCGAACGACGCCAGCGCGCCGCCCGAGCCGCCGCCGGCGTCGTTGTCGAAGAAGGCCGAGTCTGCGACGGAGATCGAACCCAACGCGAGGACGCCGCCCCCACCGAAGGCCGAGTCGCCTTCACCCACGATGACGCTGTTGAGGTTGACGCCACCGGTCGAGAAGGAGTGGAGGATTCGCTCACCCGCACAGGTGTTCGTGATGCGCGGGAGGGCGAGGATCGGATTGCTGAAGTCGATGGTGCCCGCACCCGCGATGGTGAGGCTGTTCCCGCCCTTGTGGTCGAGATCGCCGGTTGCGTTGTTGTCCTCCTCGGATCCGCTGCACAGCTCCAGCCGGTAGTCGAGCCCGGGGGTGAGCTGGATGATCGAGTCGGTGCCGTCGTTGTTCGCCTTCGTGATCGCCTCGCGCAACGACAAGACAGCGTCCGCGCCGTTGACGATGTCGAGCTGGGTGGTGACCGTGTGGGTGGTGACCGCGGCCGAGCCGACTCCGGGCCCGGCGCTCGCCTGTATCGTGTCCATGCCGGCGAACATCTCCACCCGGCTGGCCTCGAGCGCAGCCCAATCGACGGGCACGGCGGTGATGCCGGCCTCGGGTCGATCTTGGGGTACCTCGAGTGGATCGAGCTGGTCGAAGAGATCATCGGCCGCTGCGGGCCCGCCCGTCGAGCCAACGAGTGCGACAACGAGTGCGACAGCGAGCGGTCGTAGGGATCGCATGATTCCTCCTCAGTGTGCCAGACCGCATGTGTGGGCTCGGCACCTCGATCCTTACACCTCCGGAAAGCCCTGACCGGGAGAAAGCGGACTCTCGGGCGCGCAGTCCATCCAGATCGCGGCCGATCGGGCCAACACGTCGATGAACGCGTCGACCTGTGGCGCCCGACCGATTCCGTCGTCGTCGGACCAGCCCCGCCGGCCGTGGTGCCACCGCAGGCCGGGTGGGAGCTCTATCTGGAGGCCCTGCTGCGGCGGAAGATTCACCGGATTGCGCCGGTGCTGGCCGGTGAGCTCCTTCGGCATCGAGGCGAGTTCGGTGCGAAAGGCGTACTCGGGAAGCGCGGCCCGGGCGAGGGCGGCCACGTGCTCGGCGAGCCCACGGTTGCGTCCGCCGAGCAGCACGGTGCGCATCAGCTGCTTCCGTCCATAGCCGTGAACGGTGACCACCACCTCGACATGGTCGAGGAATCGGCCCAACGAGTCGCTGTGTGCGGGCCGCACCTCGGTCGAGGGGAAGTGCACCGGGTCCTCGGCGGTCTGCACCACGCCGTAGTACGACGCGTCGGCTTGTTGGGCCGCCTCGCGGGCGATCACGTCGGTGGTCTTCTCGAGGGTGCCGCCGTGATAGGCCATGAACCCGAAACGCGAACGCAGCACGAGCTCCTCGGTCACGTCTCGGCGGGCCAGCAATTCCGACAACACGAGGGGGAACCTACCCGCACCCCGGTCGGTGCGGTACGACTACGGTCCGGTCATGACTGTTGCTGTTGTCACCGGAGCCAACTCGGGGATCGGACGCCAGACCGCCGTCGATCTCGCCGCCAAGGGATGGACCGTCTACGGGACCATGCGGTCGCCCGACAAGGGGGCGAAGCTCGCGGCGCTGGCCGCCGACGCAGGCGTCGCGGTCGAGGTGGCTGTTTGCGACGTGACCGACACCGAGTCGGTGAAGGCGGCCATGGCCGACATCCTCGCCCGTGCCGGGCGCATCGACGTGCTCGTGAACAATGCCGGTATCGGCGGCAACGGTGTGCTCGAGGAGGTTCCGGTCGAGACCTACCACCAGGTGATGGACGTGAACGTGTACGGCATCGTGCGCTGTACCCAGGCGGTCCTGCCCCACATGCGCGAGCGGGGGTCGGGCTGCATCGTCAACGTGTCGTCGATTGCCGGGCGTATCGCGGCGATCGCGCAGTCGCCGTACGTGACCTCGAAGTGGGCGGTCGAGGGGATGAGCGAGGGCCTGGCCCAGGAGCTGGCCCCCTTCGGCATCCGGGTCGCGATCATCGAACCCGGCGTCGTGAAGACGGCCATCCTCGCCAAGAACACCGAGGCACCCAACGCGAGCGGCGCCTACGGCATGGCCTACCGCCGGCTCTTCGCCTTCTATGCCGCCGGCTACTCGGATGCCGGCCATCCATCCGACGTGGCCGAGGCGATCCACGAGGCTTGCACGAGCGAGCGGCCCCAGCTGCGGTACACGTGCGGCTGGGGTGGGCCCGAGCTGGCCAATGTGCGGTGCAGCGTCGATGATGGCGACTGGGTCGAGCTGGGAGCCATCACCGACGACGCCGCCTATGCCGAGCGGTTCGAGGAGCTCCTCGGTCTCGACATCGGCTGAGACCCACCGCCCACCGTTCGGGCGCGAAGCGCGCCAGAACCGAAGCGGTCATCAGCGAACAGCGACGTGTTCGGCCGCGGTGGCGCGGAGTAACGCCGCCACCACAACACCGAAGACGAAGCCACTCACATGGGCTTCCCACGCGATGTTGTCGGTCGTGGTGGCCAGCAGGAACTGCAGGAGGAACCAGCCGACCAGGAAGACCGCCGCCGGAAGGCGCCACGGCAGGAAGAAGAGCGGAAGAACCACGAAGGTGACGCGAGCGCGCGGGTGCAGGACGAGGTACGCACCCATCACGCCGGCGACCGCGCCCGAAGCACCCACGATGGGCGAGGTGTCCTGCGGATGCAGCAACACGTAGCTGAACAGGGCCACCAGCCCGGCCGCGAGGAAGAAGACCGCGAAGGGAAGATGGCCGGTCTCGTCCTCGATGTTGTTGCCGAAGATCCAGAAGACCCACAGATTGCCGATCAGGTGCATGAGGCTGCCGTGGAGGAACATCGCGACAACGAGGCTCACCAGCACGTTCTTGTCGGGGGCGAACTGCGGACCGGGAGCGTCGTTGCAGATGTCGTCGTCGATCTCGGCGAAGGTGAGCGGTGCTCCCGAAGTGATCTCGCAGGGTATGGCCGCTTGTTCGTAGAGGAACTCGGTGCGGTCGGGCTCCGACAGTGGTTGCACGAGCAAGAACACCGCCGCGGCCCCGGCCATGATCAGCCAGGTGACATAGGAGCGCCCACGGGTCGGGTTGTCGTCGTGGAGCGGGATCATGAGCCCGTC
Organism: Acidimicrobiales bacterium; assembly: GCA_024638845.1. Lineage (GTDB taxonomy): Bacteria > Actinomycetota > Acidimicrobiia > Acidimicrobiales > JAHEJN01 > JAHEJN01. The sequence continues at coordinate 10,501 of JAHEJN010000076.1, read as the reverse complement.
ACTCGGCCGAGGCCATCATGGCGGAGGGAGTGGGATTCGAACCCACGGTGAGTTTCCCCACACTCGCTTTCCAAGCGAGCCGATTCGGCCGCTCTCGCATCCCTCCTCGCCCCGACGAGTCGGGACAGGAACGCAAAGGGTATCCTGCGTCCATCTGATTGGTCCCGCCTTGGAATGTGACGGCCGGGTCCTGTGCAACTGCAGCCTGTGAACCGAGTCAGGGCCGGAAGGCAGCAGCTCTCAGCGGAGCCTGTGGTGTGCCGCAGATCGCCTGGTCGTCACTTTCGAGGGCGGGACCGTCACGTTCCCACCAACGGTGTCGGCCAGCGCTTGTAGGCTCGGGTCCGATGGCCTATCAGTCGCTCTACCGGCGCTATCGCCCCGGCAAGTTCAGTGAGATCGCCGGGCAGGAGCACGTCGTTGCGGCGCTGCGCAACGCCGTGCGAGACGATCGCACCGGCCACGCCTACCTCTTCTCGGGGCCGCGTGGCACCGGAAAGACGTCGACCGCTCGCATCATGGCCAAGGCCCTCAACTGCACCCGCCTCGGCGACGACGGTGAGCCCTGCGGCGAGTGTGACTCGTGCCTGGCCTTCGCCAGCGGCACGTCCTATGACCTCCACGAGCTCGACGCCGCGTCGAACAACGGGGTCGAGGCTGTTCGCGACCTCATCGGCAAGGTCGCGCTCGGCTCTCCGGGCCGCACCAAGGTGTACGTCCTCGACGAGGTGCACATGCTCACACCGGGGGCCGAGAACGCCTTGCTGAAGACGCTCGAGGAGCCGCCCGAGCATGTGAAGTTCGTGCTGGCCACCACCGAGCCCCACAAGGTGGTGCCCACCATCCGCAGTCGCACCCAGCACCTGCACTTCGAGCTGTTGCCCGCCGAAACGGTCAGCCGGTACGTTCGCTGGGTGGCCGACGATGCCGGCCTCGACGTCGACGACGACGTCATCGCCCACGTGGTGCGCGAGGGAGGCGGGTCGATGCGCGACACGCTGTCGGCCCTCGACCAGGTGGTGGCCGCGGGAGGAGTGCACGGCGATCTCGACGCGGTCATCGGAATCGTCGAGGCCATCGCCACCGTCGACGCCGCCGCCGCGATGGTCTCGGTCGAGGGAGCGCTGCGCTCGGGTCGCGACCCGAGGGTCATCGGCGAGTCGGTGCTCGCCCGCCTCCGCGATGCGTTCCTGGCCGTCATCGGCGCCGATCTCTCGCATCTGCCCGACCACGACCGCGAGGTCGCCGAGGCCGTCGCCGATAGGGCGGGTGCACCGCGCCTGACCCGCGCCCTCGAGACCCTGGGTTCGGCCCTGGTCGACATGCGCCAGGCCCCTGATCCCCGCATCGATCTCGAGGTTTCCCTGCTGCGTCTCACCCGCCCCGATCTCGACACGAGCGCGGCCGCACTGATCGAGCGCATCGAGCGGCTCGAACGAGGCGGCGAGGCGTCCGATGCAGCGGAGGCCCCCGAACCTTCCCCTTCCCCGTCACCTTCTGTTGCCGATACGGCCCGCCAAGCGTTGGCGGCGACCCCGCCGGCGTCCACGCCCGAGGTTAAGCCGTCGCTCGGAGCCCTCCGCGCCCGGGCCGACGGTGCCCCGGCCGCCGCCGCAACGTCCTCACCCGAAGCCGCTCCCGCATCCGAGCCCGCCGCGTCCCCACCCGCCGGTGTCGCCTTTGCTGAGCCCGTCGACATTGCCGCCCTCTGGGAAGCGGTGGTGTTGCCGGCACTGTCCAAGCGAGCCCGAGCCCGCTTCCAGGGCGGTCATTTCGTCGACTCGAACGCCGACCGCGCCACCTTCGCGCTCCCCAACGAGATGCATCGCGATCGCTGCACCGAGGTCAGGCCCGAGGTCGACGGCATCCTCGAGCGTCACGTCGGTCGTCGTGTCCGATTCGACCTGGTCGTCGCCGATGCAGAACCGGTCGCCCCGGCCACCGCCGCCGACCCGTCGACCGCCGCGGCGTCCGGAGATGAGACAATCGACATCTCGAACATCGACCATCTCGTCGATGCCGACGTCGAACCGCAATCCGAGCTGACGCGACTCACCGAGATCTTTCCCGGCGCCGAAGTCGTCGAGCCCGATACCACCTGAGCACTGGAGAATCTCGTGTCCGAAACCCCCGATCTGCCGGTCGCCGGAAGTGGCGGAATGCCCGATCTCGAAAGCCTGCTCGCCGCGGCCGAGAAGATGGGTGAGCAGCTCATGGCGTCGCAGGCCGAGGCGGCCAAGCGCGTTGTCACCGGAACTTCTGGCGGCGGTGCGGTCACCGTCGAGGTCACCGGAAGCTACGAGTTCTCGTCGATCACCATCTCCCCCCAGGCGGTCGACCCCGACGACATCGAGATGCTCCAAGACCTCGTCCTGGCGGCCATCAACGACGCCATGGGTCAGCTCACCGAAGGGGGTCAAGGTGGCGGCGTCGACCTCGGTGGTCTCGATCTCGGCGGCCTGCTCGGTGGCGCATCCGAATGACCGGCCTGTACACCGAGCCCGTCCAGGACCTCATCGACGAGCTCGGACGCCTGCCCGGTGTGGGCCCCAAGTCCGCGCAGCGAATCGCGTTCCACCTGTTGAAGGTGCCCGAACAGGACGCCTCACGGCTGGCCCACGCCATCACCGAGGTGAAACGGCGGGTGCAGTTCTGTGACACCTGTTTCAACATCGCCGAGTCGGCGCAGTGCGAGCTGTGCAGCGATTCGCGCCGCGACTCGTCGGTCATATGCGTGGTCGAGGAGCCGAAGGACATCGTGGCCGTCGAACGCACCCAGGAGTTCCGCGGTCGCTACCACGTGCTCCAGGGCGCCATCAACCCCATCGAGGGCATCGGCCCCGACCAACTCCGCGTCCGAGAGCTGCTCGAGCGCATCCGGGGCGACGTCGTCCAAGAAGTGATCCTGTGCACCAACCCCAACATCGAGGGCGAGGCCACGGCCATGTACCTGGCTCGACTCCTGGAACCCGTGGGCATCAACGTCACCCGTATCGCCAGTGGCCTGCCGGTGGGGGGCGATCTCGACTACGCCGACGAGCTGACGCTCGGTCGCGCCCTCGAAGGACGCCGTTCGGTCGAGTCGTGAGCTCTGTCGTCGGGCTCACGCGACCGACCGCCCCGTGGAGGGGGGGGTCAGGACGGTCCAGCCGTTGAACGAAGCATCGTCTCACCCGAGCCGAGCGCGGGCGGTGAAAACGACCCGGGTAAGACGATGCTTCAGTTCATGTCGCGGCCGAAGGTGAGGAGCAGAGGTGGCCTGCGCCGCTTCGATTGCAACATTGCAGTTACATTACGATTGTAACATCCGGGTGTCAACAACTTTCTCGCCCGGACGTCTACGCCGTCGCCCATGTCAGTGGGAAAGACGAGTTGCATCGACCAAACTGGAGCCGCGGCGTGGTCCTCGCCGTTGCGCAACGAAGGGATCCCTCGAATGCAGGTCGGCATGATCGGACTCGGACGCATGGGTGCCAATCTCCTGCGTCGGCTCGCCACCGACGGACACGACGGCGTGGCCAACGATGTGCATGCCGATGCCGTCGAGGCCATGCGGGACGAGGGATTCGTCGGCGCCGACACCCTGCCCGAGCTGGTGGCTGCCCTCTCGGCGCCACGGGTCATCTGGATCATGGTGCCCGCCGCGGTGGTCGAGCATGTGCTGGACGAGCTCGTTCCCCTGCTCGATCCCGGCGACATCGTCATCGACGGCGGCAACAGCAACTACCGCGATGCGATCGGCCGGGCCGAGGCGTTGGTCCCCGAAGGCATCGAGTTCGTCGACATCGGGACCAGCGGAGGGGTGTACGGTCTCGAGCGCGGTTTCTGCCTCATGGTGGGCGGAACCGACGAAGTCGTGAACCACCTCTCACCGTTGCTCGACTCATTGGCACCGGGGGTGCACTCCGCCGAGCGCACCGACGATCTGCCCGAGACCCTCGTGCCCGGTGAGGTCGGGTGGCTGCACTGTGGCCCGGCGGGAGCGGGACACTTCGTCAAAATGGTCCACAACGGCATCGAGTACGGCATGATGGCCGCATTGGCCGAGGGCCTCGGCATTCTCGACGCCGCCGGCATGGGGCGCGACGATCATCCCGCCGACGCCGAGACGGCCCCACTGACCGATCGCTTCGCCTATCAGTACGACTACGATCTCGCGGCCATCACCCAGGTGTGGCGCCGGGGCAGCGTGATCTCGTCGTGGCTGGTCGATCTCACCGCCCATGCCCTCGCCGTCGATCCCGACCTGGCCGGTTTCGAGGGTCGAGTATCCGACTCCGGCGAGGGTCGTTGGACGGTGCACGCCGCGGTCGATCTCGGCGTTCCCGCCCAGACGATCACTGCGTCGCTCTTCGCCCGGTTCGCGAGCCGCGACCGCGACGCTTACGCCAACCGGGCGCTGTCGGCCATGCGCAGCGAGTTCGGCGGCCACCAGGAGCAGCAAACAACGTGACGCCCCTGCCCGCCGGCGATGCGTTGGTACTGTTCGGCGCATCCGGCGACCTCGCATACAAGAAGCTGTTCCCGTCGCTCTACGAGCTCGAGGTCGATGGCCGTCTCGATGTGCCCGTGGTCGGGGTCGCCCGCTCCGAGTGGGACGACACCGGCTTCCGCAAGCGGGTGGCGAGCTCGTTGGGGGCGGCTGACCTCGACACCGACCAGGCCGTGACCGAGCGGCTCCTCGACCGGTTTCTCTACGTCCAAGGCGACTACAGCCGGCCCGACACCTTCCGTCGAATCCGCGAGCGCATCCCCGACAGCGGTTGCCCGGTCGCCTACCTCGCCGTTCCTCCGTTCCTGTTCGACGAGGTGGCCACCGGCCTGGCCGGTGTGGGCATGAGCGACGGCGGGCGCATCGTGGTCGAGAAGCCCTTCGGTCGCGATCTCGCGAGCGCACGCGAATTGAACGAGATCCTGCATCGGCACTACGACGAGTCGACGATCTTCCGCATCGATCACTTTCTCGGGAAGGAGCCGGTACAGAACCTGCTGGTGTTCCGGTTCGCCAACGCCCTGCTCGAACCCATGTGGAATCGGCACTACGTGAGCTCGGTCCGCATCACCATGGCCGAGGGCTTCGGTGTCGAGGGCCGGGGCCGCTTCTACGACGAGATCGGCGCGCTCCGCGACGTCGTGCAGAATCATCTCCTCCAGGTCCTCGCGCTGCTCGCCATGGAACCGCCGTCGAGTGGCGACGCCGACGCACTGCGTGACGAGAAGGTGAAGATCTTCCGGGCGATGCCACCCCTGCAGGCCGCCGACTGCGTTCGCGGTCAGTACGACGGATATCGCAACGAGGAGGGCGTGGCCCCCGACTCCGACACCGAGACCTTCTTCGCGCTCCGCACGCGCATCGACTCGTGGCGGTGGGCGGGAGTGCCGTGGTACATCCGTGCCGGCAAGGCCATGGCCGAGACCTACACCGAGGCGGTGGTCGAATTCACCCAGCCGCCCCGCCTGCTGTTCGGGGATGCCGACCGACTGCCTCAGCCCAATCGACTGGTGTTCCGCATGAAGCCCGACGACACCATCACCCTCACGCTCCAGGCGAAGCGGCCTGGGGCGTCGATGGTGAGTGAGCCCGTCGACCTCGCCGTCGAGTATGGCGAGGCGCTCGGCGGCGACGGCAGCGACGCCTACGAACGTCTGCTCGGCGATGCCCTCGAGGGCGACGCCCGCCTCTTCGCCCGCCAGGACGGCGTCGAGGAGGCATGGCGCATCGTCGAGGACGTTCTCGACAGCAAGGATCGGGTTCACCGGTATCGGCAGGGCTCGTGGGGCCCGCCGCAGGCCGACGCCCTCATGCCCGGCGATCGGTCGTGGCAGGCGTCCCCATTGCGATGGAGCTGAGCGCAATTCGCCCAGAACCCGGACGAAACCGAACGCGCGACACCGAGGCGTACGCGCCATGATGGGACGATGTCGCTGAAGAAACTGCTCGTGGCCAACCGGGGTGAGATCGCGATCCGAGCGTTTCGCGCCGCGACCGAGCTGGGTATCGAGACGGTTGCCGTCTACACCTACGAGGACCGCCGCTCGCTGCACCGCCAGAAGGCCGACGAGAGCTATCAGATCGGCGAGGTCGGGTCGCCGCTGCGTGCCTACCTCGACCCCCAGGTGATCGTGGCCACTGCGCTCGACGCGGGCGCCGACGCCATCTATCCGGGCTATGGATTCCTGTCGGAGAATCCCGATCTGGCCGATGCGTGCGCGGCCAACGGCATCATCTTCGTCGGCCCCGACTCGCATGCCCTGAGCCTGGCCGGCAACAAGATGCGAGCCCGCCAGACCGCCTTCGAGGCCGGGCTGCCCGTGCTGGACCAGTCGAACGAGATCACCTCGGTGGCCGACGCCCGCCGCGCCGCCGCCTCCATGGGCTTTCCCCTCTTCGTGAAAGCAGCCGCCGGCGGCGGCGGGCGGGGCCTGCGCCTGGTCACCGATCCCGAAGCGCTGGCCGACGCCGTCGACGCGGCGGTGCGCGAAGCCCAGAGCGCGTTCGGCGATCCGACGGTCTTCCTCGAAGAGGCCGTCACCGAGCCGCGCCACATCGAGGTGCAGCTGCTCGGCGACGCCACCGGCGAGGTGATCCATCTCTACGAACGGGACTGCTCGGTTCAGCGCCGCCATCAGAAGGTCATCGAGATCGCTCCCGCGCCCCGCCTCGATCCCGACCTGCGCGATCGCATGTGTGCCGACGCCGTGGCCTTCGGCCGGGCCATCGACTACCAGAATGCCGGAACCGTCGAGTTCCTGGTCGACCCGTCCGGTCGCCACGTGTTCATCGAGATGAACCCGCGCATCCAGGTCGAGCACACGGTCACCGAGGAGACCACCGACGTCGATCTGGTCCAGAGTCAACTTCGCATCGCCGGCGGGGAGACGTTGGCCGACCTGGGTCTCGCGCAGGAGTCGATCGTGCAACGCGGTGCCGCGCTCCAGTGCCGGGTCACCACCGAAGACCCGGCCAACGACTTCCGACCCGACACCGGTCGCATCGTCGCCTACCGAACACCTGGTGGCGCCGGGATCCGGCTCGACGGTGGTCCGGGCTATGCAGGCGCCGACGTGTCGCCGTACTTCGACTCGCTCCTGGTCAAGCTGACGTGCCGTGGTCGCAACTTCGAGGAGGCGGCGGCGCGGGCCCGCCGGGCACTGGCGGAGTTTCGTGTCCGCGGGGTGGCCACCAACATCCCCTACATCCGTGCGGTGTTGAGCGACCCCGAGTTCCTGGCCGGAGGCGTCACCACCAGCTTCATCGAGAACCATCCCGAGCTGCTGCAGACCTCGGCCGGTGCCGATCGTGCCACCCGTCTGCTCGAATACCTCGGCGACGTCACCGTCAACCGACCGCACGGATCATCGCCCACCAGCATCGACCCCGTCGAGAAGCTGCCACCACTGACGGCCGACAAACCACCCGGCTCGAAACAGCGTCTCGACGAGCTCGGACCCGCCGGGTTCGCCGAGTGGCTGCGCGCCCGCCGGCCGGTGGCGGTCACCGACACCACGCTTCGGGATGCCCACCAGTCGATTCTCGCCACCCGCGTCCGGACCACCGATCTCGCCATGGGTGCCGACGCGGCCGCTCGCTCGACGCCCGAGCTGTTGAGCCTCGAGTGCTGGGGTGGCGCCACCTACGACGTGGCTCTGCGCTTCCTCCACGAGGACCCGTGGGCGCGGCTCGAGCAGATTCGTGAGGTCGCGCCCAACCTGTGCCTGCAGATGCTGTTGCGAGGCCGCAACATCCTCGGCTATTCGGCGTACCCGCAATCGGTGGTCTCTGCCTTCGTCGACGAAGCCCACCGCAGTGGCGTCGACATCTTCCGGGTGTTCGACGCGCTCAACGACATCGACCAGATGCGCCCGGCCATCCAGGCGGCCATCGAGGTCGGAGCCGTGGCCGAAGGCGCCCTGTGCTACACCGGCGACCTCTCCGACCCGGCCGAAGGGCTCTACACCCTCGACTACTACCTCCGACTGGCCGAGTCACTCGTCGAGGCCGGAGTCCACGTGTTGTGCATCAAGGACATGGCCGGGCTCTTGCGCGCTCCCGCCGCCCGCACGCTGGTCGCGGCCCTGCGTGAGCGCTTCGACGCGCCCGTGCACCTGCACACCCACGACACCGGCGGCGGGCAGCTCGCGACCTACCTGGCCGCCATCGGAGCCGGCGTCGACGCCATCGACGGCGCCTCGGCGCCGCTGTCGGGTATGACGAGTCAGCCGCCGCTGTCGGCCATCGTCGCGGCCACCGATCACACCGAGCGCGCCACCGGCCTGTCGCTCGAGGCGCTCGCCGATCTCGAGCCGTTCTGGGAGGCCGTCCGTCGGCTCTATGCCCCCTTCGAGGCCGGTCTGCGATCTCCCACCGGTGCGGTCTACCGCCACGAGATTCCTGGCGGTCAGCTGTCGAATCTGCGACAGCAGGCGATTGCGCTCGGGCTCGGTGATCGTTTCGAGGAGATCGAGCACCTGTATGCGGCCTGCAACGCCTTGCTCGGCAACCTGGTGAAGGTGACACCGACGTCGAAGGTCGTCGGCGATCTTGCCCTCCACCTGCTGGGGGCTGGAGTCACCGCCGACCAGCTCGAGGCCGATCCCGGGTCGTTCGATCTTCCCGAGAGCGTGATCGGATTCCTGCACGGTGAGCTCGGTACTCCCCCGGGGGGCTGGCCCGAGCCGTTCCGCACCAAGGCCCTCGAGGGGCGTCGTCCCGCAGCCGAGCCCACCGAGCTGGCCGAAGTGCAGCTCTCGGGTCTCGACACCGATCGCCGACGCACCCTGAACCGTCTCGTCCTGCCGGCACCCGCGGCCGACTTCGAGCGCCACGTCGAAGCGCACGGCGACGTGTCGGTGCTGCCCACCCGGCTGTTCTGGTACGGACTCGAATCGAACGAACACGACCAGAGCATTCCCCTCGGTCGAGGGGTGAACCTGCTGGTCGGGCTCGAGGCCATGGGTGAGCCCGACGACAAGGGTCTGCGCACCGTCCTGTTCCGGCTCAACGGACAGATCCGGCCGGTGCTGGTACGCGACCAGTCGATCGACTCGGGCGCGGTCGAGGCCGAGCGGGCCGATCCCGCGAACCCCGGTCATGTGGCGGCGCCGTTCAACGGAGTGGTCACTCTGCGAGTGGGCGCGGGCGACACCGTTGAGGTCGGTCAACCGGTCGCGGTCATCGAGGCGATGAAGATGGAGTCGGTCATCTCGGCACCGATCGCGGGCAGCGTCGATCATGTGGCCGTCACCGATGTGGGCTCGGTGACCGGTGGTGACCTCCTGCTCGTGATAACACCATCGGAGCAACCATCGGTTCAAGCGGTCGCCGTCCCTGCCGATTGATGGGTAATGATGGGAAACCACGAGCCTGCTACAGGGAGCAGCGTATGAGAGCGAAGTCGGCGGTCTTGGCCGTGGTCGTGCTGTTCGGCGCAGCCTGTAGTGGCGACAGCGAGCTCAGCATCGGCAGCGACGGCACGGTGAGCAGCGGCGGCGCTGAGGAGTTCTGCGCCTTCCTCGAGAGCGACACCGACGCGCTCGAGGCGGAGTTCGGCGGGAGCTTCGACGACGACATGGATGCCTTCCGCAACGCGATGACTGCGCTTCGCGACTCGGCTCCCGACGAGATCAGTGACGACATGGACGTTCTCTTCGATGTCACGATCACGCTGGTCGAGGCCTTCGACGGCATCGAGGATGACGATCCGGCGGCCCTCGGCAGGATGATGGAGGCCGTGGCCGAGCTCGAGCCGAGGTCGGCCGAGATCGAGGCCGCCAGTGCCAACGTCGAGGACTGGGCGATCGCCAACTGTGATCTGCCCGACGACTTCACCGTCTTCGAGAGCGGCTTGGCCGACGATGCGTCCGGTTCCGACGCGAACGACTACGGCGACGATCCTGAGCTCGACACGCTATGGGACCAGTGCGCGGGTGGCGATCTCGCGGCCTGCGACTCGCTGTGGTTCGACGCCCCCTTGGGCTCCGAGTACGAGAGCTTCGGTGACACCTGCGGCGGCACCCGACCATCCAGCTCCGGCGGCTGTGAGTTCGACTCCCAGTTCGGGACCGACGACGGCTTCGACGTCGACCTGCCCCAGAGCTACGGCGACGACGCCGATCTCGATGCCCTCTGGGACGACTGCGAGGCGGGCGACCTGAGTGCTTGCGACAGCCTCTACTACTCGTCTCCGCTCGATTCCGACTACGAGCGGTTCGCCCAGAGCTGCGGTGGTACCAGTACCGAAGAGCAGTTCGGCACGTGTGTAGCCGGTCCCGACGGCGCTGCCTCCACCTACGGCGACGACGCCGAGCTCGACGCGCTGTGGGACGACTGCGAGGCGGGCGACAACGCGGCCTGCGACGTTCTCTGGTGGGACTCGCCCGTCGGTTCCGAGTACGAGACGTTCGCCGAGAGCTGTGGAGGCCGGTCGTCGGAGCCGTTGCTGGCCGACTGCGAAGCCGAGCTCTGAACCGCGAGTCCTCACCTCGCGTCCTGCGGCGCCGA
>JAHEJN010000075.1:2250-14687 GCA_024638845.1 Acidimicrobiales bacterium | reverse complement strand
GCCCGCACGACCGAGAGCACGGGACCGAAGATCTCGTCGCAGTACACGCTCATGTCGGGGGTCACGTTGTCGATCAGCGACGGGCCGAGGAAGAACCCGTCGTTGTCGAAGCGCCGCTCGCGCCCGTCGACGACGACGGTGGCGCCCTCCTCGGCGCCCGCCTCGACATACGCGGCCACCCGGTCGCGGTGCTCTCGGGTGATGAGGGGACCCATCTCGGAGGCCGGATCGGTGCCGGCGCCGACGACGAGACCCGGCAGCCGCTTCTGCATCGCCTCGACGAGGGGGTCGGCGATGTCGCCGACGGCGACCACCACCGAGATGGCCATGCACCGCTCCCCGGCCGAGCCGTAGCCGGCGCTCACCGCGGCGTCGGCTGCCATGTCGAGGTCGGCGTCGGGGAGGACGACCATGTGGTTCTTGGCGCCGCCGAGCGCCTGGACCCGCTTGCCGTTGGCGGTGCCGGTCTCGTACACGTACCGGGCGATGGGGGTGGAGCCCACGAAGCTCACGGCGGCGATGTCGGGATGACCGAGGATGCGGTCGACGGCGACCTTGTCGCCCTGCACCACGCTGAATACGCCTGGTGGCAGCCCCGCCTCGGCGAGCATCTCGGCCATCATCAGCGACGTCGACGGGTCTTTCTCGCTCGGCTTGAGTATGAACGCGTTCCCGCAGGCGATCGCGTTGGGGAACATCCACAGCGGCACCATGCACGGGAAGTTGAACGGAGTGATCCCCGCCACCACGCCGATCGGCTGACGTATCGAATAGACGTCGACCCCCCGGCTCACCTGCTCGCTGAAGCCGCCCTTGAGCAGCTGGGGCACCCCGCACGCGTACTCGATGTTCTCCAGGCCCCGCGACAACTCCCCCGCCGAGTCGCTGAGGACCTTGCCGTGTTCGGCGGTGAGCGCCTTGGCCAGGTCGTCGATGTGTCGCTCGACCAGATCGCGGAAGCGGAACAGCACCTTGGTGCGCTGGGCGATCGACGACTGGCGCCACTCCCCCGCTGCCGCGATGGCCGACGCCACTGCGGCGTCGACTTCGTCGACCGATGCGAGGTCGACGGCGGCGGTCTGCTCCCCCGTTGCGGGGTCGAACACCGGCGACGTACGGCCGCTCGCACCGACCACCCGCTGATTGCCGATCCAATGGTTGATGGCGTGCATGGTCCCTCCCGGGGTTGGAGCCGCTGACGCGGCTCAGATGAGGTACTGCGACAGCCCTCGCTTGCGATAGCGACCGTCGCCCGCGGAGCCGAGGTAGGCGTCGTCCTGCACGATGATCTTGCCCCTGGAGAGCACCGTGTCGACCTTGCCCTGGATCTCGAAACCCTCCCACGCCGAGTGGTCGATCGCCATGTGATGATTGTCGACCGAGATCGTCCAGGTGGCCGAGGGGTCATACAGCACGATGTCGGCGTCGGCACCGGGCGCGATGGTGCCCTTGTCGGGGTACATGCCGAACATCCGGGCCGGGGTGGTGGAACTGAGCTCGACCCACCGAGGCAAGCTGATCTTGCCCTGCACCACGCCCTGGTACAGGAGATCCATGCGGTGTTCGACGGTGCCGAGGCCGTTGGGGATCTTCCGGAAGTCGTCGAGGCCGAGCTCTTTCTGCTCCTTCATGCAGAAGGGGCAGTGATCGGTGCTCACGACACAGAGGTCGTTGGTCGCCAGACCCCGCCACAGGTCGTCGTGATGATGCGCGTGTTTCGTCCGTATCGGCGTCGAGCACACGTACGCGGCGCCCCCGAAGCCCGGTGCTCCGAGGTGATCCTCGAGATTCAGGTACAGGTACTGGGGGCACGTCTCGGCGAACACGTTGGCGCCCTTGTCGCGGGCGATGGTGACCTGCTCGAGCGCTTCACTGGCCGACAAGTGCACGATGTACAGCGGCGCCGCACCGACTTTGGCCAGCTGAATCGCTCGGTGGGTCGCCTCGCCCTCGAGCTCGGATCGACGCACGTAGCCATGGTTGATCGGCGCGGTCTCGCCGCGCTCGACCGCCTGCTCGGCCAGGACGTCGATGGCCAGGCCGTTCTCGGCGTGCATCATGATCATGCCGCCGTTCCCCGCCGCCTGCTGCATCGCCCGCAGTATCTGACCGTCGTCGCTCAGGAACACGCCGGGATAGGCCATGAACAGCTTGAAGCTGGAGATGCCCTCGTCGACGAGCGCGTCCATCATCTTCAGCGACTGGTCGTTGACGTCGCCGATGATCATGTGGAAGCCGTAGTCGATGGCGCAGTTCCCCTCGGCCTTGCCCATCCACTGGTCGAGACTCGCACGGACGTCCTGGCCGTGGGCCTGGACGGCGAAGTCGATGATGGTGGTGGTCCCGCCCCAGGCGGCCGCACGGGTGCCGCTCTCGAAGTCGTCGGCCGACACGGTCCCGCCGAAGGGCAGCTCCATGTGCGTGTGCGCGTCGAGACCACCGGGAACGACGTACTTGCCGGTGGCGTCGAGCACGGTCTCGGCCCCGCCTTCGGCGCTGACGGCGAGGGCCGAGCCGGGCGTGACGACGGCCACGATCTTCTCCCCGTCGACGAGCACGTCGTGGTCGTGCACTCCGGTGGCGGTGATGACGGTGCCGCCCTTGATGTAGGTGGTCATGGTTCCTCCTCGATTGGATCAGTTGCAGTCGGCGATGGCGCCGGCGATGGCGTCGATGCCCTCGTCGAGCTCGGCCTCGGTCACGTTCAACATGGGGGCCAGGCGGATGACGTTGCCGTAGAGCCCGCCCTTGCCCACGAGCAGGCCGCGACGCCGGCACGCCTCGACCACGGCTGCCGTGCGGTCCTTGTCGGGCTCGATGCCGCCGGGATGCACCATCTCGAAGGCCTGCATGAGGCCTCGGCCCCGGAGCTCGGCTATCCAGTCGGTGGCCTCGACCACGGGTGCGAGAGCGGCCGTCAGACGGCGCCCCATGGCCAGTGCATTGGCCTGCGTGTCGTGCTCCTGGAGATAGCGGATCGTGGCCAGCCCGCCGGCCGCGGAGATCGGGTTGCCGCCGAAGGTCGAGAACGAGACGGCGTGGATGCTGTTCATGACGTCGGCGCGGGCGATGACACCGGCCAGCGACAGGCCGTTGCCGACGCCCTTGGCGAAGGTGATGATGTCGGGCACGATGCCGTGGGCCTCGTAGCCCCAGAAGTGCTCGCCGGTGCGCCCCCACCCCGTCTGCACCTCGTCGGAGATGAACAGGATGTCGTTGCCGTCGAGCACCTTCTTCATCGAGCCGAAGAACCCGTCGGGGGGTACGGCGAACCCGCCGACACCCTGGATGGGCTCGGCGATCATGGCCGCCACATCGCCCGCGGTGGTCATGTCGATGATCTGCACGAGGTCGTCGGTACACGCGGCGGTGAAGGCATCGTCGTCGAGGCCGCGGAAGGGACTGCGGAGGCGGTAGCCACCGTGCACGAAGCTCACATTGAGGCCCGAGAAGCTCGACGACGACCACGACCGGTGACCGGTGATGGCCATGGCCGAGAACGAGCGGCCGTGATAGCTGTTGCGCATGGCGAGGATCTGGTTGCTCTGCCGGTAGTTGGTGGCCAGTAGGAGCGCGGTGTCGTTGGCCTCGGTGCCCGAAGTGGTGAAGAACACCCGGGCGTCGGGAATACCCGACAGTCGTGCGATCTCCTCGGCCAGCTCGATCATCGGCTCGCACAGGTACAGCGTGGACGTGTGGAACGTCTTGGCCGCCTGGGCCTGGACGGCGGCAACGACCTCGGGGACGCTGTGGCCGATCATCGTCGTGAGGACGCCACCGAAGAAGTCGAGGTACCGGTCGCCGCCGATGGTGGTGACGTAGCTCCCCGATCCGCCCGCAATCGATATCGGCTCGGCGTAGAGCGGCGCGATCCACTCGGGCAGTACCGCGCGGTACCGCGCGTGGAGCTCGGCGTCGGTGCCCGCCATGTCAGTCCGCAACCAGGTCGCCGTACATGTCGGGACGCCGATCGCGGTAGAAGGCCCATTGATTGCGCACCTCTTCGACCATGTCGAGGTCGAGGTCGCGGACCACGAGCTCGGCATCTTGATCACTGGCCGGGTCACCGACGAACTGTCCGCGGGGACTGGCGAAGTACGACGTGCCGTAGAAGTCGTTGTCGCCCAGCTCCTCCTCGATGCCCACCCGGTTGATGGCACCCACGAAATACATGTTGGCGGCCGCCGACGCGGTCTGTTCGAGCTTCCAGAGGTACGCGGAGAGGCCGCGGCTGGTGGCCGACGGGTTGAACACGATCTCGGCGCCGTTGAGGCCCAGGGCCCGCCACCCCTCGGGGAAGTGCCGGTCGTAGCAGATGTAGACCCCGACCTGGCCGACGGCCGTGTCGAACACCGGGTAGCCGAGGTTGCCCGGGCGGAAGTAGAACTTCTCCCAGAATCCCTTCACCTGGGGAATGTGGGTCTTGCGGTACTTGCCGAGGTAGGTGCCGTCGGCGTCGATGACCGCCGCGGTGTTGTACAGCAGCCCGGCCTGCTCGATCTCGTACATGGGCAGGACCAACACCATCTTCAGTTCGGCCGCCAACTCGCACATGAGCTCGGTGGTGGGTCCGTCGGGGATGGCCTCGGCGTAGCTGTAGTAGTCGGCGTCTTGCACCTGGCAGAAGTACGGACCGTAGAACAGCTCCTGGAAGCACATGACCTGTGCCCCCTGTTCGGCCGCCTCGCGAGCCAGTCGAACGTGTTCGGCGATCATCGAGTCCTTGTCGCCGGTCCACTCCGTCTGCGCGATGGCAGCCCGCACGATCCGTGTCATGGGTGTTCCTTTCGTAGAGCAAACCGGTTGGCTTGACCGGACAGTAGTGACGGGGTCAACTGTTCCACAAGGAGCGCACGAGTGCCGATGACCGCGGATTCAGCAGATCGGTGGTGGTGGCTCGACGAGATCGAGCTCGATCCCGGCACACCACCCGTCCGTATGGGAACTCGGGGTCTCGGAGACCAGCCCTGGTTACTGATCGACGACCAGCGCGAGGCCGAGCTCGCGTTGAAAGCCGAGCTCCATGCCGAACGGCCCGCCGAGGTGTTTGCCGCCCGTGAAGGCAGCGAGGAGCCGGGCGCAGAGGTCGCCTCGATGGCGCGGGCTGCGGGTGTCACGATCGAACCCGTCGGCACACACCCGCTCCAGGCGGCGGGCCTTGCGGTGCAGGAGGACCTGTGCCTGCTCCGTCGATCGACCGACGGGTGGGTCCTCGAGGCGGCGTCGGTGTCGTTCCCGTCTCGCTGGCGCCTCGCCGACAAGATCGGCCTCACGCTGGGCGATGTCCACGCCCCCGTCGCGGGGTACTCCCCCAAGCTCGAGCATCGCGTCACAGCCCTCATCGATCGACTCGAGGATCGAATCGTTCGCCGTCGGAACTGGTTCGTGCATCCCGACCGGGCGCTCCACCAGCCCGATCGTCCCGCTCACGGCGATCCGGTGATCGGAGCCGATCGAGTCTGGGCCGACCTGTGGCTCCGGAGCGAACGACAGACCTTGCGCCGCCTGCGCCGGTCGGACTGGGCGCTGTTCACGATTCGGGTACAACAAGCGCCGCTCGGTGAGCTGTTCGCCCGACGCGAACACGACCTCCTCGACTTCCTGCACCAGGCCGACCCCGCCGACGCGGCCCACCACGGCCTGGGGCCGGCCCAGACCGACCAGGTCCTCGCCGCGGATCCCTACGTGGGGTCGCGGTAGGCCCAGACATGGCCCTTGCGGTCGCCGACCACCATCAGGCCGTCCCACAACGCAACGGTCGATTCGGTGCACCAGTCGGTCTGCACGGTCCACAGCTCGGGAGGATCGACCACGGGGTCGCTCACGTCGTAGGCGTGGATGGTGCCGAGGCAGTCGGGCTGGATCAGCACGTCGTCGACCACCAACGGGGACGACCACAACGGGCCCTGGAGCTTCTTCTCCCAGATGAGCGATCCGGTCTCCCGATCGATGCCCTTCAGGAATCCCTCGTTGGTCGGCACGTACACCATCGTCTCGGTGATCGCCGGCGTCGCCCACACGCCGTCGGGCAACCGAACCTGAGCGGGAAGCGACCAGACGACGGGGTCGTCGGGCCGTGAGGGGTCGAGCTTGAAGATCTGGCCGAGCTCGGTTCCGGCATCGGTGGGCCGCTCGTACTCGGTCCCGACGTACAAGAACCCGTCAGCGTCGATCACGACGCTGGCGTCGCTGTCGTCCCCCGCCCAGAAGCGGAACACACGGGTGGGATCGACGCCTTCCTCGACGCCGGAGATGTCCCATCCCTGCACGAGCCCCCCCGAATTGGTGAAGTAGATGGTGTCGCCCGAGATCGCCACCGAGCTCTCGATGCTCACGTTGTCGTCGCCGACGGCATCGAGCAGTTCGTCGTCCCATCCGGGCGCGTTGAACACGAGCTCGGGTGCAACCGTTGCGAGACCGGAGACAGGGTCGTACCCGCGATTGAGCTTCACGATGTGCCACTGCGAATTCTCGCCGCCCTGGAAGAGGTAGTCGTCGAGCACCAACGGAGTCCCGTCCCAGTCGTTGTCGTGGAGCCGAGGGACGATCGACTCGGCGTCGAGTGACCACAGCTCGGTCGGAACCGGCCGATCGAAGGCGATGGCCCGCAGGAAGTTGTCGCGTGAGCCGACGTAGACGATCGGATACCCGTCGGGATCGATGGTGACCGATCCCTTGATGATGTCGCCGACGGCGAAGTCCGGCCGCAGCCGTTCACCGGTGTCGCCGTCGAGGAAATGCACCGCCGAGCCGAACGAGCCGAAGACCACCCAGGTCTGACCGTCGCGTTCGAAGATGGCGGGCTGGCCGGTCCAGCCCGTGCCGCACCACTCGGTGGTCTCGACTGTGTCGGGCCCGGTCGTACTCAGCGAACAGAGCGGCTCGGCCGATTCGGCCGGGAAACGCCAAAGTGCCTGCGGCGCCGTCGGCACGCCCGTGCCGTAGAACGTCCGGGTCGGATTCCCGCGAAAGGTCAGCACCCCGGGGACGACATCGCCGTACGGTTCCCCGACCGATGCCGGGTCGACCCAGCCGCCGTACGGCGTCGGCGTCGGAGTGGCGTCGAGCTCGGCCGCCACCCCACCGTCGGGCGCGCCGGCACCGGGTGCCTCGGTGCCATCGCCCGTCACGGCCAGACCGATGGCCGCCAACAGGCACGCCCCGATGACGAGCGCGAACACGGCGGCCGGGCGGCTCGATCCAGGAGCACTCACGGCTCCAGACCCTAACCGTCGACGCGGGCCAAACGATCGACGTCGATGGACACGACGACCGCGTTGCCTTCTCGTCGTGGCTCGACGAGATTCATGACCAACCGCGTCCCTTCGAGCAGCACATCGGTGACGAAGTGATCGCCCCGAAAGCGTTGCTGGCTCACCTCGGCGGTCACCGCTCCCGCGCCCCCTATTACGATCGCCTCAGGCGGCACCACGGCGATTGCCGGCCCCGCAGGCCAGTCGGGGCGACGCAGTACCAGGCCGCCGATGTCGAACTCGCCCTCGGCGCTCACCACGACGTCGACGAAGGTGTCGATGCCGAGGAACCCGGCCACGAACGTCGAACGTGGTGCTCGGCGGAGCTCGATGGGCGTACCGACCTGCACCACTCGCCCCGCCCGCATGACCGCCACCCGGTCGGCAATGGTGAAGGCCTCGTCCTGATCATGGGTCACCACCAACGCACTCACTCCCTCGGCTCGGAGCGTCCGCCGGATATCGACAGCGAGCCGTTCCCGGAGTTCCCGGTCGAGCGAGCCCATGGGCTCGTCGAGCATCACCAGCGTCGGCCCCGGAGCGAGGGTGCGGGCCAGCGCGACTCGCTGGGCCTCACCGCCGGAGAGCCCGTCGATACGCCGAGCGTCGTAGCCCGCCAGCCCGACCGAAGCGAGCATCGCCTCGACGCGGAGTCTCCGCTGCTCGCCCGACAGCCCCCGGAGCTCCAGGCCGAACGCCACGTTCTCGGCCACCGAGCGGTGCGGGAACAACGAGTGCGCCTGCGACATGAGGCCCATGCCGCGCTGGTGCGGAGGTACCGGCGCCAGGTCGACGCCCTCGTAGACGATCGATCCGCTGTCCACCGGCTGGAGGCCGGCAATGGCCCGCAGCAAGGTCGACTTCCCGCAACCGGAGGGGCCGAGAAGCGCAACGATCTCGGTCTCCTCGATGGCCAGATCGACGGCATCGACGGCCAGGAGCCGATCGAAGCGCACACTCACCCCGCGGATCTCGAGGCGCCGATCACCAACCATCGCTACCTCGTGGACGGACTCGCTCGACGACGAGGATCGACACCGTTGTCAACGCCATCAGGATGACCGAAAGAGCCATGGCCTGGCCCTGGGCGGCGGTCCCGGGACGCCCGAGAAGGCGGAAGATCGCCACGGGGACGGTGAGCCGCTCGGGTCGAGAGATGAAAACCGTTGCCCCGAACTCGCCGAGCGAGACGGCGAAGGCGAAACCGGCGCCCATGAGGGTCGCGCGCCAGATCGCCGGTAGATCGACGGCGCGCCAGACGCGCGTCGGTGTGGCGCCAAGCATGGCGGCCGCCTCTCGCAGACGCTCGTCGATCGAGGCGATCACCGGAAGCACCGCCCGGAGGACGAAGGGCAATCCGACGAGCGCCTGAGCGAGCGGGATCAGGATCCAGCTGGTCCGGAGGTCGAGCGGCGGGTCGTCGAGTGCGAGCAGGAAGCCGAGCCCGAGCAGCACTCCGGAGGTGCCGAGCGGGAGGAGATACGCCGCTTCGGTGAGACTCCCGAGCGGCCCACCCCTTTGACTCACCACGGCGGCGCCGAGCCCCGCGGCGGTTGCGATCAAGGCGGCCAACGCTGCTATCCAGAGTGAGTTGGTCACCGCCTCGCTCGCCGACTGAGGCAGCACCGAGATACGCCCCTCGCCGGCACTCAGCGATCGATATGACGCCAGCCCGTAGCCCCCGCTCGTGCGGAAGCTCCGCTCCACCAGCGCAACCAGCGGCCCGCCCAACACCACCGCAATCGACGTGAGGCACAACCACTGGGCCACGTGTTGCCTCGTTCCGACGGCGCGCCGGGCCCGGCTGACACCGCGCGTGGGCTCCCGAACGGAATACCGATGCTGGAACACGGTGCTGAGCACGAGCGTGCCGATCACGGCGACCAGTTGCAGGACGGAGATCACCGCGGCGACGTCGAGCTCGCCCCGTTGGGTCGCGTAGCGCCAGATCTCGGTGTCGAGCGTCGCCTTTCGTGGCCCACCGAGCAGCAGGACGACACCGAAGCTGGTGAAGCTGAACAGGAAGACGATGGAAGCCGAACCGAGAACTGCGGGGGCGAGACGTGGCAGGGTGATCATGCGGAACGCCTGCCACGGCGTAGCGCCCAACATCCGGGCCTCGTCCTCGAGCCCGATGTCGAGCCGCTCCCACACCGTGCTCACCGTGCGGAGGACCACCGCGTAGTTGAAGAACACGTGGGCCATGACGATCGCGGCCGTCGACTGAGCCAGCGAGATCGGACCATCATCGACTCCCAGCGACGCGAAGAGCGCCGAGAAGGCGGTTGCGACGACGACGGTGGGCAGGACGAAGGGCACGACCGCGCCGGCCCGAACCAGCGCTCGGCCCCGAAACCGACGATGCGCGAGCACCCATGCACCCGGCATCGCCAGCGCGGTAGTGAGAACGGTCGACAGCGCCGCCTGCCACAACGTGAACCAGGCCACCCGCCAGAGGCTCGCGGAGCCCAGCGTGGCCATCGGATCGGCGCCGTCGCCGAGGAGACCTCGGCTGAGGATGGTGGCGAGGGGATACAGGAAGAACACCGCCAGGAACGAGATCGGCAGCAGCGCCAGCATCCGAGCGATGCGGTTCATCGCAAGACGAGCTCGACCCATCGAGCTGTCCACTCGTCGCGCATCTCACCGATGCGGGTTGGCTCGAGGCGCAGCGGCGACTCGACCACGGTCGTGTTCTCGACGAACACGGCGGGAAGTACGGCGGTACTTGTGACCGGATAGACGAACATGTTCAGCGGAACGTCGTTCTGGAACTCGTCGGTGAGCATGAAGTCGATGAACTGTCGTGCCGCCTCGGGATGCTCGGCGTTGGCCAGGATTCCCGCGAACTCGATCTGCCGGAAGCACGTGTCGGGAAGAATCGAGGTCGTGGGCGAGTCGATGGGTGTCTCGGCCAGAGCGACCTCGGCCACCGGACTCGATGCGTACGACGTCACGATCGTACGGTCGCCTCCCCCGGCGACGAACGCACCGAAGTAGGCCTCGGTCCAACCTGCCGTGACCGCGACCCCGTTGTCGGCCGCGTCGATCCAGAAGTCCTCCCAGCCGTCTTCACCGTACGCCGCGATGGTGGCCAACAGCATGGCCAGCCCGGGTGAGGACGTCTCGGGGTTCTGGGTGACCCACTGCGACGAGTACTCCGGCTGCCGGAGGTCCTCGAACGACGTCGGTGGACTGGCTGTGAGCGACCGGCTCACGTTCACGCACACGTCGCCGTAGTCGATCGGTGTCACGCGGTGGGCGTCGTCGACCTGGAACTCCGTCGGAACGTTGGCCAGGCCTGGCGATTCGTAGGGTAGGAACAGCTCCTCGTCGAGGCCCCTCGACAGGAACGTATTGTCGATTCCGAACAGGACATCGGCGGTCGGGTCGTCTCGCGTGAGCACCGCTTCGGTCACGAGGGTGCCGACATCGGCACTGGTGAGGAACCGCACGTCGATGCCCGTCTGCTCCTCGAACGACGCGATCACATCGTCGGAAACGAGG
Source organism: Acidimicrobiales bacterium (assembly GCA_024638845.1). Taxonomy (GTDB): domain Bacteria; phylum Actinomycetota; class Acidimicrobiia; order Acidimicrobiales; family JAHEJN01; genus JAHEJN01. Next base: position 3,927 of record JAHEJN010000075.1, on the reverse strand, counting down.
AAGGCGTCGTGGGTCACGACGGTGAGGACGTCGTCGCGCTCCCCGCCCGAGCACGCCACTGCCGCCACGGCGAGCGCCGTGACCGCCACCAGAGTTCGTGGACCTCGCACGACACGTCCTTCCTACGCCGGCATTACCCGGATCAGGTTTGCGGGTCGGTGGTGACGGCTGTGCCCGACCACCCTCTCAGTCCGACGGTCTCGAACTCCCCGGATGTTGGGGCCAGCCTAGCGTCGGTCGGAGACCATCACGTCGGGGCGGCGATGTAGCCCGACCCGCTAGCGTGTGGCATCTATGTCGCGCAGAATCGATGTCGAGCTCACGAGCACCCGCCCGGACGGCACCTGGACCTGGCGGGCCGCCGGCGCCAAGCTGCCCAAGGGTGAGCTGGCCGGATCATTGATTCCCGATGGCGTTTCGCTCGGCGACGTCGTCAAGGTCGAGGCCGACTTCCTCATCGACGGCATCGAGATCCTCTCGGTCCTTCCTCCGAAGCCGGCACGCACCGAGCCCGAGCGACTCGAGGTCACGGGTACCGGCAAGGACGGACCTGGGGTCACGACGCAGCTGGCACCAAAGGGTCGCGGTCGCGACCGCGGGGGCGGCGGCCGCGACGGGCGTCGGCGCGGCGGGAGACCAGATGGCCGAGGCGGCGAGAAGCGCAGGAGCGACGGCAAGGACAAGCCCCGCCGCGACGACAAGCGGCGTGACGGCCAACCGGCGTCCGACCGCCCCAAGGGTCGCCGCGACCGTCCGTCGAAGCCCAAGCCCAAGAAGCTGCGACCCAAGCGCGAGCACCGCTCCGCCGTGTTGGCAACGGTGCCCGAGGAGCAGCGCCCGATCGCCGAGCAGGTGCTTCGCGGCGGGCTGCCCGCGGTGCGCCAGGCCATCGAGACCCAGAACGAGGGAGCACGTGCGGCCGGTCAGCCCGAGATCGATCCCGCCGTGTTCATGAAGATGGCCGAGGACCTGTTGCCGGTCCTGAAGGCCGCCGAATGGCACGATCGGGCCGACGCCGCCATGGCCACCATCGAGGATGTGAGTCTGGCCGATCTGCGCTCGGTGGTCGTCGCCGCCGACGGTAACGCCCGCACCGACGAGACCCGAGCTCTGGCCGAGAAGCTGCGAACAGGGCTCACCCTACGCGTCGACCGCGAGCATCAGGCGTGGCTCGGAGAGCTCCGAACCGCAACCTCGGAGGGTCGCACCGTTCGGGCCCTGCGTTTGAGCTCGCGTCCGCCCAAGGCCGGCACGCCACTGCCCGCCGACCTCCTCAGCGCGCTGGCCCAACAGGCCTCGGCCGCGCTCGCCGCCGATGTCGCTCCCCAGCGGTGGGGAACGGTCCTCGACGCGGTCAGCTACTCGCCCGCCCGGGCCCAGGTCGTGCCCGTCGGCCTCCCCCCCGAACCCGGCGATGAGCTGCTCGCCACGGTGCGCAAGGTGGCCGGACGCGTTCCGGCCATCGCCGCTCTGTTCGGCGTCGAGGCCTCGACGGCCCGACGCCCCCGGCGCAAGCCACGGATTCCTCCGGCGCCCGAGCCGACTCCCACCGCCACCCCGCCCGAAGCCCCGGCTGCTGCATCCGAGGTCGAGGTCCGACCCGAGCCCGAGACCGCTGCATCCGAGGTCGAGCCGGTCGAGCCCGAGACCGCTGCATCCGAGGTCGAGCCGGTCGAG
>JAHEJN010000075.1:0-2150 GCA_024638845.1 Acidimicrobiales bacterium | reverse complement strand
CCGAGACCGCTGCATCCGAGGTCGAGCCGGTCGAGTCCGAGACCGCTGCATCCGAGGTCGAGGTCGAGCCGGTCGAGCCCGACGAGGCTGTGGTGTCCGACGTCGGGGAGTAGGTGTGCGCCGTTGCTCAGTCGAGCGAACGGTGCACGAGAATCGCCCGCGCCTTGAGCCCGAAGGTCTCGAAGAAGTTCTTCGTCTCCCGGTCGCCCGGTAGGGCGATGGCGTCGATGCCGCGACACCCCGCTCCCTCTGCCGCGGCAACCAGCGCATCCATGAGCGCTTCGCCGACGCCGACGCCGCGTGCATCGGGCAGCACGAAGAGCTCGCCGATCGCGGCGATGGACTCCCCGGTGCGAAGCGTTTCGTAGGCCATCGAGGCGAAGCCGACGATGGCTCCGTCGATCGTGCCGCACAGCACCACCTGGTTCTCGTCGGTGATGGCCGCCGCCAAACGCTCGTCGTGGGGCTCAGAAGGGGCCTCACGAGCGAGGAACATCGGGCCGCCACGGCTCTCGGACTTCTCGGTGCGGGCCGCCACGGCGAGCTGGGCCAGCACCGCCACGTCGGCGGCGGTTGCGGGCACGGCAGCCTCGATCACGACCTGTGCCGTTCGACTGCCGCAAGAATGGTCCGACGTTTGCGCGTGGCCATCTCGTAGGCGGCCACTTCGTCGACTTCCGAATCGGTGAGCGCCGCCAGGCGGGGCACCACCTGGCTGGCGGCCAGACTTGCGTAGTCGGGGATGGCCGACGGCGCCGCGGGCACCTGTCCGGGCTCGGCTGCGACGGGGACACCGGTCTCGGGCGGCTGTGGCGCGGCCCCCGTGGCCGGCCGCTTCGGCGATGGCCCCGAACGGTCGGCGACCTGTGCCATCCCCTGCTGCACGGCCACCTTGCCGACGGCTCGACTGTTCCCGACATGCTGGGCGACGGTCGGGAGCCGCCGCCGCAGGCGCCCCAACACGGCCACCGGAACCGCCAGGGCGAGCTCGACGCCGTGTTGTATCGGATGGCGTGACCGTGCGGTCACAGGAGCTCGAGTGACGGGCAGGGATCCTCTCCGGAAGGGCACGACGGGTTCGACCGGCGCCCGAACATCCGGGCATTCACGATCAGGAAGCAGCCTTCACAGGTCCACTCGCCCTCGCGCTTGGGAACCACTGCCTCGGCCGTCTCCGGCGCAGCCGGGACGGGAGTCTCGTCGTCGTCGTCGTCATCGTCGTCGTCATTGGCCGCGAGGCGGTTCTTCAGGATCTGGTCGAGATCGGCCTCGAGGTCATCGGGATCGGGTTCGTCGTCGTCATCGTCGACATCGGTCGATTTGCGAGATGCGGGCTGCTCCTCGTCTTCGTCTTCGTCGTCGACGTCATCGTCGTCGTCATCATCGACGAAGTCGTCGTCGACCTCGAGGTCCTCGTCGTCATCGACATCGAGCACATCGTTGTCGTCGACATCGAGGTCCTCGTCGTCGTCGAGGTCCTCGTCGACCTCTTCGTCAATGTCGCTGTCGTCGGACATTTCGATCCTGGGTGAATGGTGAAGTGGACTGCGGCCGGATCATACGCACAACTGGCGGAGAAACGCGTGCCGAAAATGACGAATGTGACACCAGCCGGAGCAAGAGCACCCCATCGACCGTGTCAGAACCGGCTTCGCAGCGCGAGAATTCCCTCGATGTAGAACCAGCTCGAAGGGTAGATGCCGTGCTCTCGCAGGGCGGCCAGCCCCTGGTAGTACGCAGCGATGGCCGCCGTGGCGTCCCAGCCGGTTTCGTCCAGCAGGTAGCGCAGGAATCGGGCCGACGCCCGGATGTTGTCGGAGAGATCATTCGGGTCGACGGGTTCGTTCAACAGCTCGGTCGACACGAACTCGACCGTCGCCGGCATCAGTTGTCCGATACCGAGCGCGCCGACACTGCTCACCATGGCGTTGTTCCATCCCGACTCGAACCACGTGAGTGCCTTGAAGAGATCGATGGGTACCCCGTACACCCTGGCCCATTGCTCGAGCAGCGGCGCCGTGTCGGTTCCGACCACGACTGTTCCCGACGGCGTCGTCGGGGCCGACGGAATCGAGAGCTGCTGTCCGATCACGACGGTGTTGACGTCGTCGATCCCGTTGAGGGCGGCGAGGGCCGAAGCCGTGGTGGCA
>JAHEJN010000074.1 GCA_024638845.1 Acidimicrobiales bacterium | reverse complement strand
ACTACATGGCGCTGTACGGGACCGACAACCCCGTCTTCGTCCAGGCCACAACGGCTGGTCGGGTCGCCCCCGACTACATGGCGCTGTACGGGACCGACAACCCCGTCTTCGTCCAGGCCACAACGGCTGGTCGGGTCGCCCCCGACTACATGGCGCTGTACGGGACCGACAACCCCGTCTTCGTCCAGGCCACGACGGCTGACCCCGTATTCGTCCTCGGGGCATCCGGCACCGACTACATGGCGCTGTACGGGACCGACAACCCCGTCTTCGTCCAGTCCAGCGGCTGAGGTAACGATGGCGTTCCCCGCCGAAGGGCCGGGATCGAACTCACTGGCTCCGTAACACATCCATCAGTGCGGCGCTCCGAGTGCAAGCTCGAGGCGCCGCATGTTCGCGCCCATCGACGCGGCCACCGGCGGATGCACACCTCCGTGCCTGAGCGACCATCAGTGCAGTCCCTTCATCCACTGGAACCCGTGGTGCGAATTGACGACAATGGTGGTCGTGGCGTTCTCGAGGGCACGGCTTCGACGGATCCGGAAGCGACGGAGCTCGGCGCGCATCGAGTACCCCAACTTCCTCGTCGCCGCAGTGAAGACGATCGGCAACACGACGCGGTACGTGCTCAGCCGGCGACGGCATCTCTCGCTCGAAGGCCGGCTGCGCGGGGCGGAGTATCGCAACTGGTCCGGCGATCGACGCCACCCGGCGAACTTCGCGCAGCCGGCGACGCCCGACGAGGTGGCCGAGCTCATCCGGTCCGCCTCGTCGATCCGCGTGGTCGGGGCCGGCCACTCCTTCAACGACAGCCTGAAGACCGACGGCATCACGCTCTCCCTCGATCGTCTCGCCGGCGTCGTGCAGATCGACCGCACCACCAAGCAGGCGACCGTCTGGGGCGGCACACGTCTCCGCGACCTGACCCCCGCCCTGCTCGAAGAGGGCTTGGCGTTCCGAACCCTCGCATCGCACGACGCTCAGAGCGTGGCCGGCATCCTCGCGACCGACGTCCACGGAACGGGCCGCGAGCCAGCTCACACAAGTGACTCGGTGGTCGCCATCGACCTGATCGACGGCACGGGGACGCTGCACGAGAACCTGGGGCCCGACGACGAGCGCTTCAAAGCAGCCATCGGAGGGCTCGGGGCAGTCGGCGTCATCACCAAAGTCACGTTCCAGTGCGTCGACGCCTTCAACCTCCGCCAAGGCACCCACGTCGAGTCGAGAACATGGGCCGAGGCCAACCTGGACGACCTGTTCGAGACGCACGGGCACGTCAGCTTCTACGCCTACCCATTCACCGACCAGGTCCACGTGCACACCTGGAGCCAGACCGACGACCGGCGATCGCGACTGGGGGCATTCCGCGAGTCGCTCAACGAGACCAAGGCCGCCGTCGTCGCCGCCACCTTGGGCGACGCGATGGCGCACTGGGGTCTGCTCCCGAAGACGGCGACACCCACGATGAAGCTGCAACGTCGGTCCCGTCTCGTCCTCCACTCCCACGAAGCCTTCAGCCGCAGCCAGTACCACCTCCACCAAGAGCTCGAGGTGGCGGTTCCCCGCGATCGCGTCTGGAGCGACCTTCAGCACCTGCTCGACCTCTACGAACGGCGCGCCGGCGAGCAGCGGCTCCCCTTCCTCCTGGTCGAAGTCCGCTTCAGCCCGGCGGGTCACGACATATCGTTCCTCGGCGCCGGTTCCGACCGTGACACGGCGTGGCTGTGTCTGTGCCTCAACCAGTCGGGTGCCGTCGGCGACTACTTCGCCGACGTCGAAGAGTGGGTCCGAGGCACCGACGCCCGCGTCCACCTCGGGAAGTGGTGCGAAGATCTCGATGTCAACGACATCGCGCGCATGCACGATGGGCGGTTCGAGCAGTTCCAGGCAGTTCGCCGCCGGCTCGACCCGGACGGACGCTTCTCCAATCCGTTCGTCGATCGGGTGCTCGGCCCGGTTGGAGGCGGGTGAGGGCCTGTGATCAAGGGGCTGCAGCGGCGGGTCCTCGCGGTGCTTCGGACGATCGGCCGCCTGGTGATCTCCCCCCGCCCGCCGAGGGCGACCGGCGGCTACGGCCTCGCGAGCCGGGGCGCACTCATACTGCTGTTCCTCATCGGATTCGTCGTGTCGTGGCTGGCACACCCGGCCGTCGGCGTGGGCATCATGATCGTCGCCGTCCTGGCCCTGTTCCAGTTCTTCGCTCTCCAGTACCGAGGCGCCCTGCTCCGGCCGGCGACGGTTGCCTGGCTGCTCGTCGTGGCGGCCGTGCTCGGCGTGATGATCGGACTCGTCTGGTCGGGTTGGGACGGCCGCGACGGCGCCGCCGGAGACGTGCTCGTCATGGCCACCCTGGTAGCGAGCGCGATCGTGCTCGCAATCGTGCGCTGGCTCTTCCTACTCATCTTCGGTCCGCATCATCCGGAGTCGACGCTGTCCGATCCCGACGACTCACCATCGCTGTGGTTCTGGGTCGGAGCGGTCGAGGCGACCGGCGCCACCGTGGTCGCGCGCCTCGCGGCCGACGTCGATGCCGACTCGATCGTCGTCGAGTACGCCCCCGACGACGACGGCCCAAGGGCCGGATCGCTCACGATCCGGCCGGACTCGGACCGCTTCGCTCGGTTCGAACTGACCGACCTCGCCGCCGACCGCCGCTACGGGATTCGGATCGAAGCTCGGCGCATGAACGACCCCGTCGGTGCCGTGACCGGTTCGTTCACCACGTTCCCACCGGCCGGGGAACCAGCCTCGCTGACCATGGCGTTCGGATCCTGCATGTCCACCGGGTCGAAGGGCTGGGTGTTCGACACGATCGCACGCCTCGAGCCACGGATCTTCGTCGTCACCGGCGACCTGCACTACGAGAACCTCACCTCGCGGCGCCGCGAACGGTTCCTCGAGGCCTACGACCGCGTCCACGCGTCGGCGCCGCTGGGCCGCCTGTTCCACTCGACGCCGATGGCGTACATCTGGGACGACCACGACTTCGGCGACAACGACTCCGACCACAGCTCCCCGTCGAAAGAGGCGGCCCAGTCCGCCTACCGACAGGCCGTACCGAGCTACGTCGACCCCGACGGCTCGGGAGCGATCCACCAGGAGTTCACGATCGGCCGCGTCCGGGTGGTGATCACCGACAATCGCTCGGAGCGGGGCGCGACCTCCGGTCACCTCATCGAACCCGCTGCCGAGGCCTGGCTCGTCGATCGGATCACCGACCCGACTTCGCCCGTCGTCGTCTGGGTCAGTCCGACGCCATGGATCGGCGACAGGAAGGACTCCGACAACTGGAGCGCCTACGCCGAACAGCGGAAGCGGATCGCCACGGCGATCGGTGACCGGTGCGCCAACCTCCTGATGGTCAGCGGCGACGCCCACATGATCGCCATCGACGACGGCGAGCGAACGGGATACGCAGGCGACGGCTCGGGCTTCCCGGTGCTCCACGCCGCAGCCCTCGACCGTCTGGGCTCGGTGAAGGGCGGTCCGTTCAGCCACGGGAAGTACCCGGGCGCAGGACAGTTCGGGCTGGTCACCGTCGTCGACCGCTACCACGAGATCGACATCGAGCTGTCCGGACGAAACTGGACCGGCGCCGAGGTCGTTCGCCACTCGTTCACGATCGCGGTCGCTGCTGCTCAGGAGGCAACGCCATGACCAGTGCCCATTCGTTCTTCGACCAGGAGGCGCCCCTTGCGTTGGCCCATCAGGGCGGCGCCAAGGAGGCGGTCGACAACAGCTCCGAAGCGTTCGCAAACGCTCACCGACTCGGCTACCGCTACCTCGACATCGACCTCCAAGTGACGCGCGACGGCGTCGTCGTCGCCCATCACGACGACACACTCGAACGCGTCACCGGGCTCTCCGGAGCCGTCGCCGACCGGACGTGGGCCGAGCTGTCGGAGGCCCGTCTCCCGAACGGCGAGCCCCTGGCCCGCTTCGACGAGCTCTGCGACTCGTACTCCGACGCCTACTGGAACATCGAGCTGAAGAGCAATCACGCGATTGGCCCGACCGTGGAACTGATCCGCCGCCGTGGCCTTGGACCGCAGGTGTGCCTCAGCACGTTCTCCGACATGCGAATGTGGAAGCTCCGCCGATCGGTCTCCGGGATGGGTTCGGCAACGTCGACGCCGAAGTACGCCACGCTGTGGCTCAGGATCAGCTCGTATGTCCGCTTCGTGCCGTACCGGACCTCCGCGCACGTGTCGCAGGCCCCGATCGAGCGCAAGGGACTCACCATCCTCGACGAGCGATTCGTCCGCCGCGCTCACGACGCAGGTGTGGCCGTCATCGCCTGGACCATCGACGAGCCCGGGGAGATGCACCGCCTCCTCGATCTCGGCGTCGACGGCATCAACAGTGACGTCCCCACCGTTCTCAAGACGGTCCTCGAGGAACGCGGAGAGTGGATCTGATCACGAGCGAGCGAGTCAGACCTCCACGAGCCGCAGTTGGTCGGGGGGAACTCCCCGTCCGGCAACGAGCAGCGGTGTCGAAGGATCGCCGGTGGCGGTGAGCTGGATTTCGTTTCGGCCGAGGGCGAACGCGGTGGCGACGCTCTCTCCGTAACCGACTCCTCGGTAGAAGCCCGCGGCGAAGCGCACGGCCGCCGCGTCTTCGATTGCTCGCACGGTTCCGACCACGCAATCCACGTGCTCCGCGATCGCATCAGCAAGGGGCGCCGAATGGCACGCGTTGAGGACGACGCATCGGACGCTGCTCCCGGCGATGGCGAACAGGTCTGCCACCGCCGAGACCGGTGGCTCGTACGCATCGCCGTGGTCTCCCTCGAGGAGGATTCTGCCGGTGGGGCTCCCGTGCCCGCTGAAGTGGACCACGCCAGGACGATGGCGCAACAGAGCGTCGGAGAGATCGGTCGGGCGCACCGCCCATTGCTGGCGCAGGTCGAGGCGATCTCGATACTCGCTCTCGCGGAGTCGTCGATCGATGTCCCGCACCTCTTCGTCGAGCCGCAGCCGCTCGGTGTCGACTGGATTGGCCGCCAGGAACAGCACCACCAGCTTCTCCCACGGCGGTTCGAGCTCGGCCCGATGCTGTTCCTGATGAACAGACTCCCCGGCGGCAACCTGGCCGGTCACATCGCCACCGACACGGATCTCGTACTGGTCATTCATCGGTCAGTTGATGACGAAGGTGAAAACCGGGATCTCATAGTCCGGATTATCCCCCGAATGGCCGATCAAGAGTAGGTCGTCCCGTCGTCCCTCCGTGGAACGGTCGAAGAGCTCGACGTGAACCTCGCACGACTCGTTGGGCTGAAGCACTGGAGGACAGAAGGGTTCGACGATCTCGAACGCTTCACCGAGTTCCAACTCGATGGTGAACAACTCGACGGGGACCTCCCCGGAACCTCTCAGCGTGATCGTGTCGCCCGCCGCCAGGTCGAGCTCGTCGCTCGGATCCGCTCGCAGAATCGAGGTACCCGGCTCGACGCTGCCGCGCACTCCGATCTCGACGTTGAAATCGACACCGCCGGCATCGACGACCAGGACGTCGTCGAAGTCCCCTGGCTCATCGGTGAAGAACCGGACCGTGATCGAACAGGACTCTCCCGGGTCGAGGAATCCGCAACTGCTCTCGATCCCGAATCGTTCCGCCGTGCCCAGGAAGACGTCGAAGGAGTCGATCGGGCACGTGGTCCGGTTGACGACCTCTCGCTGCTGCTCCCCGACATTTGCTTCCTGTGGAACCGATCCGAAGTCGATCGGCGCGGTGTCGACGTCGATGAAACCGTCGCACTCCGACACCGGCGGATCGACCGCCGCGTCGACTGTGCCGCGAACGTCGATGGAAACCGCCGAGCCGCTGCTTTCGTCCTCGACGATCAGGACGTCGTCGTAGCCGCCTGGCTCATCGGTGAAGAACCCGATCGTGATCGAACAGGTCTCTCCGGGGTCGAGGAACCCGCAATCGGACTCCACGTCGAACCGCTCCGTTCTTTCCAAGAACACGATGACGTCGGTGGGGCCGGTCCCGACGTTCTCGACGAGCCGTTCATTGCGAGGTTCGGATCCCACAGTCACCCGTCCGAAATCGACTGGCCGGGTGTCGACCTCGAGCGACCCCGCGCGCTCTTCCGGTTCGGATTGAGGCCAGTAGAGAAACGCGACCGCCCCGATCCCACCGATGATGAGAACGGCGAGCAGGAGCTTGATCCACCCGGGCCAGCCCGAACGAGGCGACTTCGTCGGTGGCTTCGCCTTGACCGGGGGTGGTGTGTGCGGAGGTGGGCCAACGGGAACCGCCTGCATGAGGTTGTGCCGGGTCGCCGCAAGGCCATCCAGGTCGCCGGCGGATTCGCGCAGGCGCTCGGCTCGGCGGAGGAGATCCACTCCGGCCGGAACCTGGCCCGCGCACACGTCGAGCGTGCCGAGCTCGTGGAACGCCCAGCCGAGGGCTCCGGTGTCGCCGCTGGCCTCGGCAGCCTGTCGAGCCACTTCGAGCACGCTCCGCAACATCCCCCAGCGGCGCGTCGCACCCAGAAATGGTGCTACCGCTCGGGCCAGGCCGATGACGTCGGCCCATTGCTGTCGCTGCACCCCCCATCGCAGGAGGGACAGGGCAGCCGGCGCACTATGGGCGACCTCACCGGCGTCGTTTTCAGCAGCGATCCAGAGCGGAAGTTGCCTCAGTGTCGTCGATCGCCAATCCGGAAGCTCGAGCATGGAAGCGACTTCCGGCGGGATCCGGTACCGAGGAGATGCGGCCCGAACGAGGCCAGCGTCTTGCAGCGACCCGAGAAGCGCCTCGGCGTCGTCGACCTCGCTGATGGCCCGCACGGCCGAGGCCGGCATGGCGGCTCCCGGGACGGCGGCGAGGACGGCGAGGACCCTCCGCTCGGCAATTCCGAGTCGGTTGGTGAGTTGCCGGAGTGAGTCCGGGCGAGCCTCGAGATCGGCGCCAAGTGCAACCAGGCCGTCGAGGTCGAGCTCACCGCGCGCCATCTGACGACCAGTCCGCACGAGCGTTTCGGCATGACCACCGACGGCACCGCAGAACCGCAGCACCACTTCCCGGGAGTGTCCGTCGAACGATCGGCCTGCGGCGGAGCCGAACACCTCCGCCGCCGAATCCGGGTCGAGGCCACGAAGAGGGATCGCGGAGCCGGCCCCGAGCAACGTCTCGGTCGTGCCGGCAACCACCGTTCGGCACTTCGTCGTAACGCCCAGCAGCGCCTCGAGCTCGCCGCGAGGCTGGTCGAAGTCATCGACGACGACGAACGCCTCCACGTCGGCCATGGCACGGCGAACCTGATCCGTTGTCGGCTTGATGCCGATCTGGGGGAGAGCGCTTTCGAAGAACGCCTCGAACACCGATTGCACCACGTCCTCGAGAGGCCGATCGAGCGCCGCGACGTACGCCACTCCATCTCGGGTTGCCTCGGCCTCGGGCCGGTAGCAGAGATCGCGCAACAACCACGTCTTGCCGGCCCCCTCTTCGCCGAACAGCTGCACGGGCCCGTCATCGACCCGGGCCAGGATTTCGGTCTCGGTGCTCGCTCGACCGAAGATTCGATCCGGCCGTCCCGGGCGATCATCCACGGGGAGCTTGCGCGGTTTGATGACGTCGCCCTCGATCTTGAGCTGGTTGATGACGCCACCGATCGACTGGGCCTGATACACGAAGTTGCCCGCGGCCACCTGCCCGTGGACCGAACCCGCTACGTGGATCATCGGTTGGTCTGCCATGCCGCTCCTCGAGCTGCGCGCATGGTGGGCCTCCCGGTTCGGGTCGAGCGCTGCTTCCTCTCCGATACGCCAGCAGTTCGAGATCCGCCAGGGCCGAAGGGCTCTTCTCGGGTCAGCCCAGAGCGTCATCTCCGACGGGTTCGTCCTCGGCCGCGAGGGATCGGCCGGGCACCGCGTTGGTGGCGAACAGTCCCAACAAGGCGATCAGCGCGGCCACCACCGCTCCCCTCTGCAATGAACGGATGCGAGCGACCGAATTGGCGTCGAAGAACGCCTCCCGTTCCTCCGTTGTCAGATCGGTCTGGGCCAGAGCCAGGTCGAGCTCCTCGTTGGACACGAACTCGGCTCCGCCCTCCAGCTCGGTTCCCGTGGCCTCCGCGATCGCGGCGCTTACCGCCGGGTCCTCGACCAACTCCTCCACGAACAATCCGGCCAGTCCGCCGATGACCACTGCGCCGATCACTGCTGTACCCAGCGAGCCCCCCAGGCTCTGGGCCGTGTACTGCAGGCCACCGACCTCGCTGCTCTTCTCCACCGGTTCGGAGGAAACGATCACGTTCCCCAGCTGAGACGCCAGCAAGCCGAGGGCTGCTCCGACCAGAAGGAAGGGCACGAAGACGACGGTCGCATCGGCCCCCTCATCGAGCAGCACGGCCAGCAACGCGCTACCGGCCGCCATCGTGGCCAGTCCCAGCCGCACCACCTTGCGCGGCGACACATGGGGCCACAGCTTGGGCACAGAGGGAGCGACCACGATCAGCGCAACCGACAGAGGCAGCATGCGCAGACCGGTTTCGAAGGCGCTCAGCCCGAGCACGATCGTCAGGAACAGCGGAATCATGAAGAAGATCCCGTTGGTCACGACGAACTGGATGGTCAGCAGCACCAACCCACCCCGCAGCTGACGGTTCCGGAGCAGATCGGGATCGAACAACGGCTCGACGCCCCGCTCCTGGCGGCGATACAGCCACTGCACGAAGGCGTACAAGATGGCCAGTCCGCCCAGGATGAGCCAGGTGGTGGCGGAGATGCCGCCGACGGCGGGAGTGGCATCGGGCCCGTCTCCGACGCGAGGCGTGATCCATCCCCAGGCCGTGGACTGCAGGACGCCGAACACCACCAGCGCCAACCCCACCGCCGACAGCCCGGCCCCGACCAGGTCGAGCTGTGGAGGATCGTCGACCTCGACGTCTCGGATGCGTCCGCTCAGAGCCATGATGCCCAGGGCGATGAAGACCTCGCCCACGAACACCCAACGCCAGCTGAAGTTCGATGTGACGAACCCACCGATGATCGGCCCGGCGGCGGCCGCGACCGCCGCAGCCGCCGCGATGGTGCCGTAGGCCGCCCCCCGCTTCTTGCCCTCGAAGTTGCCGGCGATCAGGGCCACCACGGTGGGCATGATGAGAGCGGCGCCCAGCCCTTCGAGGATCGACCAGCCCACCAACAACACGACGACATTGGGCGCGATGGCGGTGAGACCTGATCCGAGCGCATAGATCACCAAGCCGATCCGGAGGGCACGACGACGACCGAGGATGTCACCCAACTTGCCTCCGGTGATCATGGCGGCCGCCATCACCAGGGTGTAGGTCGTGATCACGCCCTGGATGGCGGTCACGCTCGTGTCGAGATCATCCACCAGCGCGGTGATCGACACGTTCATCACGGTGGCGTCGACCGTCATCAGGAACTGGGTGACTGCCAGCAGCGCCAGCACGCCGGACGCGGTGCTGGGCGCTCCGGCGGACTCGTCGCTCATCGAGCAAGTATGGACGCGAAGCTGAGCGTGCCGGCGTGATGGCGACCGGCGAGACGATCGTCGGGGAAGAGTTCGACGACGACAGAGGGGGAAACAACGTCGGCTGGATCGTCGACCCGATCGATGGAACGGTCAACTTCCTGTACGACCTCCCGGCGCCGTCGCCGACCTCTACCGTGCAGAAACGTTCAGCGCGGCCCTGGGTACAGGTGCCAGACGCTCGGGCGACCCGATCGCCCCAAGCTCGCCCGAGCTCCGCCGACTGGCCTCATCCGACGGCTGACAGCGCCGCTAGCAACGGTCTCTCCTCCCGTCGGTCCCGGCCGCGCCACAGCGCCAACAACGACGACTCGTCCGGCTCGGCATCTTCGGCCAACCGACTCGCCGCCACCACCGCCTCCCAGCGGCGGAGCTCATCCGCTGGCGCACGGACCACATCGCTCATCGCCGAGACATACGACTCGTGAAGTCGGCTGAGCAGCCCGGACGGTGCACCAGGCAAGTGGGGCCTCTGGTCAGCGGCCTCGAAGGGCCGGAGCAACACCGACGAGCGGACCACATCGGCGATGGGGTGACCGATCGCCGCATCGAACCAATCGATCACAACCGGCCCCCGGTCGGCCATCAGCACATTGCCGGGGTGGAGGTCACCATGCAGCAGAGCGGCTCCGCGCGGCAATCGCTCCACGTCCTGCTGCGCCTCCAGCCTCTCCGCGTCGGTCAGAAGCGCGACCTCCGCGATCTTGCCGCACATCCGGTCCACGAGCCCGGCCACACCGGCAGGCAACCCGGCAGACAGAATGTGTCGGTGCACCTCCGCAAGCTCGACCGCCAGCGCCCGGGTGTCCTGCGGCGACGAAACCATCAGATCCCACATCGACTGGCCGTTGACCCGTTCGAACACGATCGCATCACGGCCGTCGACCTGCACGACGTCGCGGACCTGCGGCGCCGGAGCACCGAGCTCGCACACCGCAGCCGTGAACCGCGCTTCCATGGCGGCCCAATGAGACGGCACCGTGGGACGAGGGACCTTGACGACCGAACCCCGGCCGAACTCGTACACGTCCGACGTCCGACCCGCGGCGACCAGCGGTCCGACGTCGGTCATAAGTCCTCCCTCCTCACCTCGCCAGTCTGGTTCAGGGAGATCGTGGGCGTGCAGCCCTAGCGGGGCTGCATCTCGCTGACTAAGTTCTTGGCCACGGCGAGCGGATATGAGGACGGTCATGGCGAACGACGGATCGGACTACCTCGGGAAGACCCACCAGGCGGTACGTAAGACGTTGCGGGGATCAGATGACCTCCCGACGTTCCTCGCCTCGGCCGGCACCCTGACCCTCGCCAACCGGCGGAGGATCGCGGACCAGGCGCTGGTACTTCTCGCCGAGAACTACGTACACCTTCCCCTCAAGGAGTCGATGCACGCGGCGAATCCCGTCCAAGCACTTCGACTCCTTCGCGACAGGTTGGAGGCGCAGACGACCGACACGATGGGCGCGGAGTTCGAATTCCATGCCGAGCTGCTGCGGATCTTCGCGTCGGTACGCGATCTGCACACGAATTACTTGCTTCCCAAGCCGTTCTCCGACCGCATCGCCTTCGTGCCCTTCGACATCGAGCAGTACTTCGTCGGAGACGACTCCCGATATCTGGTCTCCCATCTCGTCCCTGGATTCACTCATGCGACCTTCGTCGAGGGCGTCGAGGTCACCGCCTGGAGCGGTGTGCCGATCGACCGGGCGGTAGCCGTCAACGCCGACCGGCACGCCGGTAGCAACGAGGCGGCCCGCCTCGCACGCGGGATCGAGCTGCTGACGCAGCGTCCGATGGTGCGGGCGCTCCCTCCTGACGAGAACTGGGTCGAGGTGGACTATGTCGACCTCGACGGGACCGCGAGGTCGTTGCGATTCGATTGGCGGGTCTTCGACATCAGCTCGGCGAGCGGCGGGATGGACTCCGACACACCGTCGCTCGCGGCCGCATCGATAGGCATCGATCGGGAGCTCGAGGCCTTGACGATCGCGAAGCGGATGCTGTTCGCGCCCGCCGCCGAAGGAGCCGCCGGCCGGAAACAGGTGAAGCTCACGAACAAGGCCGCCAAGGCGGGAGCCGACGTTCCGACTGCGCTTCCGGGCGTGTTCCGGGCCCGCTCGGTCACAACGGCGAGCGGCGAGATCGGTCACCTGAGGATCTTCACGTTCTCCGTCAACGACCCCGACGGTTTCGTGCAGGAAGCCGAACGGCTCGTGGGCCTGTTGCCCCAGGATCGCCTGGTCATCGATGTGCGAGGCAACGGCGGTGGCCACATATGGGCCAGTGAGGGACTCCTTCAGCTCTTCACGCCCCGCCGGATCGTGCCGGAGCCGACCCAGTTCCTCGCGACGCCGCTGAATCGTCGGTTGTGTTACCGGCATCGGGCCAACCCGTCGGGAATCGATCTCGGCCCCTGGCTCGAATCGCTCCGTCTCGCCATCCGGACGGGCGCGGTCTTCTCCACCGGCCACCCGATCACGCCGGCCGACTGGGCCAATGCCCGGGGCCAGCGGTACCGCGGCCGTGTCGCCTGCGTCACCGACGCCTTGTGCTACTCGGCGACAGACATCTTCGCGGCCGGAATCCAAGACCACAGGATCGGTCCCGTGGTCGGGGTCGACGACAACACCGGCGCGGGCGGAGCCAACGTCTGGACCCACGGCCTGCTCAGCCAACTGATGAAGCTCCCCTCGCCCGATCCGGCCTCGCCGTACGAGGCACTCCCCGCGGGAGTGGCGATGAGGGTGGCGATCCGTCGAACGCTCCGCGTCGGATCCCGGGCCGGCACTCCCCTCGAGGACCTCGGTGTGCAACCGGACGTGCGCTGGAAGCTGACCCGAGACGATCTCCTGGACGGCAACACCGACCTGCTCGACAGCGTCGCCCAGATGCTCGACGACGCGCCCCTCAGGGTCCTCGACGCAACGGCTGGTCCGGCGTCGGGAGAGACCGTCGCCGTCACGATCGAAACCGACAACATCGGGCGGGTCGACGTCTTCGTCGACGAGCGTCCGTTCGCGTCACGCAACGTGAATCAGGGGACGAATGTGATCGACGTCCCTGCGACCGCGTCGACGGTGAGATTCGACGGATGGAGCGGCAAAGACCTGGTCGTATCCAACCGAGTAGACCTGCCCTGATGGTGGAACGAAAGCGACGCTGATGGGCTACGACCCAGACTTCATCGACGGTGTGACGATCCCGCTGCCGGAGTTGCTGCCCCGCGCTCAGGTACAGGCGTTCAATGGCGGGCGACCCATCGATCACACGCACCACTCCGTGGTCTTCAACCAGCAACGTGGTCTCGCGGTCTATTCGGCGCACAATCTCGACGGCAAGAAGCTCGTCGGCGGGATACGGCGCCGGAGATTCACGCTTGACCCCGACGTCCCCGCCGTGCTCCAGATCGACAACGACCGCGGCTACAAGGGTGTCCCCAACCGGGAGGACAACCCGTGGGATGCCGGTCATCTCGCTCGGCGAAAGGACGTGCACTGGCCCTCGACGAACACCGCCAAGAAGGCCGAGCAAGACACGAGCCGATGGACGAACATCGCCCCTCAGCACGCAAAACTGAACCAGGGGCCGTGGCGCGAGATCGAGGACTGGCTCCTCGATCTTGCCGACTCGAACAAACAGCGCTTGAGCGTGTTCACCGGACCGGTCTTCACCGCGACCGATCTCGATTGGCTCAACAAGCCCGGGCAGCTGCCCATCAGGATCCCCGCCGGGTACTGGAAGGTCGCCGCGCTTCGCCACAACGGTGATCTCATCGCCGCCGCCTTCCTGATCTGGCAGACCGACGTGCACCCCAGCATCACCGATTTCGATCCCACGACCTTCGATCCGGTGCTCGAACAGGTGCGGGTGCTCACGATCGAACACCTCGCCGGGATCTCCTTCGGTGACACTGTTCGTGCCGCGGACCCAATGCGGTTCGGACGAGACCTCGGCCCCGCGACGACCGATGACGATCATGGCGGGCTGGGCAGCGAAGCGCTCGGGGGTGCTGCCGGCGCTGCACCCGCAGCCGCAGCGGCGCCGGTTCCGGTCCGGCTCGTTCCGAGCGGCGAAATCCGAGGCCGCGGCGACATCGTTCTCTGAGCCTGCTGTCACGACCGGCGACGGCCGCCACACCTCACGCAGGGCCTTTGGCCCTGGCCGTGCCGACCGTGACCTCCGACGATGAAGGTGGAGGTGGCGCGCCATGGCGACGACGATTTCGGCGAACCCGATGGTGGCCGCCCGGAGTCTGGCCGTGGCGGTCGTCGCGGCGCTGTCCCTGCTCTTGGCCGCCTGCAATGACATCGTCCTCGAAACCGACAACGACCGCGTGGGAGGGTCGGGCGACATGGCCACGGAGACGCGGTCGATCACCGAGTTCGAGCGCATCGTGTTGGCCGGCGAGGGCAGCGTGCTCCTCTCGACCGGCCCGGACGGGCAGGTCGAGATCGAAACCGACGACAACCTGCTCACCCACCTCCGCACCGACGTGTCCGGTGACACCTTGACGATCTCGACCGAGCCGGGCATCGACATCGACCCCACGAGCGGCGTCACCTACCGGCTCGGCTGCCCCGAGATCACCGCGGTCGTCCTCTCGGGTGCCGGCACCATCGACCTGGCCACCTGCGCGACGCCGGGCGCGCTCGCAATGGAGCTCCCGGGAGCGGGAACGATCGTGGCGCCCGATCTCGAGGTCTCGACGCTCCGGGCATCGCTCCCCGGAGCCGGCAGCATCGTGGCCAGCGGTCGGGCCGGCCTGCTCGAGGTCGTGTTGGCCGGAGCCGGCGAGTTCGACGGCCGCGATCTCCGGGCTGACGATGCCTCGATCGAATCGTCCGGTGTCGGCATGACGACGGTGTGGGCCACCGACGAGCTCTTCGTGTCGCTGACCGGAGTCGGCAGCGTCCGCTACTACGGCGAGCCCCAGGTGAGCTCGTCGGTCACCGGCGTCGGTACCATCGAAGCACTCGGCCCGAGGTAGCCGAAGGCACGCCGATGTCCTGATCTCGACTGTGGCGTCCGTGGTGTGGAACACGACCTGGTTGCGGCGGTACACACCACAAGACCCGACCAGCATGATCGGGCACTGAGCTACGGTCGCACCATGAGTCAGATCTACGCGAACGACACCCAGTTCGAAGCCCTGTTCACCCGGATGTTCGATCAGATCGCAACCGACGACCCTGACGGAATGGACGAACTCGTCGAGCAGCAGATGGTCATCCGGTTCCGCCTCCGGAAGCCGGACGT
>JAHEJN010000073.1:10504-14985 GCA_024638845.1 Acidimicrobiales bacterium | reverse complement strand
CAACACGACGATGACGGTGGAGTTGATCGCCCCGATCGCGATGGATGAGGGCCTCCGGTTCGCGATCCGTGAGGGTGGCCGCACCGTCGGCGCCGGCGCCGTCACCAAGATCCTCGAATAGCCGGCTCGGCTGACCCCTTCGCCGGTGGAGTCGCGGATGTTACGGTTGTAACGCGCGGCGCCACCAGGAGAGTCAGACCGTGGATGAGATGAGTGGGTTGATCGAGGCGGCGAAAGGCGGCGATCGCGCCGCGTTCGACGAGATCGTTCGACACACCCACCGCGACGTCTATTCACTCGCGGTGCGTCTCACCGGTGACGAGGAGGACGCCGACGATGTCGTGCAGGAGGTGTATGTCCGTGCGTACAAGGCCATTCGCCGTTTCCGTGGCGATGCGGCCATCAGCACCTGGCTCTATCGCATCTGCGCCAACTGCTCGGCCACGTTCCTTCGCAAGCGCACGCGCCAGCGCTACGAGGTCCTCGACGAGAACGAGCTGGTCTTCGACCACTCGCCCGACAACGACCCGGTGCTGCAGGCCGAGGCGAGCCTGGCCCGCAGCGGCATCGAGTCGGCCATCCGCGACCTGCCCGATCGGCTTCGGGCCGTCGTCGTGTTGCGCGACGTGTATGACCTCAGTCATCAGGAGATCGCCGAGGAGCTCGACATCTCCGAGTCGGCCGCCAAGGTTCGGCTGCACCGTGCCCGCCGCAAGCTCATCTCGGTGCTCGAGGGCGTGAGCGATGCTGAGGGAGCTGTTGACGACGCCGATGGAGAAGCTACGGATGTCGGCTGAGCCGAACCTGGCGAGCGTCACCGATCTCACGCAGTTCCTGGCCGACGCCCGCGATCGTCAGGAGTTCGCCTGGTTGTTCGATCAGCTGGCCGAGCTCCGCGCCTCGCTGTTCGAGCCTCCCGCCACGCTGTTGCCGTCGGTGTTCGACGAGCTCGATCGCACCGATCGCTTCGCCTGGGCGAAGGCGGCGCCGCCCCGCTGGATCGCCTACGCCGGCGGCTTGGCCGCCAGCGCAGCCGGCGCCCTGGTGATCGCCACCCGTACGCGTCGCGCCCACTGACCGGGTGAGCCCGCCGATCGGGCGGGAACGAACTCACGAGGCGTGCTGGTAGCCTGACCGGTCGAACCTCTAGGGGCGTGGCTCAATTGGTAGAGCACCGGTCTCCAAAACCGGCGGTTGGGGGTTCGAGTCCCTCCGCCCCTGCCACGTACGTACGGCATCACCCTCGTGATGTGAACACCGGCTCGCACCAACGGGTCGTCGAGGACAGCAAATCATGGCAATGAACCGAGAACAGAAGCGCATGCTTCGCCGGCAGGGCGAGGTCGACGAGCAGGGCGAACGCATCGCCACGCGTCGGGCCCCCGCCGGCCACCAGCGAGAGCAGCGGGCCAGCGTGCCGCAGTTCTTCCGCGAGGTCCGCAGCGAGCTCCGCAAGGTCGCCTGGCCGTCGCGTGACGAGGTCGTGAACTACTCGATCGTGGTCATCGTCGTGGTGATCGCGCTCACTGCGATCATCGCCGGGCTCGATTTCCTGTTCGGCGAAGGCATCCTGAGGTTGTTCGAACGATGAGCATCACCAACGAGAACCACAGCCCCGAAGAGCCCGAAGAGCCCGAAGAGGACGACGCCGTGACCGAAGAATCCGAAGCCGCCGTCGTCGTCGACGACGACCCCGCCCCGCCCGATCCGGTGCCGCCCGGAGCTGGTCCCGAGGTCGCCGAAGACCAGGACGCCGACGTGGCCGCCGCCGTCGACGAAGACGCCCTCATCTACGACAAGGACGTCGAGGAGACCGTCGACGCACCGCCACCGGTCAGTCCCTACGACCGGCCCGGACGGTGGTACGTGGTGCACACGCAGTCGGGCTACGAGAAGAAGGTCAAACAGAACCTCGAGGCTCGCATCACCTCGATGGGCATGGAAGAACGCATCCACGAGGTGGTCATCCCGCTCGAAGATGTCGTCGAGTTCAAGGGCGGCAAGAAGGTAGTCGTCCAGAAGAAGGTCTTCCCCGGCTACCTGTTGGTTCGTTGCAGCCTCGACGACGATGCGTGGTACGTCGTACGCAACACCCCTGGCGTCACCGGATTCGTCGGTGCGGGAAACAAGCCCTCGCCGCTCGGTCGTCGCGACGTCGAGACCTTCCTGGCCGCAAAGGTCGAAGGCGACGATGCGGCAATGGCCAAGAAGAGCAAGCCCCGCCTCCAGTACGAGGTCAGCGAGACCGTCCGCGTCAAGGAAGGTCCCTTCGCCGACTTCTCGGGCGAGGTCATCGAGATCAACGAGGACCAGCTCAAGGTGAAGGTGTTGGTGAACATCTTCGGCCGCGAGACTCCTGTCGAGCTCGAGTTCGCTCAAGTAGCGAAGCTCTGAGAACCCCGGCACACTGCTACGTCCGCTTTTCGAGATTCCGAGAACCCCCATGGCCAAGAAGCAAGTGACCGCAGTCGTCAAGATCCAGATTCCTGCCGGCCAGGCATCGCCGGCGCCACCCGTGGGCACCGCTCTCGGTCCCCATGGCGTCGCCATCATGGACTTCTGCAAGGAGTACAACGCGCGCACCGAGGCCCAGCGGGGCACGGTGGTTCCCGTCGAGATCTCGATCTACGAGGACCGCTCGTTCACGTTCGTGCTGAAGACGCCGCCGGCGTCGGTGCTGCTACGCCAGGCAGCCGGCCTCGAGAAAGCCGCCACCACTCCCGGTAGCGAGACCGTCGGCTCGATCAGCGACGCCCAGCTCACCGAGATCGCCCAGACCAAGCTGCCCGATCTCAACACCGACGATCTGGACCAGGCCAAGCTCCAGATCGCCGGGACCGCCCGCAGCATGGGCATCACGATCGGCTGACGATTCGCAACACCATCGTGCACGGGGAGGACCTCGCCCCGGCCGGTGTAGTCCGATGAGGGACCCGAGAGGGGCACACATGCCAGGCAAGAAGTACTCCGACGCCAAGCGCCGCTACGACAACGAGCGGTTGCACAGCCCGACCGAGGCGATCGACGTGGTGAAGTCGCTCGCTCCCGCCGGCTTCGACGAGAGCGTCGACGCCATCATCCGCTTGGGCGTCGATCCGCGCAAGGCCGAAGAGATGCTCCGAGGCACCGTCTCGCTGCCCGCCGGCTCCGGCAAGGATGTCCGGGTCGCCGTGTTCGCGCAGGGCGAAGCGGCAGCCGCCGCCCGCGAGGCCGGTGCCGAGTTCGTCGGCGGCGACGAGCTCGCCGCCGAGGTCGAAGCCGGCATGCTCGACTTCGATGTGGCCATCGCCAGCCCCGACATGATGCCGACGGTGGGCAAGCTCGGGCGGGTGCTCGGTCCGCGCGGTCTCATGCCCAACCCGAAGACCGGCACCGTCACCCCCGACGTGGCCAAGGCCGTCGAGGAGTTCAAGGGCGGCAAGGTCGAGTACCGCACCGACCGACAGGCCAACGTGCACGTGCCCATCGGCAAGGTCAGCTTCGACGCCGAGGCGCTCCAGGCCAACTTCGCGGCCGTGATGGAAGAGCTCCAGCGGGTGAAGCCGGCCGGCTCCAAAGGTCGCTATGTCAAGCGAGTCGGGCTGTCCTCGACCATGGGCCCCGGCGTGAAGGTCGACCACACCGCCTACGCCTGATCGATCCTGCCTCGCCAGGTGGATCGACGCGGCCGGGCCGCTAGCCTGCGCCGGACAATTCAAGTTCTGCTCGCCGAAGACCTCCGGTGCTCCTCTGGGAGCGTGAAATGGCATCTGCCAGCCCGATGAGGCGGACACTCCCGAATGGCACCGATGCGTCGGTTCGTTCCTGGGCGTTCGTCCGGTCTCCGGCGGACGCCCATCGTCGTTTTGAACGTCCATCGTCGTTGTGAAAGGAGGTGCCACATGGAGAAGCCACGTCCCGAGAAGGTCGCCGTCGTCGACGAAGTGAAGTCGAAGCTCGAAGCCGCCACTGGTGTGATTCTCACCGAGTACCGCGGGCTGAACGTCACCGACATGGCCGAGCTCCGCAAGTCCATCCGAGATGCCGGCGCCGAGTACAAGGTCTACAAGAACACCCTTGTGCGGTTTGCCGCCCAGGCTCTCGAGATCGACCTCGACGACCTGCTCACCGGTCCGACCGCAGTGGCGTTCGCGTCACCGTCCGAAGACGGCAAGCCCGGTGACACCGTCGCCCTCGCCAAGGCATTGGTCGATTTCGCCAAGGCCAACGACCAGCTCATCGTCAAGGGCGGACTTCTCGGCGATGTCGCCATCGACGTCAACGGCGTCACGGCGCTGGCCAAGACCCCGCCGCGGGTCGAGCTGTACGCCGAGTTCCTCGGTGCCGGTCTGAGCTTCTACCAGGAGTTCGCCGGATTGCTCGACGCCAAGCTGCGTGAGTTCGGCTACGCCCTGCAGGAGCTGGCCGACAAGGGTGTGCTCGCCCCCGGCGACGCTCCCGCCGAGGCCGAGGAAGCTGCTCCGGTCGACGCCGAAGAACCC
>JAHEJN010000073.1:0-10404 GCA_024638845.1 Acidimicrobiales bacterium | reverse complement strand
CGACGCCAAGCTGCGTGAGTTCGGCTACGCCCTGCAGGAGCTGGCCGACAAGGGTGTGCTCGCCCCCGGCGACGCTCCCGCCGAGGCCGAGGAAGCTGCTCCGGTCGACGCCGAAGAACCCGCCGAGGCCGAGGAAGCTGCTCCGGTCGACGCCGAAGAACCCGCCGAGGCCGAGGAAGCTGCTCCGGTCGACGCCGAAGAACCCGCCGCCGACAGTGCGGCAGACGAAGCAGCAGAAGTGAGTACGACCGAGGCTGTTGCCGAGGTTCCAGATGAGTCTGGCGAAGCCAGCGACAGCACGGAGGAAGAATGATCATGGCAACCAAAGAAGAGATTCTCGACTCGATCGCATCGATGACGGTTCTGGAGTTCAAGGAGCTGCTCGATGAGTTCAAGGAGAAGTTCGACGTCCAGGCGGCGGCTCCGGTCGCCGTGGCCGCCGCCGCAGCCGCCGGTGGTGGCGAAGCGGCCGCCGAGGAGGAGAAGACCAGCTTCGATGTGATCCTCACCGGCGCCGGCGACAAGAAGATCCAGGTGATCAAGGAGGTCCGTGGGCTCACGAGCCTCGGTCTGAAGGAAGCCAAGGAGCTCGTCGACACCGCCCCGAAGCCCATCATCGAGGGTGCCTCCAAGGATGATGCCGAGAAGGCCAAGGTCGCCCTCGAGGCGGCGGGCGCCACCGTCGAGGTGGCCTGACCTCGCTCCGGCCAGGAATCTGCGAAACCCCTGCGGCGGTGGTTCGGGTGACCGGGCCACCGCTGCGTCGCGTCCGTCGACGTCTTGGCCCGGCGAAAACCCCGTGATCACGGGGTATTTGGTGGCGGTTGTGTTACATCCGGCCCGAAAACCTTGACCTCTGCGGCCAGGTTCCTTACCCTGACGCCCATTCGCAGGCCCTCGCAGCCGCCAGCCGCGCTGTGTTCGGGTTGATATCGGCGCTCGCGCACGCCTAGACTCGTGTTGTCGTGTCGTGCCGCTCGTAGCTTCGTCCTCAAAGACAAGAGTTCTTGCGCGCCGCCGCGCGTCTTTTCCGTTTTCTGCTCTGCCCCCAGGAGTGCACTGTGGCTTCACGCCCGGCCAGCCTTGAACGCTATTCGTTTGCCAACCTCGAGGACGTTCTCGACCTCCCCGACCTGATCGCCGTCCAGCGGGAATCGTTCCAGTGGTTCCTCGACGAGGGGCTGGCGAACATCTTCCGAGACATCAGCCCGATCAAGGACTTCTCGGAGACGCTGCAGCTCGAGCTCGAGTTCGACCCCGACGACGAAGATCTTCGTCCGCCACCGAAGTTCACGGTGGAGGAGTGCAAAGAAAAGGACATGACCTACTCGGCGCCCATCTTCGTCCGGGCGCGATTCATGAACTCCGCCACCGGCGAGATCAAGGAGCAGACGGTGTTCATGGGCGACTTCCCCATGCAGACCGACAAGGGCACCTTCGTCATCAACGGAACCGAGCGGGTCGTCGTGAGCCAGCTCGTGCGATCGCCCGGCGTCATCTTCCAGCCCGGTGAGCGATACCGCCTGCGCAACCTGGCCAAGCATCAGCTGGTCACCGGAACGGTGCACCCCTATCGCGGCGAATGGATCGAATTCGACGTCGAACAGAAGCCGGGCAAGGACGTCACCGCCGGTGCCCGAGTGGCCCGCAAGCGCCGCCTCAGCATCTTCGTCCTGCTCCGTGCCCTCGGGTACGACGAGGAGAACGCGCCGGGCTTCCTCGACAAGTTCGTCGATCACTTCGACTTCCTCGAGGGCCAGTGGGAGAAGGAGAAGGAGCTCGCCCCCACCCAGGACGAGGCGCTGCTCGAGATCTACAAGCGGGTTCGTCCCGGCGAACCGCCGTCGGTCGAGTCGGCTCGTTCCTACTTCCGCAAGGCGTTCTTCGAGAAGGGTCGCTACGACCTCAGCCGCGTCGGTCGCTACAAGTTGAACCGCAAGCTCGGTCCCGAGATCGAGAAGCTCGAACAGATCTTCGGACTCGAGCTCGAGCGCCCCGACCTCGATTCCGGCGTGCTGGTGCCGAGCGAGATGCTCGCCGCGGCTACCTACCTCCTTCACCTCGCCAAGTTCGAGCCCGGCTACCGCCTCGACGATCAGGATCACTTCGCCAACCGCCGGATCCGCAGCGTCGGCGAGCTCATCCAGAACCAGGTGCGCATCGGCCTGAGCCGCATGGAGCGGGTCGTTCGCGAGCGGATGACCACCCAGGACGTCGAGGCGATCACGCCGCAGACGCTCATCAACATCCGACCCGTGGTGGCGGCAATCAAGGAGTTCTTCGGAACCTCGCAGTTGTCGCAGTTCATGGACCAGGTCAACCCGCTCTCGGGCCTCACCCACCGTCGTCGCCTCTCGGCGCTCGGCCCGGGCGGCCTCAGCCGCGAGCGGGCCGGCTTCGAAGTGCGCGACGTGCACTTCAGCCACTACGGCCGCATGTGCCCCATCGAGACTCCCGAAGGCCCCAACATCGGTCTCATCGGTGGCTTGGCCAGCTATGCCCGGGTGAACAGCTTCGGCTTCATCGAGTCGCCCTATCGGGTCGTCACCGACGGCGTCGTGTCCGACGAGATCGTGTTCCTCACTGCCGACGAGGAGGAGGAGTACGTGGTCGCCCAGGCCAACGCGCCTCTCGACGCCGACGGCCGCTTCACCGCCGATCGCGTCCTCGTTCGCCGCTCGCCGCAGGCCGCGACCCTCGCCGGCCTGAAGATGCAGCTCGAACAGGACGTCTTCTTCGGTGCCACCACCGAGATCTCCTACGTGAGTCCCGACGAGGTCCAGATGATGGACGTCTCGCCGAAGCAGATCGTCTCGGTGGCGACGGCACTCATCCCCTTCCTCGAGCACGACGACGCCAACCGCGCACTCATGGGTGCGAACATGCAGCGCCAGGCGGTGCCATTGCTCCGGGCCGAGGCGCCCTACATCGGAACCGGCATGGAGAAGCGAGCCGCCCACGACGCCGCCGACATGGTGCTCGCCGAGGACGACGGTGTGGTCGCCGACGTCGACGGCACCTCGATCACCCTCGAGTACAAGAAGCTGGGCAAGCGGGTCTACCGCCTGCTCAAGTTCGAGCGGTCGAACCAGGACACCTGTATCAACCAGAAGCCACGCGTGGCCGAGGGCACCAAGGTTTCGAAGGGCGACGTGCTCGCCGACGGCCCGAGCACCGATCTCGGTGAGCTCGCCCTCGGCAAGAACCTCATGGTGGCCTTCATGCCATGGGAGGGCTACAACTTCGAGGACGCCATCATTCTCAGTTCGCGCCTGGTGAAGGACGACGTGCTCACGTCGATCCACATCCACGAGCACGAGATCGATGCCCGCGACACCAAGCTCGGCCCCGAGGAGATCACCCGCGACATCCCGAACCTGAGCGACGACATCCTCGCCGATCTCGACGAGCGGGGCATCGTTCGCGTCGGAGCCGACGTCGGTCCCGGCGACGTGCTGGTCGGCAAGGTCACGCCCAAGGGCGAGACCGAGCTCACCCCCGAGGAACGTCTCCTTCGAGCGATCTTCGGTGAGAAGGCTCGCGAAGTCCGCGACACATCGCTGAAGGTCCCTCACGGCGAGACCGGCAAGGTCATCGACGTGAAGGTTTTCAGCCGCGACGAAGAGCACGAGCTGCCGCCCGGCGTGAACCAGCTCGTCCGCGTGTACATCGGCCAGAAGCGCAAGATCAGTGTGGGCGACAAGCTCGCGGGTCGTCACGGCAACAAGGGCGTGATCTCCAACATCTTGCCCGTCGAGGACATGCCGTACACCGCCGACGGCACTCCCGTCGACATCCTGCTCAATCCGCTCGGCGTGCCCTCTCGCATGAACGTGGGCCAGGTGCTCGAAGCCCATCTCGGCTACGCCGCCCGGTGGGGCTGGGATGTCGAGGGCAACGTCGGCCTCGACCCCATCAGCGGCACCGAGACCAAGACCCGCATCAACACCCGCCCGAGCACGCTGGTGGCCACACCGGTGTTCGACGGCGCCAAGTGGGACGAAGTCGAACTGGCGGGCAGGCACCCGACCATCCGCAGCATCCTGCGCAATCTGAATCCGGAGACGGTCGACGGTGACCGTCTGATGGGTGACGACGGCAAGATCCAGCTCTACAACGGTCGTACCGGTGAGCCCTACGACGCCAAGACGATGGTGGGCTACGTCTACATCATCAAGCTGGCTCACCTGGTCGACGACAAGATCCACGCCCGATCCACCGGTCCGTACTCCATGATCACCCAGCAACCGCTGGGTGGTAAGGCGCAGTTCGGTGGCCAGCGATTCGGTGAGATGGAGGTCTGGGCCCTCGAGGCCTACGGAGCGGCCTACTGCCTGCAGGAGCTGCTCACCATCAAGTCCGACGACGTGCTCGGTCGCGTCAAGGTCTACGAGGCGATCGTGAAGGGCGACAACATCCCCGAGCCCGGCATCCCCGAGAGCTTCAAGGTGCTCATCAAGGAGATGCAGGCCCTGTGCCTCAACGTCGAGGTGCTGGCCAAGGACGGTCACGAGATCGAGATGCGAGAAATCGACGAGGACGTCTTCCGCACCGCGGAAGAGCTCGGCATCGATCTCCAGCGTCCCGAACGTGGCACCGACGAGGAAGACGCCCGGCGTGCCGCCGAGCGTGCCGCCCGGTCGAGCCTCTAGATGCCGGCCCCCGCTGCTCGACCCCAACGCAACGCCGCCCTATCCGACGTCACGAACTGATCAGGAAGACACCCATGCTCGACGTCAACGATTTCGCTCAGCTTCGCATCGGTCTGGCCACCGCGGATTCCATCCGCACGTGGTCCAACGGTGAGGTGAAGAAGCCCGAGACCATCAACTACCGCACGCTCAAGCCCGAGAAGGACGGGCTGTTCTGCGAGAAGATCTTCGGTCCGACCAAGGACTGGGAGTGCGCGTGCGGCAAGTACAAGCGCATCCGGTTCAAGGGCATCATCTGCGAACGCTGTGGTGTCGAGGTCACCCGGTCCAAGGTGCGACGCGAGCGCATGGGCCATGTCGAGCTCGCCGCTCCGGCGGTGCACATCTGGTACCTGCGCGGCACCCGCTCATGGCTGGCCTATTTGCTCATGGGTACCGAGCCTCGGTCCGAGCTCAAGGCCAAGCAGCTCGAGAAGGTCATCTACTTCGCCGCGAACCTCGTCACCTGGATCGACGAGGAGAAGCGCGATGCCGACCTCGACGCGCTCGAGAAGGAGATGCTCGAAGAGAAGGACGCCATCGTCAAGGAGCTCGAGCTGCGCCTGGCCGAGCACCACGAGGCGGCCGAGAAGGAGATCGAACAACTCGAGGACGACGACGCCAAGGACACCGAGGTGCGCGCCCGTCAGCGAGCCATCGACAAGGAGCTCGCGTCGATCCGTGAGGACTACGACGCCGAGATCGAGCTCGTCGAGCGGGCATTCGAGGAGTTCAAGGGACTCTTCGCCCGGCAGATCATCGACGACGAAATGCTGTGGCGTGAGCTGTATGACCGCTACGGCGAGTACTTCGAAGGCGGCATGGGTGCCGACGCGATCGCTCAGCTCATCGAACGCATCGACTTCGACGAGGAAGAGCTGATCCTCCGCGATCAGATCGATCCGCCCGAGGGCCAGAAGCCCCTTTCGGCGCAGCGCAAGCAGAAGGCCATCAAGCGCCTGAAGATCGTCGCCGCCTTCAATCGTCGCGACGAGCACGGCAAGCGGGTCAACGATCCGCGGGCCATGATCCTCGACGTGGTCCCGGTGATTCCACCCGAGCTGCGCCCGATGGTGCAGCTCGACGGGGGCCGCTTCGCCACCTCCGACCTCAACGATCTCTACCGCCGCGTGATCAATCGCAACAACCGCCTCAAGCGCCTGCTCGATCTCGGTGCACCCGAGATCATCGTCAACAACGAGAAGCGCATGCTGCAGGAGGCCGTCGACGCCCTGTTCGACAACGGACGCCGCGGTCGACCTGTCACCGGTCCGGGCAACCGTCCGCTCAAGTCGCTGTCGGACATGCTCAAGGGCAAGCAGGGTCGGTTCCGTCAGAACCTGCTCGGCAAGCGCGTCGACTACTCGGGTCGTTCGGTCATCGTCGTCGGCCCGACCCTCAAGTTCCACCAGTGCGGCCTGCCCAAGCTGATGGCGCTCGAGCTGTTCAAGCCCTTCGTCATGAAGAAGCTGGTCGACGCCGAGCTGGCCCAGAACATCAAGTCGGCCAAGCGCATGGTCGAGCGGCGCAAGCCCCAGGTGTGGGACGTCCTCGACGACGTCATCCAGGAACACCCGGTGCTGCTCAACCGTGCCCCGACGCTCCACCGTCTCGGCATCCAGGCCTTCGAGCCGGTGCTGGTCGAGGGCAAGGCCATTCAGCTGCACCCGCTGGTGTGCACCGCGTTCAACGCCGACTTCGACGGCGACCAGATGGCGGTGCACCTACCGCTGTCGGCCGAGGCCCAGTCCGAGGCCCGTGTGCTCATGCTGTCGGCCAACAACGTCCTGTCGCCGGCCAACGGCCGTCCGCTGGTGACCCCGTCGCAGGACATGATCATCGGTGGCTACTACCTCACCGTGGCGGAGGAAGATCAGGTGCCCGAGCGGCTCCGGACGTTCCGTGCCATGCACGAGGTCGAGCGGGCCTACGAGTCGGGCAGCATCCAGCTGCAAGAGCCCATCGAGTTCCGCACCGAACAATTGATCGCCATGCCCGCCAACGGTGCGGCGGCCACCTATCACCCCACCACGGCGGGGCGTCTGTTCTTCAACGCCTGCCTGCCGGTCGGGTTCGACTTCATCAACCACCCCGTCGGAAAGCGCGACATGGGTGTGCTCGTCGACGAGCTGGCCCGGAACTACCCCAAGGCAGCCGTGGCCAAGAGCCTCGATGCGATCAAGGACCTCACCTTCAAGTACGCCATGCGCTCCGGCCTCACGATCTCCATCAACGACGTGAAGATCCCGGCTGAGAAGAAGGCGATCCTCGAAGGCCACGAGACCGAGGCCGACAAGGTCGAGCAGCAGTTCCGGCGCGGCATCATCACCGACGGTGAGCGGCGCCAGAAAGAGGTCGAGATCTGGACCCAGGCCACCGAGGAAGTGCGCCAGAAGATGGAAGAGGCGCTCAAGGCCGAGAAGTTCAACCCCATCGACATCATGGTCGGGTCGGGTGCCCGAGGCAACATGATGCAGGTGCGTCAGATCGCCGGGATGCGGGGCCTGGTCGCCAATCCTCGCGGCGACATGATTCCTCGTCCGATCAAGAGCAACTTCCGTGAAGGCCTCACGATGCTCGAGTACTTCATCGCCACCCCTGGTGCCCGCAAGGGCCTGGTCGACACGGCGCTGCGAACCGCCGACTCCGGGTATCTCACCCGTCGGCTGGTCGACGTGGCCCAGGAGCTCATCATCAACGACGAGGATCCCTTCACCGACGGCAAGCCGGTGCGGTCATTGTGGATCGAGAATGTCGTCCCCGACGAGGCCGGCAAGCGCAGCTACCTCGAGACCCGTCTCTACAGCCGGGTTCTCGCCGAGGATGTCACGTTGGCCAACGGCGACGTCATCGCCAAGGGCACCGTGGTCAGCGAGGAGCTGATGGCGGTCCTTCGCGACGATCCCGACGTGACCCGCGTTCGTTGTCTGTCGCCCCTCACCGACGAGTCCGAGTTCGGTATCAGCGGTGCGTCGTACGGCATGTCGTTGGCCACCGGCGGCGCCATCGAATCGGGCGAGGCCGTCGGTGTGATCGCGGCGCAGTCGATCGGCGAGCCGGGTACTCAGCTCACCATGCGGACGTTCCACACCGGTGGTATCGCCGGCAAGGACATCGCTGGTGGTCTGCCCCGGGTCGTCGAGCTGTTCGAGGCTCGCAGCCCGAAGGGCAAGGCCACCCTCACCCGGTTGTCGGGCGTGGTGCGCATCGGCGAGAGCGACGGTCGGTCGGTCCCCATCACCGTGGTCGGCGACGACGGCGAGGAAGAGACCTACACGGTCGACCCGCTGGCCCGCCTCGAGGTGACCGACGGTGACGAGGTCACCGCCGGCGACGCGCTGGTCGAGGGTCCCCGCGACCCCAAGGAGCTCCTCGACATCAAGGGCGTGCGTGAGACGCAGCGCTACCTGGTCGACGAGGTGCAGAAGGTGTACCGCGACCAGGGTGTGTCGATCCACGACAAGCACATCGAGCTGATCGTGCGGCAGATGACCAAGCGCATCGGTGTGCAGGAGCCGGGTGATTCCGACTTCCTGCCCGGCGAGTCGGTCGACTCACGGATCTACACCGAGACCAACCGTCATCTGGTGCAGGAAGGCAAGCGTCCCGCCGAGGGCCGCCCGCAGCTCATGGGTATCACCAAGGCATCGCTGGCCACCGAGTCGTGGCTGTCGGCGGCCTCGTTCCAGGAGACCACCCGGGTGCTCACCGAAGCGGCCATCGAGTCCAAGAGCGACGATCTGCGTGGCCTCAAGGAGAACATCATCCTGGGCAAGCTGATCCCCGCCGGCACCGGTTCGGGCGACTACCAGAAGACCAAGCCGTTGGCGCCCGACTACACGCCGATGCCGTACTTCACCACTGGTGACAGCGACGACGATCGTGACATCGCCGACTGGCTGGCCAAAGAAGCTGGCGTGACCGACGGCGGCGCCGCCGAAGTCGTCGAGCTCCCGAACCTGTAGACACCACCCGGTCAGCGGAGGCCGCGGAGCCTCAGTTTGTCGATCTTGCCGGGGCCGGTCTTGGGCAGCTCGTCGAAGAACGCGATCTCGCGCGGCAGCTTGTACTTCACCAACCGCTCGGCGAGGTAGGTGCGCAGTTCGTCGGGTCCGAGCGTCGCGTCCCGTTCGAGGGCGACACACACCTTCACCGCTTCGCCCTGGAAGTCGTCGGGTATGCCGACGGCAGCCGCCTCGAGGATCGCCGGGTGCGCGTTCAGGACCTCGTCGATCTCGCGGGGGAACACGTTGTAGCCACCGACGACGATCATCTCCTTCCTCCGATCGACGAGGAACATGTACCCGTCGTCGTCGAAGTAGCCGATGTCGCCGCTGTACAGCCAACCATCGCGGAATGTGGCCGCGGTCTCGTCGGGGCGATTGCGGTAGCCCGCGACGAACTGCGGCCCTCGGACCCGGACCTCGCCGCGCTCGCCCGGTGGCAGCACCCGGGTACCCGTTTCGAGATCGACCACGTCGACCTCGGTGCGGGGTGGAGTGATGCCGGTGGAGCCGATCTTGCGAACACCGTCGGCGGGGTTGACATTGCACGGCGCGCCTTCGGTCATGCCCCAACCCTCGAGGATCGGGGTGCCCGTCTCGTCCTCCCAGTTCCGCAGCAGCTCTTCGGGGCAGGGGGACCCGCCGGCGAGCGCCCACTTGAGATGGGTGAAGTCGGTGCGGGGGTAGTGCTCGTGGGCGCGGAGACCGACGTACATGGCGGCCGGCCCACCGGCGAACACGGTGATGCGCTGCGACTCGATGCGTTGGAGGACCAGTTCGGGCTTGTAGCGGGGCAGGATGTCGATGGTGGCGCCGTTGAACGGTGGGGTGACCACCATCTTGCAGAAGCCCCAAACGTGGAAGTTGGGCGCGACGTTGAGCAGCCGCTCGGAGTCCTGGTCGAACCGCCACATGGTGGCAGTGGCGCGGGCGTAGGCGACGTCGTTGGCGTACGTGTGGGACGCCGCCTTGGGGATTCCGGTGGTTCCCCCGGTGAAGAACAGCAACGAAGGATCCTCCGCCGACGGGAGTCGTTCTGGCCACGACGGATGTCCACCCCCGAGCCACGCCTCCACGAGAAGTGCATCGGGTGCGAACACGTCGACGTGGGGAACGCCGAGATCGGTGGCCACCGAGCGGGCGAGCTCGGCATTGGCCGCATCGGAGACGATGATCCTCGGGTCGACGTCGGCGGTGAGCTTCTCGAGCGATCGATGGGGTTGGTTGTAGTCGAGCGGTGCCACCTGAGCGCCGGCGGTCATCCCCGCCAGAGCGGCGACGGCCATCTCCATCGAGTTGTGCATGAGCAGCGCGACCTGCCCGCCGGCAACACCGCGGTCGGCGAGCAGGCGCGCGTAGGCCGCAACCGCACGTGCGTACTCGCCGTAGGAGATGTGGCGGTCGCCGTCGATGACCGCCGGGCGATCGGGAATCCGACGGGAGGCCGCGACCAGCGCGGCCACGACGGTCCGGTGGTGCGGAACGTCAAAGCTGTAGTCACGGTCGGGGCGCCCGATCGACGGCGCCGGAGGAGGCGCCACGTCAGAACGCGCCGGCGAGCGCGCCGCCGTCGACGGGGTAGGTCGTGCCGGTCATGAACGACGAGGCGTCAGAGGCGAGGAGTGCCGCCAGGCCCTGGATCTCGCTGCCGTGGGCCATCCGACGCAGGAGCACGGTGTCGGCCCACGCCTTCTCGATCTCCGACGGGA
>JAHEJN010000019.1:45543-48708 GCA_024638845.1 Acidimicrobiales bacterium | reverse complement strand
ATGGCCCGGCTGATCACCAGCTGCTGGATCTGCTCGGTGCCTTCGAAGATGTCGTGGATCTTGGCATCACGGTGCCAGCGCTCGACAGGGAAGTCGCGTATGTAGCCGTAGCCGCCCAGGATCTGGATGGCCCGCTCGGTGACCCAGGTCGCCGTGCGGGCGGCCTTGAGCTTGGCCATCGAACCCTCGGCGTTCTTGAACCTCTTCTGCTTGCCGAGCCAGGCGGCCCGCCAAATGAGTAGACGGGAGGCCTCGATCTCGGTGGCCATGTCGGCCAGCA
Organism: Acidimicrobiales bacterium; assembly: GCA_024638845.1. Classification (GTDB taxonomy): domain Bacteria; phylum Actinomycetota; class Acidimicrobiia; order Acidimicrobiales; family JAHEJN01; genus JAHEJN01. The sequence continues at coordinate 48,428 of JAHEJN010000019.1, read as the reverse complement.
TGAAGGCGATCGCCTGATTCTTGATGATCGGGCGGCCGAAGGCGTGGCGCTCCTTGGCGTAGTCGAGCGAGAACTCGTACGCCGCTCGAGCCACGCCGAGGGCCTGGGCGCCGACGGCAGGACGGGTGGCCTCGAACGTCTGCATGGCGGCCTGGGCGTTGCCGTGTTTGCCTTCGCGCACGCGGGCCAGGCGCTCGTCGAGCTTCTCCTTGGACCCGAGCAGGCAGCTGCCGGGAATCCGCACGTCGTCGAGCACCACTTCGGCCGTGTGGCTGGCCCGGATTCCGTGCTTCTTGTACTTCTGACCCATGCTCAGCCCGGGCGTGTTCGGCGGGACGATGAAGCTGGCATGACCCTTCGAGCCGAGCTCGGGGTCGACCACGCCGACAACCACGTGGATGTTGGCGATTCCGCCGTTGCTGATCCACGCCTTGGTGCCGTTCAGCACCCACTCGTCGGCGGCCTCGTCATACTTGGCGCTCGTCCGATAGCCCCCCACGTCGGATCCGGCGTCAGGCTCCGAGGCGGCAAAGGCGCCGAGCAGCACGTTGTCGGCGTCGCCGTAGCACTGCGGCACCCACTCCATCACCTGGGCACTGGTGCCCGAGGCGGCGATTCCGGCGGCGGCGAGGGCCGAGCCCATGATGGCCATGCCGATGCCGGCGTCGCCCCAGAACAGCTCCTCGATGGCCACGGGCAGGGTGAGCCCGGTCGGATCGTTCATCATGCCCTCGGCAATGAACTCCCAGCCGTAGAGGCCGATCTTGGCGGCCTCCTCGACCACGGGATACGGAAACTCCTCGCGCTCGTCCCACTCGTGGGCCACGGGCCGGATCTGATTCACGGCGAATTCGTGGACCCACTTCTGGATCTGGAGTTGATCTTCGTTCAGTTCGGGTGAGAACTCGGCCATGCGATGTCCCTTCGTCTGAGGCGCCGGCCTGCCCACGTGGTTACCGACTGGTAACACCAAGTTACCTGCTGGTAACCCCCAGTGCCAAGCACCTCTTCCCGACTGCAATCAACCCGTAATGCGTCGTGACCTCCACGACCGGCGCCGGTCGACGGCGAGATGCGCGGGTTCGCGCCCTGTGTCTGAGCCGCTCACAGTTGTCACACGAATACGGCATGCTCTCTCGGTGACCACCCCCGAGCGCACATCGATGGAACGCAACGTGCGGCTCATTCCGGCGCACCAGGCGGTGGCCTCGTCGCTGGTGTGGCTTCCGATCTTCGTGTTGTTCACCCGGGCCCGGTTCGACCTCGACGGAGCCATCCTGCTCGCGTCCCTCTACTACCTGTTCGTCGTCGTGCTCGAAGTGCCATCGGGTTGGTTCAGCGACCGGGTGGGTCGGGTCATCACGCTGCGCATCGCCGCCGCATCGTGGGTCATCGCCCATCTCTGCTTCCTCCTCGGCTACCAGCACTTCTCGGTCGTGTTGGTGGGCCAGGCGCTGATGGCAACGGGCTTCGCCTCGCTGTCGGGCACCGACGTGAGCTTCCACTACGACACCCTCGAAGCCCTCGACCGGGCGCCCACCTTCGAACGGCGGCAGGCCAGGGTGGCCTCGATCGGCTTCACCGCCACCTCGGTCGCCGTGCTCAGTGGAGGCGCCATGGGGCTCATCGACCTGCGGGTGCCCTTCGCCGTGGCGGCCGCGCTCGCGGTCGTGCAGTTCGGCCTCACCCTGCGGCTCGCCGAGCCACCTCACGTCCGCCCCGACCCGCTGCACCAACCCCAGCTCCGCATCTGGCTGTCGTATTGGCGCGACCTGCCCCTTGCCTGGCTCTTCGCGTACGGCATCGCACTGGTCACTCTCGAACACGTGTCGTTCAGCCTGATGCAGCCCTGGCTCACCGAGGCGCTCGACCGCACGTCAGACGATCTCGGGGCCACGCCGCTCCTTTCGGGGACGGTCTTCGCCGTCACCGCCGCCATCGGAGCCCTGGCCGCCAGAGCCAGCGCGCCGGCGAGTGAGCGCTTCGGTCCCGCTCAAACCCTCGTCGGCCTCGGTGTCTTGTCGTCGGTGATCGTCACGTCGATGGCTGCGTCGACCAGCGTGGTCATCCTGGCCTTCGTGATCCTGCGCAGTGTGCAGGCCGCGGCCGCGCCCGTGATCATCTCCGCTGCCGCAGCCCCCCGCCTCGAACGCACGCATCGGGCCACGTTCCTCAGCCTGAACTCGCTCGCCGGTCGCCTGGGCTACGGCCTCATCCTGTTGAGCCTTTCGACCTCCAGCGACGACGACCTCACCGGCCCACTGGTGGCGCTGGCCGCCATTGCGTGGACGCTCGTCGTGCTCACCGCAGTCACCATCAGGCCGCTGCGGGCATCGGAGCTCTAGCTGGGTCGGCCGACCCATCGCGATCGCCGTCGAGAACCGCTCACCACCTTGAACATCGACGGATCGGGGTCGAACGCTGACGACAGGAGCAGCGTGCAATCGTTATCGACGCTATTCAGGCCGGACCCGATCATCCGACAGTTGAAGTAGTGGCCGATGGTGAGCTGCACATTGCCGCCGGCATCACGAATAGCGCGGGCGGCAATGTCGGGGATGTGCTCCGGTTCGCATTGGTTCTCCGATCACTCCCACACCAGCTCCTCGGCGCCAACACTGTTCATCACTACACGCGTCGGCGGCTGAGATCCGAGCTCACAAGTCGCATAGATCGTCGTGCTGGCCTGAGGGTCGTTACACGTGTCGACGCCGCCCTTGCCAGTCAGTCGGTCGATTACTCCCGAACCACCCTCGAGCGTGTCGCGGCCCCCGCCTCCGACCAAGCGGTCCTTGCCCTGATTGCCGAAGAGCGTGTCATGGCCCTGGTCGCCCTTGAGGATGTCGTTCTTCTTGCCACCCAGCAGCACGTCGTTGCCCTGCCCC
>JAHEJN010000019.1:0-45443 GCA_024638845.1 Acidimicrobiales bacterium | reverse complement strand
GCGGCCCCCGCCTCCGACCAAGCGGTCCTTGCCCTGATTGCCGAAGAGCGTGTCATGGCCCTGGTCGCCCTTGAGGATGTCGTTCTTCTTGCCACCCAGCAGCACGTCGTTGCCCTGCCCCGTTGTCACCGCAGATCACGTCGTTCCCCCGCGAATCCACGGATGACGTCGTTGCCCTCCAGGCCCGCGATCACATCGTCACCCGCAGTGCCCAGCAGTCGACGATCGTTGTCACCATGACGATCGATCAGGCCAATGGCGCCAACTCCTCACCAATCCAACAGGTTGGTGGTGGGGTTCTGGCGCCGACAGTGCTTGCCGAGATGTTCTGCGGGGCTGATCTGGTCCCGCGGCCGGTACCGATGTCGAGGAGCTGCTCGAATCGGCGATACGCCACCTCCCCGACAGGGGCGATGCCACGGTTCTCGGTGCGAAGCTGTGAGTACTCCTCCAAGCAGAACCCGCGCAAGGCGGCTCCGAGAGCATTCGTCGCATCGCGGACCGGCTCGACCGGTTCGCCGCCGAACTGGTGGCCACGGCGACCGTCCTCGAGGACGAGGAGCTCACGGTGATCAGTGAGCAGGCCCGCGCGCGGCAGTTCGTTCCCGAACCATCGGTGCCTCGACAACTACCCCGCATTGCTCGATTCGGCCCAAAGGTTCACGCCCGCATCGACTGCGAACTCGTCGATCGCCGCGAGCTCCTCATCGGAGAAGGCCGTCTGTTCGAGAGCGCCGATGCACTCGGCGATCTGCTCCCACCGGCTGGCGCCGATCAGCGCCGAGGTGACCACATCGTCGCGAAGCACCCATGACAAGGCCATCTGGGCGAGCGACTGGCCCCGACCATCGGCGATCGAGCGAAGACCGCGCACCCGATCGATGTTCGCTTCGTTGACGAACGCGGGATCGAACGAATCGCCCTCGGCCGCCCGGGAATCGGCAGGAATGCCGTCGAGATACTTGTTGGTCAGCAGACCCTGGGCCAGCGGCGAGAACGCGATGCAGCCGATTCCCTCGGCCCGCAACACATCGGTCAGGCCACCCTCGATCCAGCGGTTCAACAATGAATACGACGGTTGATGAATCAGGCATGGCGTTCCCAAATCAGCCAACAGCGCAGCCGCCTCTCGGGTCTTCTCGGGGCCGTACGACGAGATCCCGGCGTACAGCGCCCGGCCGGAACGAACCGCCTGATCGAGCGCGCCCATCGTCTCCTCGAGCGGGGTGTTCGGGTCGACCCGATGCGAATAGAAGATGTCGACGTACTCGAGCTGCAGGCGCGCCAACGACTGATCCAGGCTGGCCAGCACGCTCTTTCTGGTGCCCCATTCGCCATAGGGGCCATCCCACATCAGGTAGCCGGCCTTGCTCGAGATCACCAGCTCATCCCGATAGGGGGCCAGATCGCCGGCCAACAATGTGCCGAAGTTCGTCTCGGCCGAGCCGGGCGGAGGGCCGTAATTGTTGGCCAGGTCGAAATGGGTGATGCCGGCGTCGAAGGAATTGAGGATCATCGAGCGGGCCTCGGCCGACAGCGAAGGTCCACCGAAGTTTTGCCACAGCCCGAGGGAGATCCTCGGGAGCCTCAACCCCCTCGTGCCGCACCGGGCATAACTCATCGTGTCGTATCGGTCGGCGGCGGGTTCGTACATGTCGCCTTTCTACCAGCAGCGAGCCGACCCGCCCGCAGAACTACGCTCGGCTCATGATCGCCCCCGACAGACAGCTCGACCGGAAGCTCGACAACATTCGCGCCGGTCTCTACACGCCCGCCGACTTCATCGTCGCCGACGCCAAGGACGGCGACATGGCCTTCGGCCTCCTGGCGCCGGGCCCGAATCCCGACGGCACGCTCAAGACCAAGCCCGAGTACCTCGACGCCATAACCACGATGACCGAGTCGGGCCTCGTCGACGTCATGTTGCTCTCGGCGTCATCGGCCGAGACGCTCACGCAGCGGGGCGTGTTCGAGCACTCCGTGGCGACGCCGGCGGTGCGGATGAACGACACGACCGACATCTGGATGGCACGCGGGTCGAGCTATCGAGAGCACCCGTCGGCGCCCTTCTCGACCGCGGACATCGACTCGGTTTCGAGCTTCTGCAATCTCGGCCTCTACTCCATGACCTTCTCGAACGATCTCGAGGCCGACCGGGCCAGCCTCGAGGCCTATCGAAACTTCAGGCACACCATCCGCCCCTACGGTTTCCGGCACTTCCTCGAAGTCTTCAACCCCGCCTTCGACATCGGGATCCCTGACGACGCGCTCGGCGACTACGTGAACGACATGATCATCAAGGCCATCGCGGGAGTCATCTCGAGGGATGCACCCCAGTTCCTGAAAATCCAGTTCAACGGAGCCAAGGCCATGTCCGAGCTCGCCTCGTACGACCCCGAGAACCTCATCGTCGGCATCCTCGGAGGGGCGAAGGGCACCACCCGCGACACCTTCGAGCTGGCCCATCAGGCCGAGCAGTCGGGCGCCCGAGTGGCGCTGTTCGGACGCAAGATCAACCTGTCGGAAGCACCGGTCGAGCTCGTCCGGCTCATGCGGGCAACGATCGAGCAGGAGCTCTCACCGACCCAAGCCGTGGAGCGCTATCACGAGCACCTCGGCGAACACGGGGTGACGCCGCACCGGGCGCTCGAGGACGACCTCCAGATCACCGAACCGGTGCTCGAATCGTGAATCAGCGTGAGCGACTCGTGGCGGAGGGCCCGCGGATCGTGATCGAGGCGCTCCGGTCGTGAGCGGACAGCGGCGCGGGTTCGTCTGTGGTGGCTCCTGGGCCCTCGACCGCATCAAGATCGTCGACCACTGGCCGGTCGAAGAGAAGCTGGCCCGTATCACCGGCACCGACCAGCAGGGCGGCGGTTCCGCGCACAACTTCGGCGTCGACATGCGCAAACTCGACCCGACGATGCCGGTCGACGCCATCGGCCTGCTCGGCGATGACCCCGACGGCGACTTCCTGTACGACCGAGCCGCCGAGGTCGGCATCGACACGACTCAACTCCACCGCACCGGCGATGCGGTCACGTCCTACACCGACGTCATGACGGTCGCCGACTCCGGCAAACGGACCTTCTTCCATCATCCGGGAACCAGCGATCTGCTGACGCCCGACCACTTCGACTTCACCTCGACCACCTGCCGCATCCTGCATCTGGGCCTGCTCGGGATCCATCGACGCATGGACGCCCCATGGGCGGGCGACGCCAACGGCTGGGTCACGGTGTTGAAGCACGCCAAGGCGGCAGGGCTCGACACCAATCTCGAGCTCGTGTCGATCGAGAGCGAGCGGCTTCACCAGATCTCTCGGCCGTGTCTGCCCTATGCCGACACGCTGATCGCGAACGACCACGAGATCGGCAGCGTCGCATCCGTCGCCACAGTCGTCGATGGACGAACCGACCCGGACCGATGCCGGGAAGCCGCGTTGGCCGTTCTGGGCGAAGGAGCACTGCGACTGGTCGCGGTTCACTTCCCCGAAGGTGCGATCTGTGCGACCCGAGATGGCGAGGTGTTCGAGAGTTCGTCAGTAGCGGTGCCCGTCGATGAGATCGGCAGCACCGTCGGCGCCGGTGACGCCTTTGCCGCCGGGATGCTCTACGCCGTGCACGAGGGCTGGCCCATCCGCATTGCCATGGAGCTCGCCCACGCCACGGCTGCCATGAGTCTCCGGTCGCGAACGACGGTCGGGTCGGTCGAAGATGTCGACACCTGTCTCGAGTCGGCCGGGTTCACCCGCCCGTAGGTCAGCTCGAGGGATGTCGCAGTTCCTGGCCGTTCGATCTCCAGAGCCGACCGCTCTTGGTGTAGGTTCTGCGGTCACCAAATGCAATGTGATCCTCAGGAGGGACCAACACGATGTTTGCGCGCCTAGCGAGTCTTCGCTTGCTGGCTGTATTGGCAGCGTTTTTGCTGATCATGGCAGCCTGCGGCTCCGATGACGACACGACCGACACGAGTGGAGATTCCGGTGATTCCGGCGACTCCGGTGATTCCGGTGATTCCGGTGGCGACGTCGCCGTCTCGCTGATCACCAAGGACTCGACCAACGCCTTCTTCGTGGCCATGCAGGAGGGTGCGAGGGAGAAGGCCGCCGAACTCGGGGTCGACCTGACGGTCGGATCCGGACAGGAAGAAGGCGACGACCAAGGTCAGATCGACCTGATCGAGAACGCCATCGCCGCCGGCCAGGACGGCATCCTGATCACCCCGATGTCGGTCAACGTCAACAACGCGATCCAGCAGGCCCGGGACGCAGGGCTGTACGTGATCGCCCTCGACACCCCCACTGATCCACCGGACGTGGTCGACATCACCTTCGCCACCGACAACTGCCTGGCCGGCGAGGCCATCGGCCAGTGGGCGGCGGGCAAGCTGAACGGCGAGACGGCGGTCATCGCCCGCCTGGTGATCTTCGACGACCGCACCGTTTCGGTCGACTACTGCCGCGACAACGGCTTCCTCAGGGGCATGGGCATCGACATCGGCGACCTGACCGTGATCGGCGACGAGCCCGAGACCGGCAGCTACACGACCGGAGCGGGCGGCGAGTACGAGATCGCCTGCGTCGAAGCCACCGGAGCCAACGAGGAGGGGGGCCGTACCGGCATGGAGACCTGCCTGTCGATCAACCCCGACATCAACGTGGTCTACACGATCAACGAGCCGACCGCCTTCGGTGCCATCGCCGCCCTCGAGGCGGCAGGCAAGACCGTCGGCGAGGACGTCTTCGTGGTCTCGGTCGACGGCGGCCTGGCCGGCGTCCAGAGGGTGCAGGACGGTGGCATCCAGTCCACCTCCCAGCAGTACCCGCTGCTGATGGCCAGCCTCGGGCTGGAAGCGATCAAGCAGATCGCCGAGGGTGGTGCTCCGCCGGAGAACACCTCGGCCGACGGCACCTTCTTCGACACCGGCGTCGCCCTGTGCACCGACGACCCGATGGACACCGTCACCGTCGCCCCGCAGGAGACCTCGCAGTACTGCATCGACAACGCCTGGGGCTGACCCGGACGTAACGGACTGGGGGGCAGCAGTCCTTCGGGACTACTGCCCCCCAGTCCATCGATTACCCGACTCACGAGAAATCAGGTAATCGTTGTAGCGGCACGCATCTCTCGAAAGGGCCCAGGTGACCAGTTCGACAGCGACTTCCGACCTCTCCGAAGAGTTCGCGGCGAAGTCCGGCATCATTCCGAAGATTCAGTCGACGCTGCACAAGTACCCGTACCTGAGCCCGCTCTTCGTCCTGATCGTGGCGATGATCGTCTTCACGATGCTGAACGACCGGTTCATCCTCGCGACCAACCTGTCACTGATGACCCAGCAGACGGTGATCGTCGGCACACTGGCCATCGCCCAGACGCTGATCATCCTCACCGCCGGGATCGACCTCAGCATCGGGGCCATCATGGTCTTCGCTCAGATGACGATGGCCAACCTGGTGGTCACCTCCGAGGTGTCCAACGTGGCCGGGTATGGTTGGCCGGCGGCTCTCGCCATCGCCGCCGGAATCCTGATCGCAATGGTGGCCGGCGGGGTGAACGGCTTCCTCATCGTCCGATTCGAACTGCCGCCCTTCATCGTCACCCTCGGCACCCTGAGCATCTTCACCGCCCTGACCTTGATCTTCTTCAAAGCCAGGACCATCCAGGGCCCGGAGATGCCCGATGCGATGACATGGATGGGGACAACCTTCAAGCTCGGCCCGTTCACGGTCATGACCGGTGTGCTCGTGATGCTCGCCATGTACGGGATCTTCGCCTTCATCCTCCGCAACACCGCCTGGGGCACCCACATCTACGCCGTCGGAGACGACCCAGACGCAGCCGAGCTGTCCGGTATCAGTACCGGGCGGGTGCTGTTCAGCGTCTACTGCGTGGCCGGGCTGATCATCGGGATCGCGGCCTGGATCACCATCGGCCGGGTCGGGTCGGCCAGCCCGAACGTGGCCCCCAACATCAACCTCGACAGCATCACCGCAGTGGTGATCGGTGGCACCTCGCTCTTCGGTGGTCGGGGCACGATGATCGGCACCCTGCTCGGAGCCCTGATCGTGGTCGTGTTCCAGAACGGCCTGGCCCTTGCGGGCTACGACCAGGCTCCACGAGTCCTGGCCGTCGGCGTCCTCGTCATCGCCGCCGTCGCCCTCGACCAGTGGATCAGAAAGGTGCAGGGATGAGCACGGTGCCTGCAATTCTCAGCGGCCGGGGGCTCGTCAAGCACTTCGGTAAGGTCGTCGGGCTCAACGGATCCGACATCGATCTGTTTCCTGGCGAGGTGCTGGCCGTCATCGGTGACAACGGTGCTGGGAAATCCACGCTCATCAAATGCTTTTCCGGCGCGCACGCCCCCGATACGGGAACAATGAAGGTCACCGGCCAGGAGGTTCTCTTTCGCAGCACCCACGATGCTCGCCTCGCAGGCATCGAGACAGTGTTCCAGACACTCGCCGTCTCCCCGGCACTCGACATCGCCGAGAACCTCTACCTCGGACGCGAGATCCGCAAGCAAGGCTTTCTCGGCACGGCGTTTCGGATGCTCGATCGGAAACGCATGCGCGCCGAGGCGGGTCAGCGTCTGCAGGATCTCGGTATCGGTACGATCCAGAACATCTCTCAGGCTGTCGAGACGCTTTCCGGTGGTCAGCGCCAGGCGGTGGCGGTGGCCCGGGCCGCAGCGTTCGGCAGCAAGGTGATCATTCTCGACGAGCCGACTGCAGCGCTCGGGGTCCGGGAGTCGGCTCGCGTGCTCCAGCTCATTCACGACCTCCGCGAGCGGGGGATGCCGGTCATCTTGATCTCACACAACATGCCCCAGGTCTTCGAGGTGGCCGATCGGATTCACGTTCAGCGCCTCGGTAAGCGCGCAGCGGTCGTCACCCCTTCGAAGTTCGACATGAAGGACGCCGTCGCCATCATGACCGGAGCCCTCGAGGTCGACGAGGCTGATCAGGCGCTCGGCCCGGTGCGAACTCCCGCCGCTGTCTGACAGCGGTCAGCGGTAGAGATCGGGGCGCGACGGCAAGTCGACGCGAACCCAGCCATCCGATCGAAGCGACTCGACCGCAGCCTCGGCCGCATGCGTGGCCGCGAAGCCGTCCCACAGGCTGGCGCCAGTCGGGCCGGCGCGACCTCGGATCGAATCGATCCACGCCTGCATCTCGATGCGGTAGGCGTCGCGGAAGCGGCCGATCCACTGCTCGGGTACAGGTTGCCCGCGCACACGCGCGGTTGTGCGGGTGATGTAGCCGCCGTCGCCCATGTCGGACACCCCATCCGAAGCCACCACCTGACAGGTCACCTCATAGCCGTAGCGGGCCATCATGAACGCCTCGATGTCGACAACGACACCGCCGGCCGTCTCATAGATGATGAAGAGTGGGTCACGTTGACCGTCGGGCGTGTCGGGGCCAGACCGGCCCATGATCACCTGCACGCGGGCATACTCGTCCTCGAGAAGCCATCGGTTGATGTCGATCTCGTGGATCGCCGCGTTGGTCACGGTGCCCTCGGTGGTCAGCCCATAGGCGAAGGCGGCGTTGCGGTGCACGTTGTGCACCATCAGCGGCGTACCGATGCCCTCGGCGCCGATCTCGCGCTTGAGCGCCACGTAGCCGGGGTCGAAGCGACGCATGAAGCCCAAGGTGAGCAATCGCTCACCGATCGCCACTTCGGCGTCGAGGACACGTTGCGCGGCTTCGATCGTCGGGGCGAGTGGCTTCTCGCACAGCGTGGGTTTGCGGACCGCGAGACACGCGAGGGCCTGCTCGGCATGCAACCCGTCCGGGGATGCGATGACGACCGCGTCGACGTCGTCGGCGTTGATCAGGTCCGCGAGCGACGCTGTCGACCGGCATCCGAGCTCGCTCGCGAGTGCGGTCGCAGCCGGCTGGTCCACGTCGTAGATCGCCGTCACGGTCGAGCCGGGGACGGCGGTTGCCAGATTGTGGGCGTGAGCCGTGCCGATGTTGCCGGCCCCGATCACGCCGACCCGAATCGTCATATGAACGGCACCGACTGAACGCAGCCGGTGTCGAGCGAATGCTGCGCCGCCAGCGCCGCGGCCAATGACCTCACGCCGTCGAGACCCGTCACGAGGGGTTCGACGCCGGTGTGGATCGCCGCATCGAAAGCCCGCACGGTCGTGAGATAGAGATCGTCCCTGACCGAGATCTCCGCCGGGGTGCCGAAACCGTCGTGGTAGACGGTCACCTCGCCGACCGGGTCACCCGTCATCGAAAGAGAGCTGCGGATTGCGCCTCGGTCGCCGAGGATTTCGAGCCCGGTCGGCAGGTCGTAATTGTCGTAGGCGTCGTGGGTTTGCACGATGACGTCGTCGGTCCACTCGACCACCGTCATGACCGAGTTCGGTGCGGCCGGAACATCGTCGCCACTGCGGGCGGAGGCCATGACGGCCTTGGCCTGACCGCCGATGATCGCCCGGACCGCAGCCATGTCGTGGATGAAGACATCGAGAATCACGCCTCCTGCCACCGGATCGTCGACTCGCCACCCGCGCAGCCGATCCGGGAGCCCGACCGCGTGGTTCACGTGCATCGCCCGAACCGCGCCGATCTCGCCCGATGCGACGATCTCCTTCATGGCCATGTGGGTGGGAGACGCCGGCAAGTGGTGATTCGTCGCCAGGACGACCCCGGCGTTCTCGCAGGCCTCGACCATGGCGTGCGCGTCGTCCAGGGAAAGCGCCAGGGGCTTCTCGGCGAGTACGTGCTTGCCGGCCTCGGCGGCGGCGATGACCTGGTCTCGGTGCTTCTCGTTGTGGGAGCTGACGTACACCGCATCGACATCGTCCCGCCCGACGGCGTCGTCGACCGATGTCGTCCAGACATCGATCTCCTGTCGCTCGGCATACTCGGTCGCCCAGTGCTCGCTGCCGGATTGCACGACGTGTATTCGGCCGCCGTGAGCACGTATCGCCGGGATGATCCGGGTCGCGGCGATGTCGCTGGCTCCGATGAGAGCCCATCGAGTCGGGCCGGAGGTGTGCGTCTCGCTCATCTCGGGATCCTCTCACAACCCGACCGAGGCTCGTGGCGGAAATCCCCGAGCGGGTCCGGGGCGGTGCGGACGGTCAGGGCATGTCCCACTCGTGCGGTTCGAGCGCATCGGGCGCGGGTGGCTGCGACAGGTATGCGGTCAGTCGACCGACGAGTCTGCACGGGTTCGCCGCCGCCGGGATGACGAGGGCGTCTCCGCGTTCGATGTCGACTGAACCAGATCGGTGCGCGAGGCGACCACCGCCGCCGGTCACGAGCAAGACCCCGAAACCAGCCGGCAGGTCGACCTCGGTGGTCGAATCGACCGCCCAGGCTCGGAAGTAGGGGTCGGCCCCGTCGGGCATGACCGACACGACGGAGTCGGTCGCCTGGTCCGATGTCTCGACCGACCGAGCGACGAGCCGCTCGAGTTCGTCGTCGCGGAGTGCGTCCGGCCTGATGGCACCGATCGCCACGTCGAATCCGAGGCCGAGGTGGCCATCGGCAGCGCCGTCGATGTCGAAGCCGCGCCATTCCAGCAGAATCGACAGGTCGGTCGGCTCCTGGAGTTCGAGGACGAGAAGGTCCGGGCCGATCGCATGGGGAGTGCCGGCCGGAACCAAGACCGCGTCGCCCGACCGGACCGCGACGGGCCGAAGCAGCTCGAGCATGGCGTCGGTGTCCTGAGCCTCGACGAGCGTGGCCCACTCGTGATGGGCCACCGAGCGGTTCGTGCCGACGAAGACGTCACCGCCGGCCGGCTCGGTCTCGAGGATGACCCAGGCCTCGGTCTTCCCATAGGGGCAACCGAGATGCTCGGCGGCAAAGGTTCGGGTCGGGTGCAGGTGAACCGGCAGCCGTTGCGCTGGGTCGAGCAGCTTCACCAGCACACTCGGCGAGGGACCGTGCCGAGCGACATGTGCCGCTCCCAGCCAGTCGACGGGGTTCGCGGCGATCTCGGCTCGCAAGGTGTGGCCGTCGAAGGTGGTCAGCCCCATCGCCGATTCGCCGAAGCGAGTGACAACCGATCCCAGCCATTCCTCGGGGCGGTGCGTGCCCGGAGGCGACCCGCGGAGCTCGGCGATGTGGCGGCCGCCCCGATAGAAGTGGTCGAACGTGTTCGGCGGGAGGATGAAGGGGGTCATCGGAGTTCCGGTGACCCTCCGCTGGAATCCGTGGGCACAACCAGGTCTGCGGCAACCGAACCGGCGTGGACGAGCCGGGCGTTGGGAATGTCGTTCTCGTCGGTTCGTCGACGGACTTCCTCGGTGTCCATCGCTGCAGTTCGCCACCGGTCCTCTATACGCTGCTCGACCACTGTGAGAGGAACGTCGATCCACACGGTCAGGTCAAACAGCGGAAGCAGTTCCGACCACGGCTCTTCATCGAGCAGAAGGTAGTTGCCCTCCGTGACGAGTATCTCGTTAGCTGGGCGCACGATCGAGGCGCAGTTTCGAGAAAGACCGAGATCACGGTCGTAGACAGGCGCCGCCACCTCGATCGCAGGCTCATCACGGATGAATCGGAGCGTGTTCGAAAAGCTTGCAACGTCAAACGTATGTGGCGCTCCCTTGCGAGCGCGGTGGCCGCGTTCATCCAGAATCACATTGTCGAAATGAAAACCGTCCATCGCCAGTAGTCCCGCTCTCGGACCAAGCTCCTTCACGAGCGCCGTCGCAAGCGTCGACTTTCCCGCTGCTGGCGGCCCGGCAATCGCAACCACGAAGCGATGGTCGTCCGGTAGCTCCGAAGGGATCTGCTCGATGATGGCTGCGACCTGAAGGCAAGGTGTCACGTTGAAGTTCTTAGCGCATGATCGAGCGTCCATCGAAGTACAGATCCATCCGTGCATCCTCAGGATCTGCGGGTCCTACAACGGTTGCGGTGTGGGAGGCCGAGACCGTCGCCACCACCCCGTAGGCGACGGTCAGGCTCGGGCGGCGAGCCCTACGGCGACGGCCAGCAGCACCGCGGCCACGCCGTAGGGCCATCCGATGCCGACATGTTCGAACAGCAGTCCACCGGCGGCCGGGCCGATGATGCGACCCAGTGCGCCCGCCGACTGCTGCATGCCAAGGGCGGCTCCCCTCGTGTCGCCGGCCCGGTCGACCACCAATGAGGCCAGTGCCGGCGAGGTCACTCCCTGGCCCAGCACCAGCAACGCCAACGCGATGGCCATGATCCAGCCGGCAGCGTCGGGCGCGAGCAGAGCCATGCCGGCCGCGGTCACCGTCAGGGACCCCATCAGCGCCCGCTGTTCGCCCAGGCGATCGATCGTCGGACCGACCACGCGGGTCTGCACCAGCACCAGGCCGATACCGATAACGGCGAAGGTGCCATAGATCGAGCTCGCCTCGAGCTCGAAGCGAGCGTCGAGCAACAACGCGAGCGTCCCCTCGAACGCACTGAACGCCGTCATGGTCACCAGGGCGACCGACACCAGCGACAAGAGGCCGGCCCCCGACGCCGCCCGCAGCTGATTGCGCCACGACGGTACGGCCTTCGACGACCGCTCGGTATGGGTCTCGGGCACCGATCGGTAGGCCAGCACGGCATTGGCGGCCGAGAGGCCGGCGGCGATGTAGAACGGCAGACGATCCGACCCGAGCGCGGCGACCGAGCCGATGATCGGGCCGGCCACGAATCCGAGGCCGAACGCAGCACCCAACAGCCCGAGCAGGCGAGGTCGCGCCGCCGGCGAAGCGATGTCGCTCACCGCGGCCTGCGCCACCGAGTAGGCCGTCCCCGATGCGCCATCGACCACCCTGGCGAAGAACAACAACCACAGCGCACCGGCGAGGCCGGTGAGCAGCGAGCCGATCGTCGAACCGATGAGCGCGGCGATGAGCACCGGCCGGCGCCCCACGCGATCCGACAGCCGCCCCCACAACGGCGCGGCGACGAACTGGGCCGCCGAGAACGTCGCCACGATCATCGCAGCCGTGGCCGGACCGGCGTCGAAGCGCTCGGCGTACACCGGCAGGATCGGCAACACGATGCCGAATCCGATCAGATCCAGCGCAACCGCGCCCCACAACGCGGCGAAACCGGCGGGAAGAGATGGACGATCGGCCCGAGCCACCGCACCAGTGTGGAGGAACCCACCGAAATTGGTGCGGTTTCAGCCCAATAGTGAGTCTCACGAAACCAATTTCGTTTTGGTTGGGGGCGCGTAGCCTCTACTGGCAATGACTTCGTTGCCCGAGCTCCCCCCTGCGTATGTTCCTGCCGACGCCGAGTCGATGGTTCGCGCGGCGTGGGACGACGCCCGAGCCTTCCATGCCGAACCGGGCCTGGCCGAAGGCCAACAGCCCTACAGCATGGTCATACCCCCGCCCAACGTCACCGCGGCGCTGCACCTCGGCCATGCGCTCAACAACACACTCCAAGACGTGATGGTCCGCTACCACCGCATGCGGGGTGACAACACGCTGTGGATGCCCGGCACCGACCACGCCGGCATCGCCACCCAGACCGTCGTCGAGAAGCGCCTGCTCGCCGAAGGCATCAAGCGCCTCGAGCTCGGACGCGAGGCGTTCGTGGCCAAGACCCAGGAGTGGAAGGACGAGTACGAGGCGGTCATCCTCAGCCAGCTCTCGGAGATGGGCGCGTCGATCGACAAGGAACGCACCCGCTTCACGATGGACGACGTGTGCTCGGCCGCCGTCCGCCACGCCTTCTTCTCGTTGTTCCGTGACGGCCTGATCTACCGGGGCAAGCGCCTCGTGAACTGGGACCCAGTCACCCGGACCGCCCTCAGCGACGACGAGGTCGAGAACGAGGAGATCCAGGGCCACATGTGGTACCTGCAGTACCCGCTGACCGACGGCACCGGGCACGTCACGGTGGCCACCACCCGGCCCGAGACCATGCTCGGCGACACGGCGGTCGCCATCAACCCGAACGATCCCCGTATCGAGTCGTTGCGCGGCGAGACCATCACGCTGCCCATCGTCGGCCGCATCGTCCCGATCGTGATCGACGACTACGTCGTGCTGCCCGACCCCGACGGCGACACCAAAGCCCAGTACTCCAGTGGCGGCCTGAAGGTCACCCCCGCCCACGACCCGAACGACTGGGACCTCGGCCTGCGCCACGGCCTCGACGTGGTCAACGTGATGGGCCCCGACGCGTCGATCTCGGAACACCACGGCTGGCACGACATCTCCGGCGACGCCCGCGCCTTCGTCGGCCTGACCCGCGAGGAGGCCCGCGCCGCCGTCGTGGCGTGGTTCGACGAGCGAGGGTTGCTCGAAACGGTGCGCGACTACGCGCACACGGTCGGCCACTCGTATCGCAGCCACGTGCCGATCGAACCATGGCTCAGCGACCAGTGGTACGTGGCCGTCACCGACGAGCGCCTGCGGGGTTCGGCGTTGCGAGCCCAGACCCCCGCCCAGGCGCCGGAGTTGCCTGACGGCGTTGCGCCCCGGGGCGACACCCGGGGGGACGGCGAGCTCACGTTCTTTCCCGAGCGCTACGCCAGGCCCTACTCGTCGTGGCACGAGAACATCCGCGACTGGTGCATCAGTCGCCAGCTCTGGTGGGGCCACCAGATACCGGTCTGGACCCGGTCCATGCCGCTCACCGAGGCCTCACCCGAGCTGCAAGCGGCACTCGCCGGTGCCGACGTCGACGAACCCCGATCCATCGACAGCCCCTACACCGCGGCCGGCGCCGCCCACATCGTGCGGCGAACGACCGACGACGAGATCGACGAGAGCGTCTGCGTCCCCCCGCAGGGCACGCTGACCCGGCTCGATCGCATCGACTCGTCCCACGACGAGTCGACCCTGGTCGCCGCCTTGGAGGACGCGGGTTTCGAGCGCGATCCCGACGTGCTCGACACCTGGTTCAGCTCGGCGTTGTGGCCGATGAGCACGATGGGGTGGCCCTTTCCCGAGGACTTCCCCGCAACCGAAGGCCTGCTCGACACGTTCAACCCCACCTCGGTCCTCAGCACCGCCCGCGAGATCATCACGCTGTGGGTGAGCCGCATGGTGATGTTCAACCGGTACTTCCTCGACGGCCAGCTGCCGTTCCGCGACGTCTTCATCCACGCCATGGTGCAGGACGGCCACGGCCAGAAGATGAGCAAGAGCCTCGGCAACGGCGTCGACCCCCGCGACATCATCTACAGCCACGGCGCCGACGCGATGCGGTTCACCCTGGTGCAGATGACCACCGACACCCAGGACGTGCGCATGCCCGTCGACATGGTGTGCCCGCACACCGGCGAGGCGTTCGCCCCGGAGCCCCTCACCACCGCCGCCGGCCATGTCGTGGCCGCACCCGTGCAGCACTCGCCCGGTGACCCGTCGAAACAGATGGTCAGCGCCTACGGCGTGGCCGCCGGTGGGCTCGAGCCGACCGCCGAGATCCCCCTGGCGCGCAACACGTCGTCGAAGTTCGACGGCGGCCGCAACTTCGCCAACAAGCTGTGGAACGCCACGCGCTTTGCCATCGGACGCCTCGACGGTGCGGCGATCGTCGCCCAACCCGTCGACCCCACCGGAGCCCGGTTCGTCGACCGGTGGATCATCGCCCGCCTGCACCAGACCGTCGCCACCCTCGAGTCGGCGCTCGAGCGCTACCAGTTCAACCAGTTCGCCGACGCGCTGTACGACTTCGTGTGGCGCGACGTCTGCGACCGCTACCTCGAAGCAGTGAAGCCCACTGTGAACGACGACCCGACCCAGCAGGTGGTGCTCGGCTCGGTGCTCGACGCCGTGCTGCGTCTCATGCATCCGGTGTGTCCCTTCGTCACCGAGGCACTGTGGACCCACGTGAGTGCCGCCCGCACCGGCCAGATCGTCGGTCTGCCGCTGCCGCCGTCGCCGCTGCTGGCCACGGCCGCGTGGCCCGTTGTCGACGATGCGCTGGCCGACGCCGCGATCGTCGCCGACTTCGACCGAGCCGACGCGCTCGCGGCCCAGATCCGCGTCCTGCGAGCCGAGCGACAGGTGAAACCCCGCCAATTGCTCACGCTGCACGTCTCGACTCCGGTGGCCGAGCTCATCGCGACGGCAACCGGGGTGGTCGAGGCGCTGGCCGGAGTGGGCGAGATCGTCGACATCACAGCGGGTCGGCCGGCTGTGGCCAGTCCGATCGCCTTCGAAGGATCCGAAGTGCTGGTGTCGGGGCTGGTCGATGCCGTCGACCTCGACGCCGAACGAGAGCGGCTCGCCAAGGTGATCGAGCAGAAGTCGGGCCAGATCGCCGGCTTCGAGGCGAAGCTGGCCAACGAGGGCTACGTCAACAACGCCAAGCCCGAGCTGGTGCAACAGACACGCGACCTGCTCGCCGCAGCCCGAGCCGACCTCGATGCCGCAGAGTCGGCCCTCACTGCGCTAACGTGATGCAGCCCACGACCACTCCCGCACCTAAAGTTCCCTTCGCTGGACCCGATGTATTAGTCTGTCGCCTGTTGCGGGCGGAGACCCTCGACAAGGACCGACCCTTGCCCCTGACGCCCAATGCCGAGCCTCGTAGTGAGTCGACCTCACGCCGTGCGTTCGTCACCAAAGCCGCCACCGCAGCCGGGATCGCGTGGGCCGCGCCGGTGATCGCCACCATCAACCAACCCGCCGCTGCGGCACACTCGTTGCCGATCCTTGTGTCGGGTAACAACTTCTCACTCATCGCGCCGCCGGCCACGGTGGCCAGTATGCAGAGTGACACCACTGTGTTCGGTTTCGCGGAGAACTGCGTCACGCTCGCCTCGAGCGTGCTGGTGAATGCGACTGGCGCCAACGGCGCCCTCTTCACCGGAACTCCAGGGACGGTCTCCGTGGGATCAGCCGGCCAGGAAGTGTGCTCGTACTACCTTCGGTCCGAACGGGTGAACCCACCGGCGGGGCCCGTCGCCGCGACCGTGAACTTCGTCAACGCCACGATCATCGGTCTCGCATACCTGAATCCTCAGCTGGACTCGACGCGGACGATCTTCGGCCTCGGCGGCGGGAGGTACGGTGCGACTGGACGGCTCGAGTCCAACGACTTCGGTGTCGTCATCACTGATGGCATCAGCGGCGACTCGTCAGCCTCGCTATCGCTGTATACCGACGGTATGGGCGGAGCGGACTCCATACGGATCCTGGTCGTTCCCAGCTAGGCCGAGCCCTCCTCGTCGGTCTCTACTTCGAGCGGCGACCGGAACCGGGGCGTGTCGGCTGTGCGCACCGACGCCGGATCGGGAGCGGGCTCGACCGGGTGTTCGCCCTGATTGCGTATCCAGATCGTGCGTTGCGGGTACGGGATCTCGATTCCGGCCGCATCGAGCGCCTCCTTGATGCGCAACCGCAGCTCGCGCTCCACCTCGAACTGGAGCGCGGGACGAGTCTTGGCCACGACGCGGATGCCGACACCGTCGGCCCCGAGGTGTTGGACGCCCCAAACCTCGGGCCGTTCGAGCAGCTCGTCGTCACGCCAATCGGCGTCCTCCCACATGTCGTCGGCCGCCCGTTGGATCACGCCCTCGGCCAGGCGAAGATCGGCCTCGTAGGCCACATCGACGTCGAGCACGGCTCTCGACCACACCTGTGACTTGTTGGCCACTCGGTGGATCTCGCCGTTCGGCACGTGCCACACCGTGCCGTTCACATCGCGCAGGGTCGTCGTGCGCAACGACACCTTCTCGACCGCGCCCGTGGTCTCTCCGACGTCGATCACGTCGCCCACGCCGAACTGATCCTCGATCAGCATGAACAGGCCCGACAGGAAGTCGCGCACGATCGTCTGGGCGCCGAAGCCCAGCGCCACTCCGGCGATGCCGGCCCCGGCGAGCAGCGGCGCCAGATCGATGTCCACCTCGCTCAAGATCAGCAGGCCGGCCAGGGTCCACACCGTTGCGGTGACGATGCTCGAGAGGACCGAGCCGACCGTTTCGGCCCGAGCCTTGGCCCGCAACGAGCTGGAGCCCTCGACGATGTAGCGACCGGGTCCTGTGCGGCGGAGCTCATTCAGGCGTTCGTCGTCGCTGACGTCGCCGAGCCGCCGTGCGAAACCGCGGACGGCCCGGCGCAGCAACCGGCTCACGACGAAGGCGACCAGAAGGATCAACAGGATGCGCAGCGGCCTTTCGACGGCCCAGTCGGCGGCACCCGACCAGAACTCGCTGGCGGTCTGGTCGAACACCCATTCGCAGAAGGTGCTGGGGTCCTCACCGCATGCGTCGGTCAGGTCGGCGAATACGGCAGCGGTCATGGGACCCAACGCTAGGAATGGCCGGAGCCGGAAGCGTGGATGCTCCTGGCCGCCGAGTCAATTCCCTCAATTCAGCGATTTCTTGATACTTTTCCTCGGATGAGCGAGTTTCGGATGGGCCAGGCCGCCCAACTGCTGGGGGTGAGCGTCGACACCGTGCGCCGGTGGGTCGACGACGGCGCCCTCTCGGCCCGTCGTACCGCCGGCGGACACCGCCTGATCGCCGGAGTCGATCTGGCCGCCCTGGCCCAGTCGATCGCCGAGGACCACCACGACGAGCACCAAGCCGTCCTTTCGGCTCGGAACCGCTTCACCGGAATCGTCACCCGGGTGATCAGCAACGACGTGTCGGCCCAGGTCGAGATCCAGGCCGGACCGCACCGCATCGTCTCGTTGCTGACCGCCGAGGCCGTCCGCGAGATGGGCCTCGAACCCGGCGTCGTCGCCGTGGCCGCCGTGAAGTCCACCAACGTGGTCATCGAACGACCGACATGACGTGGCTCATCGGCCTCGTGACCGTCGCGGCCCTCGCGGCGGCCGGTTGCTCCGGCGACTCGCCGACCGTGCGCGTCCTCGCCGCATCGTCGCTCGCCGACGTGTTGGCCGACATCGTCGACGACTTCGAGGCCGCCAACCCCGATGTCGAGGTCGAGGTCGTCTCGGGCGGAAGCGCGTCGCTCGCGGCGCAGGTGGAGGAGGGCATCGACTTCGATGTCATCGCGCTGGCCGACGAGACGACGATGGACCGTGTCGTGGTCACCGGCGAGATCGACACGCCCACGGTGTTCGCCACCAACGCTGCGCTGCTCGTGGGCCGTGCCGACGTGGCCGACACCCGTCTCCCCGATCTCCACCGCCTCAGGTTCGCGGTCTGCGCGGCCGAGGTACCGTGTGGACGCGCCGCTTCCCGGCTCTTCGCCGAGCTCGGGGTGACCGTCGAACCGGTCACCTTCGAGAGCAACGTGCTCGGCGTACTCACCAAGCTGCTGGTGGGTGAGGTCGACGCCGGCGTGGTCTATGCCACCGACCTCGCTCGCGCCGGCGACGAGGTGGTGGCCCTCGACGCGGCCGGCGACGTTCGGATCACGAACCGGTATCCCGTTGCGCTGTCGCTCGCCGCGGCGCGCCCAGCCGATGCGCCCGCCGCCCGGTTCATGGCCTTCCTCGTCGGGCCCGAGGCCCGACCCGTGCTGCTCGGCGCAGGATTCGGGTCGCCGTGAAACCACCGACTCCGCCGCCGAGGTGGCTGCCGGTCACCGCCACCATCGGTCTCGTCGCGTTGGCGTTGCCCCTCGTCGGCCTGCTCCAGCGCATGCCGTGGTCGAACCTGATCGAGCTGTTGGGCACGGCCACCGTTCGCGACGCGCTTCGTGTCTCGCTCACCGTGAGCATGGCGGCCACCGTCGCCTCGGTCGTCCTGGGTCTGCCGATCGCCATTCTGCTCGCCCGTCACGAGTTCCGTGGCATTCGGTTCGTGCGCACCCTGGTCCTGCTCCCGATGGTGTTGCCCCCGGTCGTCGGTGGCACCGCCCTGCTCTTCGCGCTGGGTCGGCGCGGCCTCGTCGGAGGCTGGCTCGACCGTTGGTTCGGCGTCCAGCTCGCCTTTTCCACCGTCGGCGCCGTGGTGGCCGCGACCTTCGTGGCCATGCCGTTCTTCGTCCTCAGCGTCGAGACCGCCCTTCGCCAGGCGGGCACCGACGTGGAAGAGGTGGCCGCCACGCTCGGCGCCGGTCCGACGACCACGCTGTGGCGGGTGACCCTGCCCCGGCTCCGTGGTGCACTGGCCGCCGGAGCTGCGCTCAGCTGGGCGCGCGCCCTCGGCGAGTTCGGAGCGACGATCACCTTCGCCGGGAATCTCCCCGGCCGCACCCAGACGCTGCCCGTCGCCACCTTCGTCGCCCTCGAGTCCGACCCCGAGGCGGCGCTGGCCCTCAGCCTGCTGTTGCTCGTCGTCGCCTTCGGCGTGCTCTTCGCCATGCGGGGAAGGCTCGGGACACGCTGATGGAGATCGAGCTGGCCGGTGTCATCGGGCGAGGCGGGTTCCGGGTGCCGATGGAGCTGCGCCTCGACTCGGGCGCCACGGTGATCGTGCGCGGACCCAACGGTGCCGGCAAGACCACGCTGCTGCGCACGCTCGCCGGTCTCGATGCACTGGTCGACGGCAACCTGCGGCTGGATGACCGCGTGGTCGACGACGGAAGAGCCGACGCCTTCGTCGCCGCCCACCTTCGCCCGGTGGCCATGGCGTTCCAGGAGCCGCGGCTGTTCGCCCACCTCGACGTGGTGTCCAACGTGGCGTTCGGACTGCGGTCGGCCGGGCTGGACAAGGCCACCACCCGATCCCGGGCCCTCGACGCCCTCGAGAGCACCGGAGCGCTCGACCTCGCCCACCGGCGGCCCGCCGAGCTCTCCGGCGGACAGGCGCAGAGGGTGGGACTGGCCCGGGCCCTGGCGCCACAACAACCGATCCTGTTGGTCGACGAACCGCTGTCGGCGGTCGACAGCGAGGTCCGCAGTGAGCTGCGCCATCTCATCGCCACCCAGACCGCGACGACGGTGTGGGTGAGTCACGCCGATCACGACGCCGTCCCCTCGGTCGAGCGCGTCGTCACCCTCGACTGATCGCCGACGGGCCGAATTCGGGACCGATCCGAGGGACCGGCCCCCGCACGGAGGGGCGCCGAGCAGCCCGTTCGCGAGAAATCTCGAATTTTCTGGCCGCAGAACTTGCGCCGTCGTAATTCCGCGGCTGTAATTACACATCCGTCACCACAACCGGTTGTGGTGCGTGTCCGGGGGCGACCCATTCGCTTGTGTCAAGCGAGGGGATCGAGGGTCGGACCGCAAACCGGTTGCATCGACGGCGCGCAAGCCTGCCCGGCACCGGGAAAGACGGTGCCGAGTTCCAACACATTCCACGGGCGGCCCACCGCCACCCACGAAACGTCGAAACGCAACGCAACAAACGGGAGTGAGAAGTGGCGATCACCCAGCAAACGGGCATCGACGACGAAGCCGACACCTCGGCCGCGCGCACCGGTCTGAAACTGAGCGACGACAGCATCGATCTGCGGGACGACGCCCAGGTGGGCATGCGGGTGCGAAAGCGCAACGGAACCCTCGAACCCGTCGACGTGAACAAGATCGTGAACGCCATCGCCCGCTGCGGTGAAGGCCTGCTCGGGGTCGACCCCATGCGGGTCGCCACCCGCACCATCTCGGCGCTGGCCGACGGCGCCACCACCCAGGAGCTCGACGAGCTGTCGATCCGCACCGCCGCCGGCCTCATCGTCGAGGAGCCCACCTACTCCAAGCTCGCAGCCCGTCTGCTCGCCACCTACATCGACAAGGAGGTCCGCAACCAGAACATCCCGTGGTTCAGCGAGTCGATCGCGGTCGGGCACAAGATGGGCCTCATCGGCGACGAGACCGCCGCCTTCGTCGACGCCAACGCCCCGGCGCTCAATGCCGCCATCAGCTCCGACCGCAACCGGCTCTTCGAGTTCTTCGGCCTGCGCACGGTCTATGACCGCTACCTCCTGCGCCATCCCGAGAACCGTCAGGTCATCGAGACCCCGCAGTACTTCTTCTTGCGCGTGGCGTGCGGGCTGTCGACCAACGCCGACCAGGCCATCGCCTTCTACGACCTCATGTCGTCGCTGGCCTACCTGCCCAGCTCGCCGACGCTCTTCAACTCCGGCACCGCCCACCCCCAGATGTC
The DNA here is from genome assembly GCA_024638845.1 of Acidimicrobiales bacterium. Lineage (GTDB taxonomy): Bacteria > Actinomycetota > Acidimicrobiia > Acidimicrobiales > JAHEJN01 > JAHEJN01. The sequence goes on along the minus strand of JAHEJN010000019.1, from coordinate 24,507 downwards.
GAGCTGCTACCTGCTCGACTCGCCCGACGACAGCCTCGAGGGCATCTACAAGCGCTACACCGACATCGCCCGCCTCTCGAAGTTCGCCGGCGGCATCGGCGTCGCCTGGAGCCGCGTGCGCGCCAAGGGCAGCCTCATCCAGGGCACCAACGGCCTCTCGAACGGCATCGTTCCGTGGCTGAAGACCCTCGACAGCTCGGTCGCTGCCGTCAACCAGGGTGGCCGACGCAAGGGCGCCGCCTGCGTCTACCTCGAGACCTGGCACGCCGACATCGACGACTTCCTCGAGCTCAAGGAGAACACGGGCGACTCCGCCCGAAGGGCCCACAACCTCAACATCGCGAACTGGGTCCCCGACCTGTTCATGAAGCGGGTCGAGAACGACTGGCAGTGGAGCCTGTTCGACCCCAAGAAGGTGCCCCACCTCACCGACCTCTACGGCGCCGAGTTCGAGGCCGCCTACCACGAAGCCGAAGAGGCCGGCCTCTACGAGCGACAGGTTGCCGCCCGCGACCTCTACCAGCGAATGATGCGAACCCTGGCCCAGACCGGCAACGGCTGGATGACGTTCAAGGACTCGTCGAACGAGAAGTGCAACCAGAGCGGCGTCGATGCCGACGGCACACCGCGCACCGTTCACCTGTCGAACCTCTGCACCGAGATCATCGAGGTCACGAGCCAGGACGAGACCGCGGTGTGCAACCTCGGGTCGCTCAACCTCGGGGCCTTCGTCGACAGCGAGACCGGCGAGGTCGACTACGACCGCCTGGGTGCCACCGTGCGCCAGGTCGTGCCCTTCCTCGACCGGGTGATCGACATCAACTACTACCCGACCGACGAGGCCGGTACATCGAACTCGCGCTGGCGTCCGGTGGGTCTCGGGCTCATGGGCCTTCAGGACGTGTTCTTCAAGCTGGGCCTGGCCTTCGACTCGGCGGAAGCCCGAGCCATCTCGGCTCGCATCAGCGAGGAGATCTACTTCAACGCCCTGGTCGCGTCAGCCGATCTGGCCGAGGCGAGCGGCCCGCACCCCGGCTTCGCCGACACCAAGGCGGCCAAGGGTCAGCTCCAGTTCGACCTCTGGGGCGTCACTCCCACCGACCGCGAACGGTGGGCCGGGCTCCGCGCCCGCATCACCGAGGTCGGCCTGCGCAACTCGCTTCTCATCGCCATCGCCCCCACGGCCACCATCGCCAGCATCACCGGCTGCTACGAGTGCATCGAGCCCCAGGTCTCGAATCTCTTCAAGCGCGAGACCTTGTCGGGCGAGTTCATGCAGATCAACCGCTATCTGGTGAAGGAGCTCCAGAGCCGTGGCCTGTGGGACGACACGATGATCAGCGACCTCAAGCGCAGTGAGGGTTCGGTGCAAGAGGTGCCCCGCATGCCCGACGACCTCAAGCAGATCTACCGCACCGCGTGGGAGATCCCGCAGAAGGCGCTGCTCGAGATGGGGGCTGCCCGAGGCGCGTTCATCGACCAGAGCCAGAGCCTCAACCTGTTCATGGAGTCGCCCACCATCGGCAAGCTCAGCTCGATGTACATGTACGCCTGGAAACAGGGCCTGAAGACCACGTACTACCTGCGGTCTCGCCCGGCCACCCGCATTGCCAAGACGACCACCGAGGGCCCCACCGACGGTGGCGAGCCCAAGGTGGCACCGAGCGACTTCACCGACGAAGAGGCGCTCGCCTGTTCGCTCGAGAACCCCGAATCCTGCGAAGCCTGTCAGTAGCCGGCCTCCAAGCGACCCAGAAAGCGACAAGGACGAACTCCATGGCCCTCACCGAACCCGTCATCCACGAGCCCGAGTCGGTCGTCGCCGACGAGGAAGCGGCCGCCCGGGCCCGCAACACGAACATCCTCGACCCCGGCTTCGAGCTCACGCTGCGGCCCATGCGGTACCCGGTCTTCTACGGCATGTACCAGGACGCGATCAAGAACACCTGGACCGTCGACGAGATCGACTTCAGCGACGACCTGGTCGATCTCGATCGCAAGCTGATGCCCGCCGAGAAGCACCTCATCGGACGACTGGTCGCGTTCTTCGCCACCGGCGACTCCATCGTGGCCAACAACCTGGTGCTCAATCTCTACAAGCACATCAACGCGCCCGAAGCGCGTATGTACCTGAGCCGTCAGCTCTACGAAGAGGCGCTGCACGTGCAGTTCTACCTCACGCTGCTCGACAACTACATCCCCGAGCTCAACGAACGCGAAGCTGCGTTCGCCGCCATCGAGAACATCCCCTCGATCCGTCAGAAGGGCGAATTCTGCTTCAAGTGGATCGGCTCGATCGACGACCTCGACGAGCTGCACACCCGGGAAGACCGCCAGCGGTTCCTGCTCAACCTCGTCTGCTTCGCCGCGTGCATCGAGGGCCTGTTCTTCTTCGCCGCCTTCGCCTACGTCTACTTCCTGCGCAGCAAAGGGCTCCTCAACGGCCTGGCGGCGGGTACCAACTGGGTGTTCCGCGACGAGAGCTGTCACATGAACTTCGCGTTCGAGGTGGTCAACACCGTTCGCTCCGAGGAGCCCGACCTCTTCGACGCCGATCTCGAGGCCTCGATCCGGGAGATGATGAACGAAGCCATCGACTGCGAGCTGCAGTTCGCGGCCGACGTGTTGGGTGAGGGCATCCCCGGAATGAGCATCGCCGACACTCGCACCTATCTCCAGTTCGTGGCCGACCAGCGCATGGTGCAGCTCGGCCTGCCCAAGCAGTTCGGGGTGAAGAACCCGTTCAGCTTCATGGAGCTCCAAGACGTCCAGGAGCTCACCAACTTCTTCGAGCGCACCGTGTCCGCCTACCAGGTCGGCGTCGAGGGCGACGTCGCCTTCGACGAGGAGTTCTAGCCGCCCAAGATCCCACCTCCCCCAACACTCCCGGTCTGCGCCCGGTGCTTCGGCACCGGGCGTCGACTGTTTTCGAGCCCGACCACCGATCGTCACCGAACCGTCACCGGCAAATCACACCGTTGTCGTTCGCGATGGTTTAGCGTCGAGAACAACATGACCTCTGCGACAACCTATGTTCTCGACACCTCGGTTCTCCTGGCCGATCCGAACGCACTCTTCCATTTCGAGGACAACGATGTCGTCCTCCCCGTGGTGGTGCTCACCGAGCTCGAAGCCAAGCGCCACCATCCCGACCTCGGGTGGGCGGCCCGCACTGCGCTGCGCTCGCTCGAGTCGATCCGGATCGCCGGCGGCGGTCTCGATCATCCGGTTCCCATCGTGGCCGAGGGCGGAACGCTTCGCGTCGAGCTGAACCATGTCGACCCGCTGGGCCTGCCCGAGGCATTCAACGACGGGTCCAACGACTCCCGAATCCTCACCGTTGCCTACAACCTGGCCCGGGAAGAGGGTCGCGTCGTCCTGGTGTCGAAAGACCTGCCGCTTCGGCTCAAGGCCGCCGTCGTCGGCCTCGAAGCCGAGGAGTACCGCAACGAGCTCAGCTCGCTACCCGAATGGTCGGGGTTCTTCGGTTTCGAAGTCGACTCCCTCGACATCGACGACCTCTTCGCCGACGGCATCGCCGACGTCGAGCTGGCTCACGGCCTCCCTGTGCACACCGGCGTAGCGCTCACCTCGGGCTCTCAGTCGGCGCTCGGACGGGTGACCGCCGACGGCACCGTGAGGCTCATCAGCCCTCACGGCGCGCTCTTCGACGTACGGGGCCGAAACGCCGAACAGCGTGTCGCCATCGACCTGCTCGCCGACGACAGCATCGGCATCGTGTCGCTGGGCGGTAACGCCGGCACCGGCAAGAGCGTGCTCGCGCTCGCCGCCGGGCTCGACGCCGTGCTCGAACGCCGCACGCACCGCAAGGTGCTGGTCTTCCGGCCCCTGTACGCCGTGGGTGGCCAGGATCTCGGCTACCTGCCCGGCGACGAGACCGAGAAGATGACGCCGTGGAGCGCCGCGGTGATCGATGCGCTCGAGGCGATCGTGGGTGAGAACGTGATCGACGAGGTCCTCGGCCGACAACAGCTCGAAGTGCTGCCGCTCACCCACATCCGTGGTCGCAGCCTCACCGATGCCTTCGTGATCATCGACGAGGCTCAGAACCTCGAACGAGGCGTGCTGCTCACCGCGTTGACCCGTCTGGGCCACAACAGCCGTGTGGTGCTCACCCACGACGTCGCGCAACGTGACAACCTCCACGTCGGTCGTCACGACGGCGTGGCCGCGGTGATCGCCGGACTCCGAGGTCACCCGCTGTTCGCCCACATCACGCTCAGTCGCAGCGAACGCAGCCCCATCGCCCGCTTGGTCGGCGACATGCTCGACGTCGGCCGGCTGTCGACCGACGGCGCGATCCGGACCCCGCAGCACGCGCTGCCCGGAATCTGATCCCCCCGACCGTTCAGCCCTCGATCACACCGAAGGCCCGCAGGATCGCCTCGGCGGCCTCGGGGGCACTCAGCTCTCCTGCCAACACGGCCGCCTCGACCTCGGAGCTGACTCGGCGAACACCGGCGTCTGACCGGAACCGCTCGAGGATGTCGGCTTCGGCCATCGACCACATCCAGTGCACGAGCTGCTGACGGCGTCGCGATTCGAGCTCGCCGGTCTCGACCAACAGGTCGCGGTGCCGGCCGATCTGGCCCCACACGAGGTCGAGCCCTTCCTCGTGGAGCGCGCTGGCGGTGAGCACCGGCGGTTGCCAGGCGGCCGTCGGCGGGGTCACGAGGTGGAGCGCGGTCGAGATGTCGCGTGCCGCGGTCTCCGCCGCCGAGACGCGATCGCCGTCGGACTTGTTCACGACCACGATGTCGGCCAGTTCGAGCACTCCCTTCTTGATGCCCTGGAGCTCGTCACCCGCGCCGCCGATGGCCAACACGACGAAGGTGTCGACCATGTCGCGAACGGTCGTCTCGGACTGACCGATACCGACGGTCTCCACCAGCACGACGTCGTAGCCGGCCGCTTCCAGCACCACCATCGTCTCTCTCGTATGACGAGTGACACCGCCGAGGGCTCCCGACGATGGTGAGGGCCGGATGAACGCCGACGGATCGTTCGACAGACGAGCCATGCGCGTCTTGTCGCCGAGAATCGATCCGCCGTGGACCGAGCTCGACGGGTCGACGGCCAACACGGCCACTCGCTTCCCGGCGTTGGTGAGCTGCGTTCCGAGCGCGTCGATGAAGGTGCTCTTCCCCGCGCCGGGAAGCCCGGTGATGCCGACCCGGGTGGCGTTGCCGCTGAAGGGCGTGAGGGCGACGAGCAGAGCGCCGGCATCGGCCCGATGCTCGGCATGGTCGGACTCGACGAGGGTGATGGCCCGACCGATCGCGGTGCGGTCGCCCGACAGCACGGCGTCGGCCAGGTCGGCGGTGTCGACCATCTCAGCCGAGCTTGGCCAGGAGATCGAGCGCCGTGTCGGCGATCACAGTACCGGGTGGGTAGACCGCCGCTGCTCCCATCTCGATCAGCGTGGGCACATCGGCCGGCGGGACCACACCGCCGACCACGATGAGGATGTCACCCCGGCCGAGCGCTTCGAGCTCCGCCCTCAGCTCGGGCACCAACGCGAGATGGCCCGCGGCCAACGACGAGGCACCGACGACGTGCACGTCGGCCTCGACGGCCTGACGAGCGACCTCGGCCGGCGTCTGGAACAGCGGCCCGATGTCGACGTCGAAGCCGAGGTCGGCGAAGGCGGTGGCCACCACCTTCTGGCCGCGATCGTGTCCGTCCTGGCCCATCTTGGCGATGAGCACTCGGGGTCGACGCCCTCGACGCTGGGCAAACGCGTCGGTGGCGGCCCGCACGTCGTGCACGGCTTCGGAATCGGCACCCACTTCGCTGCGATACACCCCCGAGACGACTCGAACGTCGGCGACGTGACGGCCGAACACCTTCTCCATCGCGGCACTGATCTCGCCGACGGTAGCCCCTGCCCGGGCCGCGATGACCGAGAGCGCCAACAGATTCTCGGTGCCGGCGGCTCCGGCGGTGAGTGCGTCGAGGCTTCTGGCCACCAGCCCGGCGTCGCGTTCGGCTCGGAGGCGCGTGAGCTTTTCGATCTGGGCCCGCCGCACCGCTGAGTTGTCGACACGCAGGACGTCGACGTCGGGTTCGTCGCCGAGACGGAAGGTGTTGATGCCGACGACCGCCTGAGCGCCCGAGTCGATGCGTGCCTGGGTACGGGCGGCCGCCTCCTCGATGCGCAACTTGGGGATGCCGGCCTCGACGGCGGCGGCCATGCCGCCGAGCGCGTCGATCTCGGCCAGATGCGTCCGGGCTCGCTCGGCGAGCTGGTGGGTGAGGTACTCGATCAGGTGACTGCCGCCCCATGGGTCGACCGTGTCGCAGATGCCCGACTCGCGGGCGAGAAGCAGCTGGGTCTCGCGGGCGATGGCGGCGGAGAAGTCGGTGGGTAGCGCCAGGGCCTCGTCGAAGGAGTTGGTGTGCAGACTCTGGGTGCCTCCGGCGGTCGCGGCCATCGCCTCGATGCAGGTGCGCATCACGTTGTTGTACGGATCCTGGGCGGTGAGGCTCCAACCCGACGTCTGGCAGTGGGCGCGCAGGGCCAGCGACTTCGGGTTGGTGGCACCGAACCGGCTCACGAGCTCGGACCACACCAGGCGACCGGCGCGGAGCTTGGCGATCTCCATGAACAGGTTCATGCCGATGCCCCAGAAGAAGCTGAGGCGGGGGGCGAAGGCGTCGATGTCGAGACCCGCGGCCACGCCGGTGCGGAGGTACTCGACCCCGTCGGCGAGGGTGTAGGCCAACTCGAGGTCGGCGGTGGCTCCGGCCTCCTGCATGTGGTAGCCGCTGATCGAGATGCTGTTGAAGCGGGGCATCTCGGTGCTGGTGTACGCGAAGATGTCGGCGACGATGCGCATGCTCGGTGCCGGCGGGTAGATGTAGGTGTTGCGCACCATGAACTCTTTGAGGATGTCGTTCTGGATGGTGCCGGTGAGCTGCGCCGGGGCCACACCCTGTTCCTCGGCAGCCACGATGTAGAGCGCCATGATCGGGAGCACCGCCCCGTTCATGGTCATGGAGACGCTCATCTCGTCGAGGGGGATGCCGTCGAAGAGCTGGCGCATGTCGAGGATCGAATCGATGGCGACGCCGGCCATACCCACATCTCCCGCGACCCGGGGATGATCGGAGTCGTACCCGCGATGGGTCGCCAGGTCGAAGGCGACCGACAGGCCCTTCTGGCCCGCGGCGAGGTTGCGCCGATAGAACGCGTTCGACTCCTCGGCGGTCGAGAAGCCGGCGTACTGGCGTACGGTCCACGGCCGCCCGAGGTACATCGACGGATACGGTCCGCGCAAGAACGGCGGCGCGCCGGGTGCGAGATCGACGTGATCGACGTCGAGCCCATCGGTGGCGGTCAGTCGGCGGGGAACGGCAATGCCCTCGGGTGTCATCCACGGCTCGGGCGACCCGTTGGTCGCTTGCTCGCCCACCGGGGACCCGTCGGTCAGCGGAACGGAGACGAACGACGGGATCACGATGCCTCGTCACCGGTCGAGCCCAACCGGCGGTCGACGAACCCCGACTCCAGGGCCGCGCCCATGCCTCCTGCCGCCTCGACGGCCTGGAACACCGCCCACCCCCGGCGGGCGAACACATGGGTGAGCGACTCGACGTACGGCGCGCCGGCCGCCGGATCGGCCACCTCGGCCACGTGAGCTTCGTCGAGCAGGAGATGGTGGGTGTTGCGGGCCATGCGCCGGGCGACGTCGTCGGAGTAGTCGCCGGAAGCGAAGGGGATCACCGTGACGGCGTCGGCGCCGCCGACGCCGGCGGCGAAGCAAGCCGTGGTCGCCCGCAGCACGTCACTCCAGGCATCGTCGCCACGAGGCGGCGCGGTGATCGCCCGTTGGCGTTGGCGGGCGCCATCGGGGTTGCCCCCGCAGACACTCACGACCCGGTGCCACATGGCTCGGGCGGCGCGGAGCTTGGCGATCGTGACGAACTGATCGGCCGTGGCGCCGTAGGTGAACTCCAGCTCCGCGGCTGCCGCGTCGACACCGAGACCACCCATGTCGAGGACGCGCAGATACTCGACGGCCGTGGCGAGCGAAAAGCCCAGCTCGAGCGCCGGGCCCGCGTCGAGGTATCTCGTCGCGTCGACACCGACCGATCGGACCTGCGGGAACCGTTCGGCGCTCACTACGGCGGCCGCCACCAGGGCGGCCTCGGCCGCCGGATCGAGTGCCGCGCCGGCACCCAGCGGATCGATGCCGAATGCGCCGGCGCACGCGTCGTCGGCGACCGCGTCCGACCACAGACCCATCAACGCCCAGGCGCCGGCTCCGTCGCCGTTGGCCGACAGGCAGACGGGGGCAACGTCGAGCAACACGCCTTCCAGTGCATTGGCAAGACCGGCTGGTTCGACATCGTTCAGCTCGACGGCCTCGACACCGCCGCGGAGGTCCTCGAGCACCGCCGCGTTGACCGCCGCCGCCTCGGGTCCGGTGTGGCGTTGGCGGATCTCCCAGCGTCGATCCGGGCGCCCCCCTGCGGCTCCTGCCAGTGGTGCCGGCCGGTCGGCCGAGGTGTACAGCTCGGCCACCTCGACGCCCTCGATCACGCGTGTCATACGCCGCCGATCCTACAGAACGCCCCGTTGGGCACTCACTTCGACCGGCCAGGACCCGAGCGGTACGGTGCGCCCATGCCGACTCCACTCCCCGATGCCACTGCGCTTGCCGCCCTGGTCGCCCGGGGCGAAGCCTCACCGCTCGAGCTCGTCGACGAGGCCATCGCCCGCATCGAGCGCACCAATCCCGTCGTGAACGCGGTGATCCACGAGCGGTTCGACGCCGCCCGGGCCGAAGCGGCAGGCGATCTGCCCGAGGGCCCGTTTCGCGGCGTCCCGTTCCTCGTGAAGGACCTTCGCTGCGCCATGGCCGGCGAACCGCTTCACGTCGGCTGCCAGGCCATGAAGGATGCCGACGTCAGGGCCGACGTCGACTCGTTCATGTACGAATCGATCCGAGGTGCCGGTCTCGTCACGCTCGGTCGTACCAACACGCCCGAGTTCGGGAGCACGGTCACCACCGAGCCGACGGCGTTCGGAGTGACCCGTAATCCGTGGAACCCCGACCGTTCCGCCGGCGGAAGCTCGGGAGGCTCCGCGGCGGCCGTCGCGACAGGAATGGTGCCCATGGCCCATGCGAGCGACGGCGGCGGATCGATACGGGTCCCGGCCAGCGAGTGTGGGATCGTCGGGCTCAAGCCCAGCCGAGGACGGGTGTCCCTCGGACCCGCTGCGGGTGAGTCATGGGCCGGTGCATCCACCGACGGTGCGGTTTCGCGCACCGTCCGCGACACAGCCGCGATCCTCGACGTGATGCAGGGCCGCCGCACCGGCGACCCCTACGTTGCTCCGCCGCCACGGCGACCCTTTGCCGCCGAGGTGGGAGTCGCTCCCGGGCAGCTACGCGTCGGCATCGCCCCGACCCACGAGTCGGTCGACACGCACGTCGATTGCGCCGACGCGGTGCAGCGGGCCGGCGGTCTGCTGGAGAGCCTCGGCCACCACGTGGAGGTCGCTCATCCGCCGCCCATGGCCGACCCCGAGTTCCCCCACCACTTCGTCACCGCGGTGGCCGCATCGATGGCGGCGGAATTCGAGAAGCACGCCGTCACCTTGGGACGGGAGCTGACCGAGGCCGACGTCGAGGCCGACAACTGGTTCATGGCTTCGCTGGGCAAGACCATCCCGGCTTCGACCTACGTCAACTCGGTGAGTTGGCTGCATTCCTGGTCGCGTCGGATGCATGCCTGGTGGGACCAGTTCGACGTGCTGGTGACCCCGGTCATCGCCGTGCCGCCACCGCCGATCGGCTGGCTCCGAGATGCCGAGCTCGGCACCGAGCGGCTCACCAGCATCCTCCAGTTCACCCCGCAGTTCAACGTCACCGGTCAACCCGGCGTCTCCCTCCCCCTGCACTGGACCGACGACGATCTCCCCGTCGGCGTGCAGTTCGTGGGTCCGATCGACGACGAGGCCATGCTCATCCGCCTTGCCGCCCAGATCGAAGAGGCGGCGCCGTGGGTCGATCGCGTGCCTTCGGTCTTCGGCTGATGCCGTCCCCCCGGGACGAGTCCGAGATCGAAATAGACGAGCTCCCGACGGGTCATCCGCGCAAGTGGCAGATCCTCGCCATCATGTGCGGCTGCCTGATCCTCGTGGTGGCCGGTGTCAGCTCGCTGAACATCGCCATTCCCTCCATCATCAACGCGCTCGAGCCGAGCCAGACCGAGCAGCTCTGGATCGTCGACTCCTACGCGCTGGTGTTCGCCGGCTTGCTGTTGCCGGCCGGCGCCATCGGTGACCGCTACGGCCGCAAGGGTGCGCTCCTGGTCGGACTCGCGATCTTCACCGCCGGCGCGCTGTGGGCGTCATACAGCGACACGCCGATGGCGCTCATCACCGCACGCGGCAGCATGGGCGTCGGCGCGGCCTTGATCATGCCGGCCACGCTGTCGATCCTGACCGAGGTCTTCCCGCCGCACGAGCGGGTCAAGGCCATCGCCGTGTGGTCGGGCTTCGCCGGCGCCGGGGGAGCCATCGGCATCATCGGTGGCGGTCTCCTCCTCGAGCAGTTCTGGTGGGGTTCGATCTTCTTCATCAACGTGCCGATCGCCGCCATCGCCTTCGGCCTGATCTCGACCCTGGTACCGACCTCCCGTGACGACGAGGAACGCCCGCTCGATCTCGTGGGCTCGCTGCTGTCGATAGCCGGGCTGGGGGCACTCGTGTACGCCATCATCGCCGGGGGCGAGAACGGCTGGGCGACCGGAAGCACGATCGGCTGGTTCGTGGCGGCTGCGGTCTTCCTGGCCGGGTGGGTGATGTTCGAGCGCACGACCACTTTCCCCATGCTCGATCCGCGGTTGTTCCGGGTGCGCCCCTTCGCCCTCGGCAGCTTCACGATCAGTGCCGCTTTCGCGGTGATGTTCGGCATGTTCTTCCTGCTCACCCAGTTCTTCCAGTTCACCCAGGGTCACAGCCCCCTCGGTGCCGGTCTCCGAAACCTGCCCTTCGCGGCAACCATGGTGGCCATCGCGCCCCGCTCGCCGAACATCGCCGCCAAGATCGGCAACCGTGGCGCGATCACCCTCGGCTTGGTCGTGCAGGCGGTCGGGTTCTTCGTGCTGAGCAGGCTCGAGCCCGCTACGCCGTACCTGATCGTGGCGATCGGGATCGTGTTGATCGCCGGTGGCATGGCCGTTCTGATGCCCGCCGCGACCGGTGCGATACTCGGCTCGCTGCCCCAGAGCAAGGCCGGCGTCGGCTCGGCGGTCAACGACACGACCCGCGAGGTGGGCGGCGCCCTGGGCATCGCTGTGCTCGGCACCATCATGGCCGGTGGCTACCGGTCGGCGCTCGAAACGTCGATCCCACGCGAGCTGCCCGAGCCGCTGGCTGAGACGGCGAGCGACTCGGTGGGGGGCGCCTTCCAGGTCGCGGCAGGCCTCGACGGCCCCGAGGCCCTGGCCCTCATCCAGAGCGCCGGCGACGCCTTCACCGACGGCATGACACTCGCGTTCGTCGTGGCCACCGTGGTCGGCCTGGTCGCCGCGGCGATCATCTGGATCTACTACCCCGCCCACAGTGCGAAGCCGGCCCCGGTGGCGGCCGAGAGCGCAAGGCCCTGATCTTGCGACTCCGACTCGTCGTGGCCAACGGCGACATCGACATCGAGTCGGGCCGACTGTGGGCGGCCGGCGCCCTCGGTATCGAAGAGCAGCCGATCGGCCACGAACATGCCGCTCTGCTCGCCACGTTCGCGGGCGCCCCGCCGCTCGACGCCTTCCCCGCCGCCGTCTCGGTGGCCGACCCTCCACCGTCGGACACCCGCCCCTTCGCCGCACCGTCGCGGGTCGGGCCGTTCGACATCGCTCCTCCGTGGGCTCTCGCCGAAGACGACTCGGCCTCGCTCGGGCTCATTTCGCTGTCGATCGATCCGGGTGATGCCTTCGGCCACGGCGCTCACCCCAGCACCAGGTTGATGCTTGCGGCACTGACCGCACTCGACGTCGAGGGATTGGCCGTCGCCGACATCGGCTGCGGCACCGGCATCGTGGCCGTCGCCGCCGCCACCCTCGGGGCCTCACCGGTCTTCGCGATCGACAACGACCGTGCTGCGCTGGCCGCGACGCGACGTAATGTCGCGGCCAACGACTTGTCGCATGCGGTCGAGGTCATCGACGACGACGCCGCCCGATTCGACCGCGCCGTCGAGGTCGCCCTCGTGAATGTCACGATCGACGTGCACGAGCGGATCGCCCCCGCCATCGCCCGACACGTCACCGGGTCGATCGTCGTCGGCGGCATCCTCGAGAATCAGCTCGATCGGGCGATCGCGGCATATCCCGACCACGTGGCGCGAGCCCACGCAACCATCCGGGAATGGCACACGCTGGAACTGGGGCGGGCGGAGTCAGGCCGCTGAGCGAAGGGTGACCTGAGCCCCCAGCACGGCGGCAGTGGTGAACACCAGCCACCAGAGCACGGCCACCCCGACGATTGCCGTCGTGATGTCGGCCGGGGGCCGCATCATCGGCATGGGTGCCAGCACCAGGGGCAGGACCGCGGCCGGGCGCAGCCCCGACTTGAGCCGGTCGGCGGCCGCGACGAAGGCTCGGCGGGAACGCTTGCCGTGAAACGGCACGGTCCAGGCCGCGTAGCGGGCGAACGCGTCGTTGCGGGCCCACGCAATCGTGCGCACACCCTCACCCAGCGCGATCAGCCACACCGTGGCCAACACGGCGGTTGGCCATCCGATGCGGCTGGGTGAGAGGAGGACGTCGACCACTGGGCAATTCTACCCGTGACCGTTGGCCCTACAAATCGCCATTCTTGGGGAGATCGGCGTGGTCATGAGCCGGTCGTCGTGGTCAGCCGACCACGACGTGGTCGTCGAAGGTGATGCCGCGCTCGAGCGTCTTGTGGACCGGACACCGTGTGGCCACCTCGGCCAGACGCTCGCGTTGCGCATCGGTGAAGGCGCCGTCGACGAAGATCTCGCTGCGTACGGTGTCGATGAAGCCGGTCGAGTCGTCATCGCAGAACGAGCAGTCGTCGGCGTGCACTTTCTCGTAGTGAAACCGCACCGAGATGGCGTCGATGCGGATGTCCTTGCGCTGGGCATACATCGACAAGGTGATGGCGGTGCACGCAGCCACCGACCCCAGCAACATCTCGTAGGGATTCGGACCGGCATCGGTCCCGCCGAGATCCACCGGTTCGTCAGCGAACCATTGGTGGCTCCCATTGGAGATCTCGACCTTGAATCCGGTGGTCAGATCGGCCGTGATGGTGGGCATGGTTGCTCCGGTGGTGGATCGGCGATGTCGTGAGGGAGGGAACTCCTCCAGCAACATGAAGCATTCCATGGAGCTCGGCCCGTCGCCCGCGATGGCGGCAACCGAGGTCGACAACGCCGATGAGTACCGCACACACCATGGCATCGAGCCAGTAGTGATTTGCCGTGGCGACGATGGCAACGAGCATCAGGAAGGGATGGACGTACAACCAGCGGCCGATGGGGAGAATCGGGCTGCGAACCAGCGCCCACGCGATGAGTACGGCGTAACCGAAGTGGAGCGAGGGCATCGCCGCATACGGGTTGGCCATCCGGCTCAGCGTCGAGTCGTGCGCGTAGATGGCCGGTCCGAAACGCTGCAGTGTGTCGATCATGTCGGCCGCGCCGACGAGGCGCGGTGGGGCCAACGGATACCCCACGTGGATGGCCAGCGCCAGCACCGTCAAGGCGACCAGTCGGCGCCGAAGCCACAGATAGGTGCGCGGATCGACGATGAAGAGGAGCACCAGCACCACGGCCGTCGATACCAGGTGCACGCGGGCGTAGAACCAGTTGAGGGCCTCGATGGCCGACTGCGACTGGAGGAACCACGACTGCACGGCCGGCTCCACGAACAGCCGGATGGAGCGCTCGAAACCGATGAGCTCACGGGCGTTGGCGTACGCCGTCGCCGCGTCGTCACGTACGAGGAAACGGACGGCCTTGTACGCCAGGAAGACCGAGACCACGATGCCGATCTCGATGACGGCCGTGGGCCTCGTATCGGGCGCAACGCTCGCAACGGGGGTGGCCCGCTCCGGGGCCGGGCTCGGGGTAGGGATCGTCGGGTCACGCGTAGGAGCAGGCAGAAACATGAGTCCGTCTCTTCCCGTCCGCGCCTGTGGCTACCCTACGCCGAGTGCCCGAGAGTTTCCACGCGAGTTCTCCCCTCCGCGTCGGAGGCGTTCCCGAACACGTCAGTCTCCCCTGGTACGAGGCCATCGCGGGCGGGTATCTGCCGGGAGTCCACTGGACCGATCAACCGAGCGGCACCGGGGCCATGATGGCCGCCCTCGGCGCCCGGGAGCTCGACGCAGCCGTCGCCCTCACCGAGGGAGTGGTGCAGGGCATCAGCGATGGTGTCGAGGCCCGCATCGTCGGGCTCGCCATCCCGAGCGCTCTCCAGTGGGGTATCCACGTGGCGGCCGACTCCGATTTTCGAGATCCCGGTGATCTGGTTGGCACGCGAGCGGCGATCTCGCGTCGAGGGTCCGGCTCGCACCTGATGGCCTACGTGCTCGCCGATCGCCTCGGATGGCAACCCGACGACGACGCTCATTTCGTCGAGGTCGGTGACATCGACGGCGCCCGCTCTGCGCTCGCCGCCGGTGATGCCGATTACTTCCTGTGGGACCGGTTCATGACCCAGCCGGTGGTCGACCGCGGCGAGTTCGTGCGCGTCGGCATCCAGGAGACCCCGTGGCCGGCCTTCGTCGTGGTTGCCCGCAACGACGTGCTCGAGCGACGGGGAGACGACCTCACCGATGCCCTGGCTGTCGTGGCGGCAACCGCCGCCGAGTTGAGCGCCCGCGACGACATCGTCGATGTCATCGCCGATCGTTTCGATCTGCGCCCCGAAACCGTGGCCGATTGGTGGGCGGTGACCGAGTGGGCCGAGGCCGGCGAGAACCTGAGCGTCGACGTGCTGGCCGAAGTCCAGGCCACCCTGCTGCGACTGGGTCGCATCGACCAGATCCTGCCTGCTCGTCACCTGCTGTTCACGCCGAGCTGACAGCCGTCGTCTACTGTGCCCGAGGTGCAGGCCAGACGACTCGCCGCGGAGTTCCTCGGCACGCTCCTCCTGGTGGCGGGGGTCATCGGCTCCGGCATCATGGCCGAGCGGCTGAGTCCCGACGACGTCGGCTTGCAGCTCTTCCAGAACGCCGCCGCCACCGCGGGGATCCTCTACGTGATCATCCTGGTCTTCATGCCGGTCTCGGGCGCCTCGTTCAACCCGTCGGTGACGCTTGCGGCCTGGGCGCTCGGTCACTTCGACCGCCGTGAGGTGGCTCCGTACATCGCCGCGCAGATCTCCGGTGGGATCGCAGGGGCCGTTCTGGCCAACCTGATGTTCGACCTCGACGCAGTCGAGTGGTCGACCAAGGAGCGCAGTGACCCGAACCTGTGGCTTGGCGAGGTCGTCGCAACGATGGGGCTGGTGATGGTGATCTTCGCCTTGGTGCGCACCGAGCGGATCGACCGGATCGCGGCCGCCGTGGCCGCCTACATCGGCGCGGCGTACTACTTCACCTCATCGACGAGCTTCGCCAATCCCGCCGTCACCATCGGCCGCATGTTCAGCGACACCTTTGCCGGCATCGAGCCGTCGAGCGCCCCGATGTTCGTCGGGATGGAGCTGGTCGGCACAGCGCTGGCCGTTCCCTTGATCGGCTGGCTCTTCCTGCGGGCCGAGTGACCTACTCGTCGGCCATGGGGGCCATGGTCATCACCGAGAACGCGGCGCCGGTCGGGTCCTGGAGGCTGGCCATGCGACCGACGGGGATGTCCATCGGGGGAGCCAGCACGGTGGCACCGAGCGACTCGGCCAACGCCACGGTCGCATCGCAGTCGTCGCTGGCGAAGTAGATGCCCCAGGAGGTCGGGATGCCCTCCATCGGCGGGGCCATTCCCCCGGCGATCATGTCGTCGCCGATGGTGTACACGGTGTACGGCGGGGCATCGGGACCCATGTCGGCCTGGTCGACGCCCCATCCGAGGACGTCGGCGTAGAAGGCCGACGAGGCGTCGAGATCGGAGCTCATGAGCTCGTTCCACAGGAGCGCACCGTGCTCGTTCACGACTTCGGCACCCTTGTGCGCTCGGGGCTGCCACAGACACAGCACCGCGCCGGCGGGATCGACGATCAGCGCCATACGCCCGGCGTCCATGACGTCGAACGGCGGCGCCATCACCGAGCCGCCTGCGGGCTCGACTCGAGCCACCGTGGCATCGACATCGTCGACGGTGACATACGACGCCCACAGCGAGGGCTGACCCATGGCCGCCTGTTCGGGGCTCTGTTGCATGATGCCGGCGACGCTGCGACCGCCGAGGCTCGCCATGATGTACTCGCCCTCGTCACCGGTGGGCTCGGCGACGAACTCCCACCCGAACAGCCCTCGGTAGAAGGTCTGCGCGGCGGCTGGATCGGTGGTCGAGAGGTCGATCCACGACGGTGTGCCATGGACGTACTCGGTGGTTGGAGGCATCGTTCACTCCTTCGGTCGAGGAATCCTGACGCTATCGCGCCAGGCCGACGCGGGCGAGGGGGGCCGAACGCCCTCTTCACCTGGCGGCTACCGAGGGGTAACATCGAAGGGTGGACACCGACGCCATCGACCACGACGAGCTCGTCGCCCGGCTCACGGGAGGGCTCGCGCCGTCGCTCGACGAGCTGCCGCAGTTCACCGGAAGCGACCGACTCCGGCCCGACGGTCGTCCCCGTCCCGAGTTCCGGGCCGAGCTCCGCCGCATCCCGAACCTGCGCAATGCGATCACCGTCGCCTCGGCCGTCGCCCAACCCTTCGTGATCGTGTGGGCCACCGTGGCCGTCGATCGGTGGTGGGCCTACCCCCTGGCGTTCGTGGCGATGGGATCGTGGTTCGCCAAGGCGTTCACGCTGTTCCACGAGGGGGCACACCGCCTGCTGTTCTCGTCGCGTCGGGTCAACGACCTGGTCGGCCAGTGGATCTTCGGGTGGCTGCCCTTCGGAGACGGCACCGACACGTACCGGCTCGTGCACACTGCGCACCACCGCGACGAGTTCGGTCCGAAGGAGCCCGACTTCGCGTTGTACGCCCGCTACCCCATCCCCCGCGACTCCATGCGACGCAAGCTCACCCGTGATGCGCTCGGTGTATCGGGCTACAAGAACATCCGACCGGCCATCGTCGGACTGCTGCGCCCGGGTTATCGGTGGCGGGCAGCCAAGGTGTGGCTCGGTCAGGCCGTGGTGTTCGGTCTCTTCCTGGTCTTCGGCGTGCCCTGGCTCTACGTGGCGTTGTGGCTCGCACCGTGGCTCACGTACTGGCGGGTGGTGAACCGACTCCGTTCCCTCGCCGAACACGGGGGCATGACCCGATCCCCCGACCGTCGCCTCACCACCCATCACATCCGGCCGTCGATCATCCCCCGGGTGCTCTTCACGCCGTACAACGTCGGGTACCACCTCGCTCATCACGTCGACTCGGGCATCCCCATGTGGAACGTCCCCAAGCTGCACCGCGCCCTCGAGGAAGACGGCTACTGGCCGACCGATCGCACCCATCCCAGCTATCGGTCGTTCTGGCGCACCCTCGTTCAGTCGGCGCCGCAGGACGCGCCGGCCGGGCTCTCGCTGTAGCCTGCGGCCCGAAGCGTCGACGATCGAGTCGACCCACACCCCAGGAGTCCGATGCGGTACACCCGCGGCTACAGGAGCAAGAACACCGAGTACCGGGGCAGTGCCCGGGGGAAGGGCCTGGCCATCGGAGGTGGTGCCGGCGGGCTCGGCATCATCGGCATCATCCTGCTCCTGCTCCTCAGCGGGGGTGGCGGTGGGGGCATCGACTTCGGCAGCATCGGCGCAGCGGCCACCGGCACCGACTCGTCGAACCAGGGCGAGCTGCCGCCGCGCAACGAATTCCTCGAGTTCAGCTTCGACCACGTGCAGTTCTTCTGGGACGATCTCTTCACCCAGAACGGGGTCGACTACCCGCCGGCGCGGTTCGTGATCTTCGACGCAGCCGTCAGCACCGGGGGTTGCGGTCAGGCATCGGCCGCCGTCGGACCCTTCTACTGTCCAGCCGACTCGAAGGTGTACCTCGACCAGGCCTTCCTGGCCGAGCTCCAGAACCGGTTCGGAGCGGCTGGCGACTTCGCCCAGGCCTACGTGATCGCCCATGAGATCGGCCATCACGTGCAGAACGTCACCGGCATCAGTGCCGACGTCCGTCGCCTGCAACAGGAGAACCCCGGCCGACAGAACGAGCTGTCGGTGGCCCTCGAGCTCCAGGCCGACTGCCTCGCCGGCGTGTGGGCCAACTTCGCCGCCACCGACACCATCGAGGGACTTCCGGTTGTCGAGCCCGGCGACATCGAAGAGGGGCTCCGTGCCGCCGCCGCCGTCGGCGACGATCGCATCAATCCCGGCGCCGGTCCCGAGAGCTGGACCCACGGATCGGCCGAAGCCCGCATGCGGTGGTTCCGGACCGGGTTCGAAACGGGGAATCCCCAAGAGTGCGACTCCGCCTGAGCGTTTCCCACCGGGAGGTGCGACGGGCCGTTGCCGTGCCTGGTCTACGCCAATCGGCGCGGCCCCGACCCACCGCACCTCCCTACCCCACGCTCCGCTTCGCTTGGTTCAGGTTCTGCCGGTAATGAGGACGGCGGCTCGTTCGCCGGCTTCCGGGGGGTCGGCGAGGAGGCCGGCGAGGCCGGCGGTTCCGGTGGGGCTGGCGATGATCGACGTGTGTTCGGCGATGAGGGCGTGGGCGTGGGCGATGTCGGACTCGGAGGCGAGCACGGGGTGGCCGCCGGTTCTCGCCATGGCTTCGACGACGCCCAGCCAGTCGTAGGTCACGTCATCGAGGATGCCGGTGGCGAGGCTCTCGGGCGGGTCCTCCCACGGGGTCATGTACCGATCGGGGTGGGCCCGAGCCTCGGTCATGATCGCAACGGGATCGACGCCGCCATCGGGGTCGACCAGGCGGTGCCAGGCTCGGGCCAGCGGGTGGGCGTTGGCCGGCTGGACGGCCAGGATTCGCGGCGGCTTCGCCAGCCAGCCGCAGTCGGCGGCGTCGAACATGGCCATCGACACGGCCGTGGCCAGCGCTCCGCCGCCCACCTGGATGTAGAGCGAGTCGATGGCCGCGGTGGCGCCCTGGGCCGCGGCCAGCTCTTCGGCCAGCTCCCACCCGAGGGTTCGACCACCGTCGATCACCGCCGGCGCCTCCGTGCCCTGCACGGTGAAGGGAACGGCACCATCGGCGACGGCTTCCCGATAGCGCAGGAACGCAGGGTCGCCCAGCTCGTCCGCCCGTCGCTCGCACACGTTGATGTGCGCGCCCAGCTCGTTCAGTCGGTCGATCACGTCGACATCGGCCCAGTCGGGCACGAACACCTGGAGCTCACGTCCCAGCGCCGCCGCCACCACGCCGGCCGAGCGCGCGGCATTGCCGCACGAGGCGATGGCGAGCGGGCCGGTCCCGGCGTCGTCGATCGCCTGGTGCAGGGCCAACCCGAACAGATGGCGTGACTTGTGCGACCCGCCGACGTTGTCGGTGTCGTCCTTCAGCACGAGCTTGCAGTCGAGACCGGCCGCAGCCACGACCGCCGCGCCGGGCACGAGCGGAGTCCGGACGAAGCCGTGCCCCTCGACGCCGGCGACGGCCTGGTCGAGACGCTCGACCAGAGCCACGAAGTCGGCGTCGGACCAGCCCCTTCGTCGGGCCGCCAGGTACACGTCGAGGCGCTCGCGGTACCGAACGAAGGGGTTCTCCGACGTGAGGTCGTCAGGCAACGACCACTCCCGTGCGGGCGTTGAACTCGTCGATCATCGGGTCGAGCGACGGCAGGAACTCCCGCATGCCGTTCCAGAAGCTCTGGTCGCGGCGGGCCTCGAAATCGGCGACGTCGACACCCTGTTGTTCGACCCAGGTGAAGTACCCGAGGTTGAAGACGCGGTTGCGGTTGACCTCGTTCATGTCGAGCACGTGATCGTCGGTGACCCCCGCGAGGTGCTCGCCGACCACCGCCGCCGCATCGCCGCGGTCGATGTCGCCACCGAAGTCGCGTGCGAGCGTCTTCTCCCGCTCGGACGGGTAGAGCTCGGATCCGTCGGTGGCGACCGTCACCAGGATGTCGTCGGGACCGAGATCCCAGTGCTTGGCCGTCTTGATGGCGGCCAGGGCATTGCAGATCGAGGAGAAGCCCAGATGAGTGAGCGAGTCGACCACCTCGCGAGCCACCCCTGCGTCGAGGAGATAGGCCTTCCCGGCGTCACTGTTGAACACCGCGTCGAGTGAGTCGGTCGAGCGGTCGCTGATGCCGACCACGAGATCGGTGTTGGTGACGTTGTGGATGAGCGGCACGTGCTTGTCGCCGATGCCCTGGATGTTGTGCTCGCCGTAGCCGTTGTAGAGCATGGTCGGGCACTCGAGAGCCTCGACGGCCACGATGCGAGTCCCGTGACGAGCCTTCAGGTAGTCGCCGGCTCCGAGGGTGCCGGCGGATCCGCTGGCCGAGACGAAGGCGGCGACGCGGCCTCCTCCGCGCGCTTCGAGCACGTGCTCGGCCACGCACTCGAGGGCGCGGCCGGTGACGTGGTAGTGCCCGAGGTGGTTGGAGAACTCGCTGAACTGGTTGAGGATCACGTTGGTCGGATCCTTCTCGAGCTCGGCGCAGGCGTCGTAGATCTCCTTCACATTGCTCTCGGTGCCGACGGTGCGAATGACGTCGCTCGGATCGTCGATCCAACGGTCGAGCCAGTCGAAACGTTCGCGGCTCATCCCTTCGGGCAGCACGGCGACCCCGCGACAACCCATGATCTTCGAGATGGCCACCCCGCCCCTCGCGTAGTTCCCGGTCGACGGCCAGATGGCCCGGTTGCGGGTGGGATCGAACCGGCCGGTGAGCACGAGGGGCACCAGACACGAGTACGCAGCCAACACCTTGTGGGCACCGATCATCGGGAATCGGTTGCCCAACGCCAGCACGATCGGCGCCTCGACACCGGTCATCTCCGGCGGCAGCACCACGTGGTCGGGAACCTCGGTGGGGCCGGTGCCGTCGAGGCGGTTGAACCAGTGGACCCGGAACAGGTTTCGTGCGTCGGGGCCGTTGCGGTCGACCGCGCTCAGCGCGGCCCACGTGGCCTCGGAGATGGTGCCCGGATCAGCCAGCTGAGAGAACGTCGGTAGCGCGATCTGGTTGTCGCGGAAGCGCTCGACCGTGCGGTCGAAGGTGGCCTGATCGACCATCTCGGCGTGCAAGCCGAGATTGTGCGCAGCAGTGGCCGGTGGGTTGGGACGAGTCGTGTGCATCGTCGGCCAAGGTAGCGTTTGGCGGTGATCGAAGTGCGAGCGCCGGGTTCGAGCGCCAACCTCGGACCCGGGTTCGACGTTCTGGGCCTCGCCCTCGACATCTATTCGGTGGCGGCCACCGAGGGTGACGGCGAGCCCGCCGATCCCCATCACCCGGGCGTCGTCGCGTTCACCGAAGCGGGCGGCGAGGGTCCACTCTGGGTCCGAACCGAGATCCCGATGGGGCGCGGCCTCGGCTACTCGGCGTCGGTACGCGTGGCCGGCGCGGCTGTTGCTTTCGTGCAACTGGGCCTCGACGACGACGAGGCCGCCGAGGCTGCCCTCGGCACGGCCGCCGCCCTCGAGGGGCACAGCGACAACGCCGCCGCATCGGCTCTGGGAGGCGCGGTCATCGCCGCCGGAGACACCGTCGCCCGCATCGATCTCGCGCTGGCCGCATCGGTCGTCGTCTGGGTGCCCGACCTCACCACCGCCGGCACCGACTCCTCGCGACGGGTGCTGCCCGAGTTCATCCAGCTCGACGACGTGGTCACGAACCTCGGCAACCTCGCGCTCCTGGTGACCGCACTCACCACCGGAGACCCGCGTGCCCTCGCCCAGGCCACCCGTGATCTGGTGCACCAGCCGGGTCGCCTCGACGCCCTGCCCGACTCGGCCGGAGCCATCGAGGCATTCTTCGAGCTCGGAGCCTGGGGAGCCTGGCTCAGCGGGTCGGGGCCGTCGGTCGCCGCGTTCGTCGATCCGGCCCTGGCCGGTGTGGTTGCGGCGCAGCTTCCGCCCAGTGGCCACGCCAAGGTGCTCGCCGTCGATCTCGACGGCGCGGTCGTGCTCCGTCGTTGATCAGCCATCCCGGCGATACCGGCGCCAGATCGACGGAGCGCTCGTTCACGCAGCGGCTGCTTCGGAAGAGTCCCTCGGCCGCGGGGCCTCGCGACGGGCAAGAGGGCTGAACGCCAGACCGACGGCCAAGGTCGCCGCCACCACCGCGCCGACCCACAGCGCAGCTGTCGTCGACGCACCGGCGAGAATCAGCCCGGCCGCCAGCGGGCCGATGGTCTGCCCGAGGCGCGCCGAGCTCACCCACACGGCCACGATGGCACCCCGGTGTTCGCTCGGCGCTTCTCCCACCGCCGCGTCCTGGAGGATCGGGATGAGCCCGCCCTCACCCAGGCCGTAGAGAACCGTGCCGAGCAACAGGATGCCGAGCAGCGGTGCCCAGGCGATGACGGTGAACGCAATCGCCCAGCCGAGTGCGCACGCCAGGATGGTGACGGCCCGACCGAATCGGGACTTGAGTCGCCCGAGGTTGAACGCCATGAGGGTCGACGGCACGGCCGGGACCGCAATGACCGCACCGCGCCAGCCCGCCGACAGTCCGAACTCGTTCTCGAGGTGGCTGGGCAAGACCGTGAGGAACACGCCGAACACCAGCGCGAACAACAACACGCCGACGACGAGGGTGGTGATGATGACCGGATTGCGCAGGGCGATTCCCGCCCCGCCCAGCTGGTCGCGAATGCTGCCCACCGCGGCCGGGCGAGAGCGGTCGAGCATCACGAAGGCAGCGAGGCCCGACGCGACCGAGAGGCTGTAGATCGCCAGAGCCCACCGCCACCCGGCAACGTCGGTGACCAGGCCCGAGGTGAGCGGAATGATGGCCAGCCCGAGGGTGAGCACGGCCGAGTTGCGACCGATGGCCCGGGTTCGCTCGACGGGATTCGGGAAGTGATCGCCGATGAGGACGACGGCAAGGTTGATCATGCCGGCCGACCCGAAGCCCATGGCCAGCCGAGCCAGGATCAACACTGTGAAGGTCTGCGCGGTGGCCGCGACCAGACCGAAGACACCGAAGACCAACAGACAGGGAACCAGCACCGCTCGTCGGCCGAGCCGATCGGCCATGATGCCGATGAGCGGGGCGACGACGATGCCGGGTATCGACCCCACCGCCACGAGCAGGCCGGCCGAGCTGTCGGGCTTGTCGAAGTGTTCGAGGATGTCGGGGATGGCCGGCGCCAAGAGGCTGTTCGAGAGGATGCCCGTGATGGTGACCGCGTAGACCAGCGGCATGATGGGCCGGGCGTGGTCGGTGGACGAGGTCACCCCGGCACGCTACGCCCGACCGATGGGTCTCGGGCAACCCCGTGGTCAGCCCGTCGACACCGGTCGGGGACCGCGCACGAGCCGACCGGGATGATCGCCGGTGAAGACGTCGTCCTGCACCGTCACGGTGCCGGCGCAGAGCGAATAGCGGTATCCCTTGGCCTTCTGCACGAATCGCCGAGCGCCGGTGGGCAGGTCCCACGCCATGCGGGGCGCATCGAAGGTCAGGTTGTCGTAGTCGATCACGTTGAGATCGGCTCGGTAGCCCGGAGCCACCACCCCTCGATCGAGCAGGCCGTAGAGCTCGGCTGTCTGTCGTGTCTGGCGGGCCACGATGTGCTCGAGGGGCAGGCGTTCACCCCGGGTGCGGTCGCGGGTCCAGAACGACACCATGAACGTCGGCATGCCGCCATCGCAGATGGCGCCGCAGTGGGCGCCGGCATCGGCGAGCCCCATGCGGGTGTGGGGATGCCGATGGAGCTCCCACAGGTGGTCGAGGTCGCCGTTGGCGTAGTTGAACAGCGGGAAGTACAGCAGACCGTTGCCGTCGTCGGCCATGAGCTGGTCGTAGGCGATCTCGACCGGTCGTCTACCGGTGCGTTCGGCGATCGCCGCCACCGATTGCGACCGCTCGGGCTCGTAGTCGGTCTCGCCGCTGAACGGGTACATCTTGTGCCAGCCGCTGGTGACGAAGGTCTCGAACCGGCTGAGCTCGATCGGCTCGGAGTCACAGAGCGCCTGCCGGGTCTCGGGGCGGTTCAGCGCCGCGAGCCGATCGTTGCGTGACAACCCGGCGAGCTCCCATGCTGCGGGGCGGGGGACGAAGGGGTTGGCGGTGCCGTCCCAGCATTCGAGGATGCCGACGGGGCGGCCCGCGACCTGGGCGAGCAGGTCGAGCCCATCGGCCTGGGCCGCCTCGAGGATGTCGAGCTCTTCGCGCCACAGGTCGGGGTGCTCGTCGGGCTGATTGAGATTGAAGATCACCGGCTGACCGGTGATCTTGGCCACCTGCCGCAGCCAGTCGGCCGACG
>JAHEJN010000167.1 GCA_024638845.1 Acidimicrobiales bacterium | reverse complement strand
CCGCGAGCTCAACACAGCGAATCCTCACCGAGGCCGGCCCGGTACGGATCGACGATCTCACTGTGGGTCGAGGTGACCGTGATCCCCGACCCCCAACCACCGAGCAGCGGCACCGACACCGCCCGTGTCGTGTAGCGGTAGGTCACCGCCACCCGCGCGCACCGAGCGAAGCCCCCTCCGATGTCGGAGCCCTGGACGACGGCATCGGTGGTGAGTCGATCGGTGTGACCGACATGGTTCCGGAAGGCCTCGTTGCCGATGGCGAGAGCGCCGGCTGTGTCGCCGTTCGACTCGACGAGGTACCTGACGGCTTCGCGGCTGGCCGAGTCGGTCGCCATCTTGGCGTCGACGACTGCCCATGCATTCGCAATGAGCAGGGCCCCGCTGACGAAGATGAGCAGGCCGAAGGGGATGGCCTCGATTCCGCCGACCACGCCCCGCTCGTTCTCGCGCGGCCGGGCGCCGGCCTGGAAACGGCTACGGCGGCGCATCACGGAACTCCTCTATCCGCACGGTGACCGACTTGTCGATGTCGAGGCCGGTCGCATCGGTGAGTCCGGGCGGCAGCAGCGACGGCGCCGAACCGACAACGGTGACGGTGACCGTCGCGGTGTCGATGGCCCATGTGACCGACACGTCGTTGCCCCAAGCTCCGAGGGCCGACCGGAGGTCGGATTCGGCAGTGGCTGCGGCGCCACTTCGGTTGCCCTCCGCGTTCACCGATGCAACCGTCGTCGCGGCGTCATAGGCCGCCCCGGCGGTCAGGGACGTGGCGTAGAGGTGCAACAGGAGGTGGATGCCGAGGAACATGAACAGGAGGAAGATGATGAATCCGACCGTTGTTCCGAGCAGGCCGGTGCCGGATTCGTCACGGGCGCGCTCGCCCCAGCCGGTGTCGAGATTCGCAGGCAGCATGGATCGACGCCCCTCGGGCTCCGACGACGGATCAGCCGCCGATCTGATCGACCTGGGTCTCGGCCTTGGTGCTGGCCGAATCGAACAGCGCCTTGAATGCCACCCAGGCGGCGACACCGAGGAACGCCATGATCAACACAGCGATGGCGGCCGAGATCACCCCCTCGCCCCGTTCGTCACGGGCACGCTTCGCGAGATCGGCGGTGAGACATCGCACGAAGACATCGAGTCGTATCGCAGTGGTTGTGAGGGTGTTCACGGGGACCTCCTGGGTGGTAAGTGTGTCACGCATCGGTGAAGAGGCGTAAGGCTTCGACAAAGGGAACGGCGAGGAACAGCACTCCGGGCACGAGGGTGGCCACGGTGACGGGAATCCAGACCTGCTGGCCCCGACGCTCGATGGTGGCCAGAAGCTCACGGTGGACCTCGCGTCGGATGGCATGGGCCTCGTCGTGGATGAGCCGACCGAGATCGACTGCGCTTCGGTTGAGCGCGAGGATCGAGGTGAGCCGGTCGAGCGCGTCGACGTCGGCGAGTTCGGCCCATTCGCCGAGCGCTTGTGCCTCGGATAGGCCCTGGCGAACGCGCGAGATCACCAGGCGAAGATCTTCCGCAACTACGCCGTCGCCCCGTGTGGCAATCCGCTGCAGGGCCGAGCCCAGCGAGTAGCCGGCCGAGAGCAGCATCCCGAGTTGCTCGGCGATCACCGGCAACTCGAGGAAGAGGCGGCGCTGTCGCTTCTCCGATGCCGACGCCACCTGCTGCTCCTGCACGAGAAAGGCGAAGATCGGAGCCCCGACGATGAGAAGGAGCGAGAGCACGAGTGGGGGTTGGATGGCCACGGCGAACAGCGCACAGAGCCCACCGATCGCCAGGCAGACCCCGACCTGGCGGGTGCGGAACGAGGCGACATCGAGAGGAGAGTGGATCCGGCGAAGGCGAACCGAGAGCTCTTCGCTGACCCCGAACGTGCGGGCCAGTGACGCTCCGATGCTCTGGGAGAGCGGTGCGACGACATCGCGGAACGACTCGACGCTCAGCAGCCCGCCGCGCCCGTGACGGCTGCTGACGTTCGGCGAGTACTGCCGGAGCCGGTCCGAGAGCGGACGCCGACTGAACCAGCGCAACTCTGCCATCACGAGCACCAGACCGACCCACAGAACCAGACCAGAGATCACGACGAGGCGACTCATGGAACCTCGTCCCGTCCGGCCAGCACCCGCTGCTCTTGGGGAAGCCGCATGAAATGCCCGGCCCACATCCAGCAGATCACGATGACGGCCAGTGCGAAGACGACGATGGTCTGCCCGATCGCGGTGCTGTAGGCAGCCCGACCGTTTCCGACCGACATACCGGCGAGAGCCATCCCTGCGGGAACCAGCAACACGAACCACCGGGCGAACTTCACCCCGGCCTGCTTGGCGATGGCGTCCTTGCGGCCCTGCACGTCGAGGACGCGGTCTTCGGCGAGCGACTGGAGGCGATGGTCGAGATCGGTGCCACCGATCTCGTGGGCGACCAGCAGCGTTTCGAGCGCCGCATCGGCGGTCGAGTCGGCCAACCCGCGTTTGAGGACGGCAACGGTGCGGGCGAAGTCGGTCGTGATGAGCCACTCTCGGCGACCGGCTGCGAAGGCCGATTGCATCTCTTCGGGCGCCCGATCGCCGATCTCGAAGAGAGCCTGGGGAATGGAGCGGCCGAGTGACCCGGTGAGGACCCGCATCTCCTCGATCATCCGCGGCCATGCCTCCTGGGCGCGAACCCGCCGCTTCTGACGCCGGAGCCGGTAGCTCGCCAGCGGGAACGTGGCGGCGAAGAGCCCCACCACGAGGGCCGGGACCACCCCGCCGAACACGGTGAAGGCCACCAGCAAGCCGAGCACGAACAACATGGCGACCACGGCACCGAACTGGTTGAGGTCGATGCCCTCGAGGCCGGCCTGGGTGAGCCATTGCTCGAGCTGGTCGGACGCCGATTCCTTGCGCCGCGCTCGAGGGCTCGGAGCCAGGCTCGTGCCCGTCCAGCCGAAGGCGACCGCGGTGTAGACGTAGTACACACCGAGCGCACCCGACAGCGCGAGAACGAGGCCGATCACGACGCACCAGCGGTGGCGTTCGGATCGATGTCGAGCAGCGCGTGCAGATCGAAGCCGTGCTCTTCGATCTGGCGACCGGCCCGCACGGGCAGTTCTCCCGTCCAGCCGAGTTGCATGCCCGGTGCCGGTCGGCGGAAGATCTCCGAGATGGTGAACTGGGTGCCGTCGGCGGCGCTCTGGAGGTCTTCCACGGCAACGACCGACGACACCTGAGGGCCCTCCGCGGTGCGGGTGCAATGCACGACGATGTCGACCGAGTCCGACACCAAGGTGTTCAGGGCCGACATGGGTAGTTCGTTCGACGTGTCGGAAAGCTGGCAGATGAAGCGGAGGCGCGACAGGGCCTGCCGGGCCGAACCGGCGTGGATGGTGGTGTATCCGGTGACACCCGATGACAATGTGAGCAGGAGCGGTAGCGCTTCTCGGTCTCGGACCTCTCCGACGATGGCGACATCGGGCGCCATACGCA
Organism: Acidimicrobiales bacterium; assembly: GCA_024638845.1. Classification (GTDB taxonomy): domain Bacteria; phylum Actinomycetota; class Acidimicrobiia; order Acidimicrobiales; family JAHEJN01; genus JAHEJN01. The sequence goes on along the minus strand of JAHEJN010000167.1, from coordinate 547 downwards.
AGAATCCGGCGACCAGGCGGCGGAGGTCGACCGCAGAGCGCTCGGCGCGAGCGGGTCGGGTCTGCATGCTGGCGACGTTGGGCACCATCACGTCGGCCTCGAACACCTCTTCGGCGATGACGACGCGAAGCGACGGGTCGAGCTCGGCGCAACAGCACGACATGAGCGTGGTCTTGCCGGCGCCAGGTGCACCGGCGAACACGATGGAGAGCCGTGAATGCACGCAAGCCGAGAGGAATCGTGCAACCTCGGTCGAGAGCATGTCGCGATCGACGAGCTCGCCCAGGTTGCGAAACGGCACGCCCGTGAACTTGCGGATGTTGACCATGGTGTGGCTGCCGCGAGCGACGTCGGCGTGCACGATGTGCAGGCGAGCGCCGCTGTCGAGCTGGGCGTCTTGGAGGCCCTCGCTCGGATCGAGTTTCCGGTGTGACCGCGACGACTCGTCGAGCACCTTCGTGAGCACCCGGAGCACGTGCTCGTCGTCGTGGAAGACCTCGTCGTTATAGCCGCTGCCGCCGGTGTGCCGTTTCACGAAGATCGCATC
>JAHEJN010000166.1 GCA_024638845.1 Acidimicrobiales bacterium | reverse complement strand
CTCCCACTTGAGAGGTGGCAGGGCTGTGACCTGGGCTTTTGTAGTTTCGAAGGCCTTGGGGGCTGTTGTCCCACGTCCTTCTCGAGAGTGGACATACTCCCTGGTCAGAGGCCTGAAAATCTTGGGGGTGTCGCGGTTGCAAGTGTTTTGCTAATGCCTGGGTCGGCGGAGCCGCCTCACGGAGTTGCCGAGGTTGCGGTGAGCGTGGCGTGTTCTGTTGCTGTGGCCAGGAGGTCGGGGTTGGCGTCGAGACCGATGAAGTCGGCGATCCGAGGAATGGCTGGCCTCGTGCTGTCAACTCAGCCGACTCTCTTCACCGGTGGTGGTTCCCATGATCCGTTCAGTGCGGCCGCTTGTGGCATGTAGTTGCGCAGGATCAGATAGAACGGGCCGTCAGGTGCTGGTAGCCAGTTGGCGACCTCTGCGGTGGCTTCGGGCCGATCGTGCTGGATGACGATGGCGAGCGAACCGTCATCATCGACTGACAGGCCCTCCGTTGTGCTGTTGATCAGGTAGCGGTCGATCGGGTTGTCGACGAGGTATCCGGCCGTCCCGTCGTAGGAGGTGTCGTACAGCGTGACCGACCAGAACGCGTTGTTCGGTGGTTCGGTGTCGAAGGTCAGCCGATAGCGGTGGTTGCCGTCGAGGGCCTCTCCGTCGGCGTCGACTCTGGCGAGCGGGTAGTACGCCTCCTCCTTGTCGTTGGCGCCCCAACCGGCCATCGCCGCTCCTGCGCGAAGCAGGGAGTTGCCTTTGAAGTAGCTGCGCGGTCCGAACCCCTCCAAACCCATCCACCCGTTGACCTCGGCGGCAAGACGAGACGCCTGATCGGCCATCTTGTCTCGGGCCGTCTCGATACCGGACCGAATCGCGTCGCGTTGATCAGCAGTGAACTGTTCGGGGTCGAAGGTGACCCCTGCGCCGACGCCGATTCGCGCGGCTCTCGCGAAGAGGTCAGCGTCCTCCGGGTGCGTTGGCCGGCACAGCTCGAGCAGCGGATTCAGAAGCCCGATGAAGCGCTCGTCGCGTGAAGCCTCGTCATCCCAGATCGGCCACGGGAACGGCTCCGCCTGCGGACTCGGCTCTCCGAGAAACGCAGACAGTGGCTCCATCCGGTACTCGCTCATCACCGCAGTGAGCGCGGGAAGATCGGCTGCGCCGAGCAGCTGTGTACGCCCGATGGTCAAGATCAGGTCGGTCTCGAACCGCAGCACATCGTCGACGCCCGCCGGTTTCGACCCCGACCACCCGGGACCCGCCAAGACGTACGTCCCCGCATCGGTCCCGGTGACCCGCGTGCCGACGTAGTTCGCATTGAAACCGTAGAGGTCCTCCAACTGGATCACGTAGTAGCGACCTGTCACCTCCGGAACATGAAGCACCACCGGCTCAGCGCGAAGATCCAGGGTGGCGAATGAGTACGGGGTGTCAGCGTTGGGCGAGATGACATCGCGAAAGCTCGGGCCAAGGGTCTGTGGATCGCTGTGGATCTGGTTCCTGGGTCCCCGGTACGACGGCGCATCCTCGTCGATCGCCATTCCGTAGGCGAAGCGGTATCCCATCATCATCGGAAACGCGAAGAGGTACGTCTCCTCAGCGGTGCGGGCAATGTCGTCTGCTGTCAAGCTCTCGTCGATCGTCATGGCCAACCTCCAGGTTGTGGTTCGTTCGTGATGAGCTTCACCGCAGCGGTACCGCTGGTGGAACGGTCCACGTTCCGTCGATGATCTCTTGTCGGGGCTCGTACATCCTGAAGATGTAGTTCCATCCTTCGGTGATGCTCAAGCAGTTCTTCTTCTCCGGGTCGTCACAGTCTCCGAAGTAGATCGTGTAGCTGCCGTCGGGATTGGGCTCTGCGGTGCGGTCGTTGAATGCGGAGACGCCTCGCTCGTTGGGTTCGATGTACCCGTCGGCGCGGTAAACGGTGACGGACCAGAACGCATCGACAGGTACGTCTCGGACCGTGAGCGAGTGCGGCACGGTGCCGTCGTTCTGTTCGGGCACGACGTTGGTGTACATCGCGTTCCCCTTCGGCATCCCCGCCCACCCCATGGCCGAGCCGATCAGGTGATGAACCGGCGTGGTCTGCTCGGGCAGGCCGAAGTAGTCAGACGTATCGGAGAGCGTGCTGGAGAGCACGAGCAGCGCATCTCGGACGCGCGACGCTTCATCGGTGTCCCAGTCGGGCACGTCCAGTGGCCCGTTGCCGCCACCTTCGACGATCACCTTGTCCTGGAGCGCGTTGGCCTTCTCGATGTCAGCCGCATCCGACATGTCGACGAACGTCCGGAGGAGGCAGTAGGCGTAGCGCGTACCGACATCTTCCTGCCGGATCTCGTAGGTCCCAGGGGACGCGAACACGCGGGAGAAGTGATCCTGGCTGATCACATGCAGGCTCATGTACCGTCCGTCGGTCTCCGGCATTGTGATCGTCCCGGGTTCGGTGAGGTCCAAGATCGCGTACGAATAGAGCGTGTCCCGGTTCATCCGAATGATCTTCTGGTCCTCCAGCGGCGTCGGATTGCGATCGTGGAGCAGCGTGCTCAAGCCGACCTGGTCGTAGATCATCCTGATCGCAAGGTCGGACTCGACCCGCTGGAAGTTGTCAGCCGTCACCGGTGGCGCAGTGTGGTTCGATGGTTCCATGGGGATTGATGCTCCTTCGTGCTCGGTCCATCCCGGTCGGCGCGCAAATGCGTGTTCGACCCTCCGGGCTGATCATCGATCCTTTCTAGGCGACGTCCGGCACGCTTGCTTCACCCGCGCCGGGTGAGTCGGCTCGGTGCCAGCGAAAGCACCCGCATTCCCCTGACGCCCGCCAGGGGGTGTCGCTCTGCAAATGGTTTGCGGCTCGAAGGCGTCCGCTGCATCCTCGTCGACCGGCCGGGTTGCGGGCTCTCGGATCCGATCGTCGGCGGGCCACTGCGAGATCTGGCCAGCGTCGAGGCCTACGCCGATCGTCTCCTCTCGGAGCTCCTCGACGCTCTCGAGTTCGAACGCGCCATGGTCCGCGCCATGGTCCGCGCCACGTCCTACGGAGAGACTGTCGGGCCAACGGTGTAAGTGGTCTGGCCGGTTCATCGTCGTTGTGGTTGGGCTGATTCTAGAAGAGTCTCCCTTCGAAGGTGATGGCGAAGGCGTTGAGGGTGGGCTTCCAGCGGTTCATCCAGCGTTCTTGTCCTGAGCCGGTCGGGTCGAGCGACCTCACGACGAGGTAGAGGCATTTCATGGCGGCCTGTTCGTTGGGGAAGTGTCCCCTTGCTCTGGTCGCTCGCCGGAACCTGGCGTGCAGGCTCTCTATCGAATTCGTCGAGTAGATCACTCGGCGGATCTCCGGTGAGTAGTCGAGGAACGGCACGAACTCGGTCCAGGCGTTCTCCCACAGGCTCTTGATCGCCGGGTAGACGTCACCCCATTTGTGATGGAACTCGTCGAGGCGTTCCTTGGCCTGGGCCTCGTTGACCGCGGTGTAGACCGGATGGAGGTCTTTGGCCATCGTGTCCCAGTCCCGCCGAGAAGCGAGTCGGAACGTGTTGCGGATCAGATGGATCACACACGTCTGGGTGACCGCCCGCGGCCACGTCGCCTCGATCGCATCCGGGAGGCCTTTGAGGCCGTCGCAGACGACCATCAGACGTCGTCGGTGCCCCGGTTCGTGATGTCGGTCAACACCTGCAACCAGAACTTGGCGTCCTCACCGCCGGTGCCGGCCCAGATCCCGAGAATGTCGCGTTGCCGTCGATAGTGACACCGATCGCGGCGTAGAACGGCCGGTTCGTGACCTGGCCGTCACGGACCTTGACCACGATCGCGTCGATGAACACCACCGGGTAGACGCGATCGAGCGGCCGGTTCAACCACTCCGAGATCGTCTCTCGCAACACCTCGGTCCCATAGGTCTCCGCCAAATGGGCCTGCACCTCGCCAAGCTGCCATCGCGGTCACGGGGCGTGTCGATCTCGACCGGGCCGACCTCGGTGATCACCGTCTTCGACCTCGTCCCGTTGCGAGAGTTGCCGCCATCGCGACCATCCGGCGCGTGTTTCT
>JAHEJN010000165.1 GCA_024638845.1 Acidimicrobiales bacterium | reverse complement strand
GCCGGCTCGGGGACGCACACTCCTTCGCTCATGATCGCTCGGCGTTTTGGTGGCCGTCGTAGCGCGGTGTTCTCGATATCGGTGGTCCGAGGTCCGAGTGATTGATCTGGGTGACTCATGACTAGGACAAGACAGCGTCGTCAGCGTTGATCAACGGTGGGTCGCGCTGGATCGGGTCATCCTCGCGGCGCCGGCTCCGGCCGGTTGGAGGCCTCCCGCCGCTGCGATCATCGCGCGCCCGGCATGGGCCGTCATGGGTGGTAGGAAGATCGCCGCAGCTGGTTTTCGTTCGCCGTTATCGAGTGCCCCCGACCGGCACAAAGGGGATGCCGGCGGCCTGAAGAGCCGCATTGGCTCCAACTCTGGACCGAAGTCAGCCGGAGGTCCTGCAGGCTGGCACTAGTACGCCTCGGCCTCGATGAACACATGCAGAATCACCTGTCCGTCGCTGACCCGGTAGAAGCCCACGAGTGGAGCTCCTCGTGGGTGACCGGCTCCCTGGACCTCGACCATCGTTCCGATGTACAGATCACCGTCTATCCCCGTGTACGTGGTCACCGATCCGATCTGTTCATACGAGTTGCCGAAGCCCATGGTTTCTGAGATGAGCGAGCCGATCTCCTCCCGGTTCTCGGCAACGGTGTCCTGGCCGAAGATCATCCGAACGTCCTGCGCGTAGACAACGTCAATGTCGGCCTGATCCCCGGTCTCCCACGCCTTCATCACCAACGCAGAGATAGCCGCCCCTTCCTCAGCAACGGAGCCATCGTCGTCGTCGTCTCCACACGCGCTGAGGCCCACCATCAGCAAAGCAATGACCACTAGAAACAGCGTCAGTCGTCGCATGATGGCCTCCAAGCAACAGGAAGGAGCCATCCAGCTTCGGCGAAGGCGAATGGCCGCCTTCAGACTCTTTGGGGCTGCCCAGAGAAGTGGGGCAGACTCCTGTGATCTCAGCCTCCCAGGTCGTACGACGCACCTGAAGAGGAAAAGGTCATCATGGGCCGTCGTGCGTGGTGAGAGGATCGCCGCAGCGGGTCTTCGTTCGCCGTTGTCGAGGGTCCCCGACCGATGCTCCGGGGACGGTGGTTTGTGGCTGGACCCGAGTTGGATGCGGAGAACGGAACAGGGGTGTCCGTCGACTCATGTCATGAGGCCGAAATCCGAGCGTCTCGACAGCCCACCAGGTTGACGACCGCCGGTTCGCCGTTCACCGCAATGGTGACTACCTCACCAAGGCCAAGATCCGCCAGCTCCTCTACGACACCGAATATCGCGCCGCGACACGGCGATTCCGCGTTGGTCAAGTCGACGACAACAGTGGTGATCCCATCCCAGTGAACTTGCTCGGTGACGAACTCTGATTCATCAGGTTGCGCACGATCATCGAAGCCATTGAGGTACACCACCTGCACGAACTCCTTGCCCGTAGGCTCCTCGAACTCGACCAGCAGCGAACGCTCATCGGCGGCGTCGTCCCCACAGGCGCCAGTCACGAACCCAAACGCCGACACCACGATCATCGCTGTCAGCGCCGAACCCCATCGCCGCATCGGTTACTCCCTCACCCATCCGCACTGTCACCCAGTCTGGCGACGCGCAGCCAGAGAGCGTAAGGACCAAGGTCACCACTTACGAGCGTCCCAGACCGCCGGGATGGGCCGATCGGCCCGATCGGCTTGCCTTGCTCCGTTGGTCGCGTAGCCTCGAAATCGTCTCGTTTCATACTTTGCGCGGGATGCCTGATTGAACGGGGAAGAGATGAAGCGATTGCTGTTCGCAGTCACCGTGATGGCAGCAGCAGCCGCAATGGTCACGCCGGCCGGCGCGGCACCGGACACGGCCGCCGACTTCGCGGCGGACTGCAACGACGATGGCATTGCGTTCGTGACGGGAAACAAGCGTTACGTGGGCGGCACGGGTGCGCTCGACGGGCCTTGCGTAGTCGGGATGACCGTCGGTTCACGGCTGGTGTTTCGTGGCGTAACGCTCACGGGCAACAGCAGCCTCGCCGCCATTGGCAGCCCGGCCGACACGACCGTAAAGGTCCTCGACTCGACCATCGACATGGCGGGATCGCTCGAACTGACTGCGGGCTGTTGTGCCGGTGATGGCGCAGTCCCCGAGCAAGACGGCCGGGTCGTTGTCCGGCGGAGCATTCTGCGAGGCAGCTCGATTCAGCTCGTCGCATCGTTTGACTGGCCCGATGGCACGGTCGTGGTCACCGACAGCACGCTTCACGCCACAGGCGCTCAGGGCATCCAGGTTCGGGCGTCCGATCTCGGTGGCGTCGACGGAACGGTCAAAGTCAAGGGTTCGATCCTCACCAGCGCCGGCGACCTCGAAATCAAGACCGGGACCCGCGGCACGACCCGAGTCCGTAGGAACACCGTGACCGTCACTGGTGGCACGACAGTGAGCGCCGGTGCCGGTGGCAGCTGCCGCTCTACCGACAACATCCCAGCGTTGCCCTGCACCTGAGCCGTACCGCGATCGGTGGCCTGACCGTCACGCGCGTCGAGGAGACCGATTCGGATCGAGAGGACACTTCAGCCCGCCATGGGGATTGGACACGCTTCCTCGACGCGGCACGTGACGGGCTCTCGGCGGATGTCGACGAGGTCGGCCATGAAACACCGGCCGGGGCGGGCAGCAGGCGCGGCAGCGTTCGAGCCGGGAGTGGTGATCTCAGGGTCCGGGCCGGTTGGCATGGGCGTCGAGCACGTGGGCTACGCACGCCGACACCCGTCGGCTGGTCGGCAGATGGAGGAACTCGTTGGGGCCGTGGGCGTTGGAGTCGGGTCCGAGCACGCCGGTGATCACGAACTGCGCGTTCGGGTATCGGTCACCCAGCAGGGCCATGAACGGAATCGAGCCTCCAAGCCCCCACCAACCCGGCGGTCGCCCGAAGTGCGTGCATGAGGCAGCGTCGAGCGCCTCGAGGAGCCATTCGTCGGTCGGGCTGGCGTTCCAGCCGGCGCTCGATTCGACGATCGTGAGCTCGACCTTGGCCCCGCTCGGCGGATCACTCTCCAGCACGCGGCGAAGCTGCTCGATGGCCGCTTCGGGGTCACAGGTCGGTGGAATGCGAAACGAGAGCCCCAGCGTCGTGTAGGGGCGCATCACGTTGCCGGCGTCGGCGAGAGCGGGCACGCCGTCGATCCCGATCGTGGTCATGACCGGGAGCCAGGTGGTCTGGAGGAGCGCCGACGTCGCGTCGACTGCATCGCTGCGCGTGTCGCCGACGAAGGCAACCTCGGCTCGAGGGTCGACCCCTGCGGCGGCCGCAGCCTGCGCCTCGGTGATGCGGTCACCAGGGATGTTCACCTGGAACCGATCGAGGAGGATCTCGCCGGTTGTGGAGTCCTCGATCCGGTCGAGGAGCTGGCGCAGAATGCGAACGCTCGACGGTGCGAGCCCACCGGTCAGGCCCGAATGCATACCTCGTTCCAGCACGTCGACTCTGAGCTGTGCCTGGATAGTCCCGCGCAGCGACGTCGTCATCCACAGCCCGTCGTAGTCGGCGGCTCCCGAGTCGAGGCAGACCACGAGGCTCACGTCGCCGAGTCGATCGGACAGTTTCTCGAGGTGGGCAGGGAGGTCGGGGCTTCCGCTCTCCTCGCTGGCTTCGATGAGTGCGATACAGCGCTGGTGCGAGCCACCAGCACGGCGGACCGCTTCGAGCGCGGCCGTGATGGCGAAGGCCGAGTAGCCGTCGTCAGCCCCGCCCCGACCGTAGAGGCGGTCGTTCTCGATAACCGGTGTCCACGGTCCGAGACCCTCGCGCCAGCCGGTCATCTCGGGTTGTTTGTCGAGGTGGCCGTAGAGCAGCACCGTGTCGGTGCGTTCGATGCCGGGCGAGGCCGGCACGTCGATCACGACCACGGGTGTTCGGCCCTCGACCTCGTGCACCTCGACGCTGGCATTGTCGGGAGCGTGCTCGCTGCACCAGGCCCGAATCAGCTCGACGGCGGCGGCGAGGTGTCCGTTCGCCGCCCAGTCGGCGTCGAAGGCCGGGGACTTGGCCGGTATCCGGATGTACTGCTCGAGCACCGGTAGGGCG
>JAHEJN010000164.1 GCA_024638845.1 Acidimicrobiales bacterium | reverse complement strand
CTTCCGTCGTATGTTCCGGTGAGCGCTTCTTCGAGAAACTCCGCCTTCCCGATTTCGTGGAGGTCACGGAAGATGAAGTTGAGGAGAACGAAGATCCACAGGGCGAAGATGACTGCCTTCTTTTCCAGGACGGCGACTCGCTCGTTCAGACCCGTCACAGACTCCGGGCTTGGTGTTGTCTTCGTAGTGGTCACGATGAGGCTCCGATCTTGTTGTTCGCTTCGGTCGGTTCCCTGCCGGTCGATACGGCGTTGGTTGATTTCATCCGATGTGCGGCTGCGATCTTGACTGCGAGTTTGCCGACGGTTCGGCCGCTCTCGATCCGGTCGTAGCCAGCCCGCACATCGCCCATCATGAGAGTGTCGCTGAGATGTGAGCGGACCAGGCCCTGGTCGACGAGTACCGCAAGCTCTGCGAGGTAGCGCGGGTCCTCGCTTTGGACGAACCAGTGACACGACTGCGACCCAAAGCGCCATCGCACAAGACGCGCCGCTAGGCGTGGGAGCGGGCCGAGCAAGCCGTGCTTCTGATGATCACCAACGACAACCCATCGGCCATCGCCTACAAGCGCTCGCCGGATCTCGCTACCGCTGCGGTTCCCGATGCAATCGATGACGGTGTCCCACCGCTCGGACGTGAAGTCCTCGGAGCCGTAGTCGATGACCTGGTCGGCGCCGAGGCCCATTACGAAGGCCGCGTTCTTGCTGGAACAGACCCCGGCGACACAGCTTGCTCCGTGCGCCTTGGCGATCTGCACGGCGTAGTGACCGACTCCTCCAGATGCGCCGTTCACGACGACTCGCTTGCCGGCGACATCGCCCCGTTCCACTGCTTCCAACGCGGCCGCTCCGGCGATCGGCAATGCAGCGCACTCGAACTCGGTCATCTCCGTGGGAGCGAGCCATATGCGATCCGCCTCAGCGATGGCGTACTCAGCGTATGCGCCGGTCACCCACCCGAAGACTGACTGTCCTATCACGAAGTCGGAAACGCCGGACCCGATCTGGTCAACCACCCCGCACGCTTCATGGCCGGGGATCTCGTGCTTTGGACGACGGAGGCCCTCGGCGAGTCGGACAAGGCTCGGCTGTCCGGTAGCAAGGTGCCAATCCATGGGGTTGACAGTGCTCGCGGCGACCTTGATCCGGAGTTGTCCTGGCCCCGCAAAGGGCACGGGACGTTGGCTTATCTCGATCGCATCGAGCCCGTAGGCAGGTTGCACGACTGAGGTCATGGTGTCTGGTGTTGAAATCACGGCTGTTCCTTGTCTTTCTATTCGTTCGTGTCAGGCATCCTGTAGGATGAGTTCCGTACAGTGTACTGACTACTCCGTACACTGTACGGAGAACGGGAGGGTTTGGCAACCATGACCACTAGAGGCAGACCCAAACTCACAAGAGAGGCGATCGTCGACGCCGCAATCCGCGTTGCTGATCGGGACGGACTGGCCAAGCTGTCGATGCGAAACCTCGCCAAAGAGCTTGGCTTCGAGGTCATGTCGCTCTACACGCATGTGAGCAACAAAGCCGACCTCCACACCGGAATGGTCGAACATTGCATCGACCAACTCGAGACGCCCGACATCGACGACACGTTCGACTGGCGCACCGCATTGCGAAGACACGCGCTCGACCTCAAGGCGCTGTTCGAACACCACCCCTGGTCGGTTGAGCTCTGGGTGAGGTCGATCCCCGGGCCGCGCCGGTTCGATCTGATGGACTGGCAACTCGCAGCCTTCGCAGCTTCGGGGCTGAGTGAACATGACGCGCACAGGGCCTACCACGCCTTCTTCAACCACACCGTTGGCTACATGCTCCAACGCCACGCTATGACCTTCGCCGGCGACGAAGCAGCGATCGGAAAGATGATCGCCACGCTCGACCCCGATCGACACGCCCACGTGCTGCACCACGTCGACCAACACCGCAACGGCCACATCGACGATTCGTTCGAATTCACGCTCGACCTACTTCTCGATAGCCACAGCCCCGAACAACGTCCCCCCGCAGTCTGAGCCGCACTGTTGCGTCACGATAGGCGCGTGCGGTGCATCGTGGTTGGGTCGTGCGAGTCTCGCTGCCGATCTCGGTCAGTGACGAACAGAACACCTGCGTCAGCTGGGGATCGAGACCCTGCGAGGCCGTCGTAGCCGGTTGAATTCTGACCCGCCCGAGTCGAAGAGCTGAAGCGAAACAGGCCGGCCCAGAACCTCGGCCCAACACCGATGAAACACCCACTCCTGGTCACGGACTCACGACAGGGTTTCGGGCACCCACATCCTCAGTAGACGATGTCGAGCGAGTACCGCAGGGCTTGGTCCAGTCGAGCCCTGGTGACCTCGTCGAGATGACCCACGGGCTCGTCGCCCAGATCGTCGATGGGAATCGTGATGACGTTGTCGCAGCTGACGACACACACTTCGGGAAGGCCGTGCTCGGGTCCGAGTTCGACCTCGGACCGGATCTCGCGAGCGGTGCGTGTGATGGGTGCGCAGGTCACAGATGTCAGCACCTCGATTGCGGCGTCGCGGGTGAGCACGCAGACCGGCCGCCGGCCCGCCGGAGGGCCAAGGTCTGCCCAGTAGATGTCGTTGCGAGCTACCACGCCGGAGTCGACTCGCCGGCAAGTCGTCGTGCTGATTGGACCAGCTTGGGGTCGGCCGGTTGGCGTAGGTACGCCGCTCGGAGCTCGCGATCCGCAGTTTCGAGCCCCTCGGCATCGAGGACTGCTAGAGCACCTCGACGCATCAGTTCAGATCGGTTGGTGCCGAGTTTGGTTGCCAACGCATCGAGTTGTTCGACAAGGTCATCGTCGAGTTGCACCAGTACTTCACGTCGAGCCATAACCATATGGTAACCCATATGTTCGGCGCTCACACCGTCGGGCCGGAACGGGCGCAAAGACTGCTCAGGATCGGCACATGAATGAGCGGGTCGGCGACGGGCGGCTGAGCGTGTGGGGCCGAATACTCGGTCGTGTGGTTTGACCAGGCGAAATGCGGGCGATGCTGATCGGTCGTGCCTCAAGTCTTCTACCGCCTCATCGCCATGCTCGCCCGCCTAGCGGTCCGCTCCGGTCGTTCCAAGGACCTCGAGATCATCGTCTTGCGCCACCAACTTGCCGTCCTAGACCACCAGATCGACCGGCCAGCACACCCGAGCTACGGAAGCTCATCGTCCGGTTGGCAACAGAGAACCCGACCTGGGGCTACCGACGCATCCACAGCGAACTCGCCGGCCTCGGCAACCGCATCGCTTCCTCCACCGTGGGAGCATCCTCAAAACCAGCGGTACCGAACCAGCCTCGCACCGCTCAGACGTGACGTGGTCACAGTTCCTTCACTCCCAAACCGCCGTCGCCAGCGACTTCTTCACCATCGACAGCACTCTGCTCCGCCGCTACTACGTGCTGCTCTTCATGCACATCCCCACCTGCCAAGTCTTCTACGCCGGTACAACCGCCAACCCGACCGGAGCCTGGACCACACAAGCCGCCCGCAACCTGTTCCTCCAACACTCTGATCAACTCACCGATGCTCGCGCTCTCGTGCGTGACCGAGGCAGCCAGTTCGTCGACAGCTTCGACGAGATCTTCCGAACCGAAGGCTTCAAGATCCTGAAGACCCCGGTCCGCACTCCCGTCGCAAACACGTTCGCCGAGCGCTGGATCGGATCGATCCGACGAGAACTCCTCAAGCAACCCGAAGGGTTGCCCCGCACACCATCATCTGGAACCGCCGCCAACTCGAACGCCTCGTCACCGACTACATCGACCACTACAACCAGCATCGGCCCCACCAGTCCCTTGACCAGGGACCGCCAGCAGCGGCCCACGATCCCCCCGAATCTCCACCGGCGACCGTGACCGTGCTCCGAACCAGCCGATGCAACGGCCTCATCCACGAATACAGAAATGCGGCCTGAACAGCCACGACCGACTTTCCGGGCGGCACAAGCATCGGACGACGCTGACTGCTAGGACTGCACACCGCTTGGCATCCCGATACGGTATGCTGACTGAATGGCCACCGAACAGATCGCCGTACGACTTCCCGAGCCGCTCCTCTCCGACCTCGACGA
>JAHEJN010000018.1 GCA_024638845.1 Acidimicrobiales bacterium | reverse complement strand
ACCAACACGACCGGTTGGGTTGTGAGGATCTCGGGGCTCACGTGGGGGTCGATGGTGGTCAGCGACGGTGCGACCAACACGACCGGTTGGGTTGTGAGGATCTCGGGGCTCACGTGGGGGTCGATGGTGGTCAGCGACGGTGCGACCAACACGACCGGTTGGGTTGTGAGGATCTCGGGGCTCACGTGGGGATCGATGTCGCTCAGCGACGGCGTATCGGTGATCTCATCGTTGGTAGCCACGATCACCGCCACAACGGCGGCAAATCCGGCCATCAGGAAGATCGCTGCCATCCAAGACAGCCACCGGGTGACCCGCCGCGGCTGTTGCGGTGGTGGCATCGGCGGCCGTTCCTCTTCGACCAACGGTTCCCGTTCGGGAGACAGTACCTGAGTAGTTTCTCGTTCTTCGAGGATCGTCATTGCGCCTCCTTTCGTGGTTCGATTCTTCTCTCTATTCAATTGTGTGCCGGGCACCCTGCGCGCCCCGTGAGAGCCGCATGCGACGTTCAGCGCATCTCGCATGCAGACCTCCTTCACGCCACATGCAGTGTCGAAGGCCTCTGTGCGGGCGTCGTCCGACATGGGCACGATGAGCTCAGAAGTCATCCACACTCGTGTCGGGAGCGTCATGGGCACTCTTCAGATCGAGGTACTCGGTCCACTCGAGGTCGACGTCGACGGGCGCTCGGTAGCCCTCGGCGGTCCGCGAGCGCGCACCGTCTTCGCCGCGCTCGTCGTCGGCCTCAACCACGCGGTGTCCATCGACAATCTCGTGGCGTCCGTTTGGGGAGATCATCCCCCCGAACACGCCATCGACACCCTCCAATCGATCGTGTCCCGCCTCAGGGGGGAGCTGGGTCACGACGTGATCGAGCTCATCGACCACTCCTATCGCCTCGTGGCCGATCCCGCGGCTGTCGACTCGATCAGGTTCGAGCGCTTGTTGGAGCGCGCGTCGGGCCTCGTGGCCGACGACGCGTCGAGTGCTGCCGCCATGATGATCGAAGCCCTGGCGCTCTGGCGAGGAGTGCCCTTCGGTGATCTCAGCGACGTGGTGTTCCTCGAGCCCGAGGTGAGACGGCTCGAGGCGCTGCGGTTGAGTGCCATCGAGGTGCGGCTGGAAGCCGACGTGGCGTGCGGAAGACTCACGTCGGCCATTGCGAGTCTCGAGGCCGAGACCCTCGAGAACCCGTACCGCGAACGGCTCTGGTACCTGTTGGTGCTGGCGCTGGCCCGTGATGGGCGCCGCGTCGAGGCGCTCCGGGCGTGCCAGCAGATCCGTGCGATCCTCGGCGAGGTCGGGCTCGAGCCGAGCACCGATCTCACCGAGCTCGAGGCGATGGTGATACAGGAGTCGCCGATGGTTCGCTCCCACCTGGCTCGGGGCACGGGATCCGACTCGTCAGGACCGACTCAGAAGATCGCCGACTGAGCGGTCAGCCGACTTGCTGCCGAGGCGGGGTGGGGTATGGGCACGTCTTGCGCTGTCAACCGTGCCGGTCCGATGGGTTCTCCCCCGAGGCCTCTTTGCGCACCCGACGCAGGTACTCGTTGCCGAGCCGACGCGATTCAGGGTCGCCGAGGGCCGCCACCAGACTGTCGGCGTCGGACCACGCGGCGGAAGCAGGCGCCATGGCCTCGAGCGCGGCATTGACACCGGTCTTGCTGGCGTACAGGGCAAGGGCCGACTTCTGGGCGAGATCGGCGGCGAGTTGTCCGGCCTCGGCCATCACCGACTCGGCCGCCACGACCCGGTTCAGGAACCCCAGGGCCCTGGCCTCGTCGGCGCTGAAGGGCCGACAGGTCATCACGAGCTCCCGGGTGATCGCCGGGCCCAGCTCGCGAACCAGGCGGGGAATGCCGCCCCACGCGAGCGGGATGCCCAGATCGACCTCGGGTATGGAGAAGTACGTGTCGGTCGCCGCGATGCGGAGGTCGCAGACGGCGGCCAGCACGACCCCACCACCGATACAGGGACCCCAGATGGCGGCGATCGTGACCGCCCGCATCTGCTCGAAGGCCCGGGCCATGAGCCAACCGGTCTCGGCCGAGTCGCGGGGGCTGAGTGCGTCGTTCGACGGGTCCTCGCCGAAGCTCGAGATGTCGGCTCCGGCCGAGAACGCCCGGCCGGCACCCGAGACCACGACGACGCGAACGTCACGCTGCGTGTCGAACCAGTGTGCCGCTTCGGCCAGCTCGCGCAGTGTGTGGGTCGACAGCGGATTCAGCTTGTCGGGTCGGTTGAGAGTCAGCCGCCCGATGCGCCCGTCGACCTCGACCAGCAGTGTGTCGAATGCGGGGGTCATGAGGCCTCCGGCTGCCAGCCGGGTCGGTTCCACAGGTGGCCCAGCTTGTCGCGCCAGCCCTTGGCCGTGCGCACGTCGCGGGCGATGGCGGCGAACTCGCCGTAGCCGATCTTCACCGGGTTGAACGTCTTGATGTTCTTCGTGAGCCCGTACTTCACGCGACGCACCTCGGGCTCGAAGGTGCCGAAGAGCTTGTCCCAGGTGATGAGAATGCCGCCGTAGTTCTTGTCGAGATACTGCGGGTTCGCTCCGTGGTGCACCCGATGGTGTGACGGCGTGTTGAGGACGTGCTCGGCGGTGGGGGAGAGCCGGTCGATGACTTCGGTGTGGATCCAGTACTGATAGAGCAGGTTGAGCTGGCCGGCCTTGGCGATCTGGGCGGGCGAGAACCCGAGAAGTGGCATCGGGAAGTACACCCACGCCAACAAGAACCCCGACCACGGCTGGCGCAATGCGGTCGACAGGTTGTAGTGCTCGCTCGAGTGGTGGGTGACGTGGTTGGCCCAGAAGATCCGCTTCTCGTGCTGCCAGCGGTGGTTCCAGTAGTACAGGAAGTCCCAGGTCACCATGGCTGCCAAGAGGCTGCCGCGTCGGCCGCTGATGGTGATCACCCGTCGGCCGAACAGTCGGCTGGCCACCTTGCCGAGGGCATTCGCGATCGCCAGGTTCACGGCAATGTTGCCGGCGAGCATGGTGAGGCTGGCGACGGTGTCGTTGCGTTCGTAGCCCACCGGAATCAGCTCGTCTGGGGGCAGGGACGGGTCGGAGAGCTGGGCGGTCGTCCAGTCGTCGAGATCGCCCATCTCACGGAGCACCGGCCGGTTCCGCAGGGCCCGCGCCTCGGCCAACATCGTCGCGGCGAACATGGGCACCGACGCCATGTCGACCTTGTCGATCGGTAGTGCACGCTTCACGATGACCTCATCCTTCGATCGCGGTGACCTTACCCGTGCCGGAGGAGCGCCGGTTGTCGATTCAGCCGGCGAGCGACCGGTCGACGAACTGGCGGATGCCCTCGATCGGCATGGCGCCGACCTGTCGGCCGACCTCGACACCACCGGCGAACAGCAGCATCGTCGGGATGCCCTGCACGCCGAATCGGGCCGACGCCGTCGGGGCGTCGTCGACGTTCACCTTGGCGATGCGCAACGACCCGGCCCGTTCCACTGCGAGTTGTTCGAGCGCGGGAGCAACCATGCGGCACGGTCCACACCAGGGCGCCCACAGATCGACCAACACGGGGAGCTTCGACTGCTCGATGGCCGCGGCGACTTCACCGGCGCCGAGATCGACCAACCAGGGGAGGTCGGCCCGGCATTCGCCGCAACGCGGTCGGCCACGAGACACGAGGGGAACGCGGTTGCGGGTTCCGCAGCTCGGGCAGGCGGTCACGCGGTCGGCCATCGTTGCATTCTCGGTCGGCTCCGGAGCCTCGCCAAGAGCAGAAGGTCCTGTCGGGCCTGGGCCGACGGCTCACCACTCGAGGTTTCGGGGAACGACGAAGCCGATCAGCTCAGCGCCACCCCAGTCGAGCTCGTCCCACGGCACGGGGACGAAGAACGTCGCCAGGGCTCCGGTGGGGAACTTCGTCTCGAGGCGGGCCTGCAGCACCGGATCCCCCGAACCCACGAGCCCCGAGCACAAATCCTCCACCCCGGGATTGTGGCCGATGAGCAGCACCGACCCGACCGACTCGGGCACGAGACAGAGCCGACCGAGGAGATGGTCGTCGTTGGCACCGTACAGCTCGTCCTCCACCGCCACGGCGGTAGCGGGTGGAAAGGCCCCGGCAACTCCCTTCCAGGTCTCGACGGCGCGGGTCGCGCTCGAGCACAGCACCAGGTCGGGCACGATCTCGAGGTCGGTGAAGTGGTGTTGCAGAGCCGCCGCGGCGCGAACGCCCCGTGGCGCCAGGGGTCGATCATGGTCGGCCAGGCCTGGCGTTTTCCAGCTGGACTTGGCATGGCGCAGCACCAGCAGCAGATGGTGGTCGGCCCCGTCAGTCGGTGCGGCGGTCATGTGGTCAGTGTGCACCCTGACGCCTTCGGCGTGAAGCCACATCCGGGAAATGGGCACGACTACCGCTCCGTTGCAGGCCACACTCGTGGCCATGGCTCTGCGCTCCGATCATCTCGTGTTGCGAGCACCGACTCCCGACGACGCTCCCGTGGTGACGGCGGCCGTGCACGCCTCGCGGGCCCACCTGTTGCCCTTCATGCCGTGGGCCGACAGTACCTACACCGAGGTCGACGCCCTGCGCTGGATCAACGGCGAGCTCGGTGACGTCCACCGCTTCGCGATGATCGACGACGAGGGCAATTTCGTCGGGTGCTGTGGACTCAATCTGATCAACGAGGTCAACAACACCGCCAACCTGGGTTACTGGGTGCATTCGGCCCACACCGGTCGTGGCCATGCCACGGCGGCCACCCGCCTGCTGGCGCGCCACGGGCTGGTCGAGGGGGGCTACCAGCGCCTCGAAGTGTTCATGTCGACCCGGAACCACCCCAGCCGCCGGGTCGCCGAGAAAGCCGGTGCGCACTACGAAGGTGTTGCTCGCGCCCGGCTGCTCCTCCACGGTGAGCCCCACGACGCCCACGTGTTCAGCTTCACCGCCGCAAATGCAGAGTCCGATGGCCGCTGAAGAGCCACCGGCCTCGACGGAAGTGGTGGGGGGTCAGCCGAGGGTGCGGGCCGGCGAGCCCCTGCCCAAACCGCTCGCAATTGCGCTGGTCACCGGCACCTCGGCTGCCGTGTTGGTGCTGGAGATCCTCGCCGGACGCATTCTCGCCCCGTTCGTCGGCGTGAGCCTGGAGACCTTCACCGGCATCATCGGCACGATCCTCGCCGGCATCGCGTTGGGAGCCTGGGCCGGCGGCTACCTGGCCGATCGGTTCGATCCCCGGCGGGTGGTGCCGCTGTTGCTCATGACCGGTGGGGTTCTCGCCATCGCCAGCATTCCCGTCGTGCGAGTGCTCGGCCCCGAGCTCGGTTCGGCGGGCGGGGTCAGCATCATCGCGCTGGCCGCCTTCGGCTTCCTCCCTGCGGCATCGGTCCTCAGTGCCGTACCCCCTGCGGTGGTGAAGCTCCAGCTGCGCGATCTCTCCACCACCGGCGTCACGGTCGGTCGGCTGTCGGCCTACAGCACCGCCGGTGCGATCGTGGGCACGTTCCTCACCGGGTTCGTGCTCGTCGCCTGGGCCGCGGTCACCACCCTCGTCGTCACGGTCGGTCTCCTGCTCATCGCATCGGGTGTCGCACTGTGGACAGCGGCCGCCCTCCACTCGACGGGCCGTCTGTTCAGTCTCACGGCGCTGGTCGCGGTGCTTATCACCGGCGTCGCCGTCGTCGACAGTCCATGCCAGACCCAGACGGCGTACTACTGCGTGTCGGTCGAGGTCGATGCCGCCAATCCGTCGGGACGGGTGCTGCGTCTCGACGATCTGCGCCACAGCTATGTCGACCTCGACGATCCCACCCATCTCGAGTTCTGGTACATCCGCCGTCTCGTCGACGCCATCGAGATCCTCGCGCCCGAGGGCCCGGTCGACGTCATCGAGCTGGGCGGGGGTGGGTTCACCATTCCCCGCTATCTCCAGGCCACTCGTCCGGGCAGCCGCCAGACGGTGATGGAGATCGACAAGGACCTGGTTGACATCGTGGTCACCGACCTCGCATTCGACCGGGCCGCCGAGACCGAGATCGTGGTGGGCGACGGCCGCCTGAGCATGACCGACCGGCCATCCGACAGCGCCGACGTCGTCATCGGTGATGCGTTCGGGAGCCGGGCCGTGCCGTTCCATCTCGCCACCCGGGAGTTCCTCACCGACATCGATCGGGTACTGCGACCCGGCGGCGTGTACGCCGCCAACGTGATCGACTCGCCCGCGCTCGGGTTCCTACGAGCCGAGGTGGCGACGATCGCCGATGTGTTTCCCCACGTCGTCGTCATTCTCGGATCGGGGGCAGCGGCGGGCTTCGGCGGCAACTCGGTGATCGTGGCGTCGGATCGACCGATCGACGAGGACGCCCTCGCCGGATCGATCGAGGGGTCCGGCGACGCCGGGCGCGTCGTCGAGGACCTGTCGGCCTTTCTCGACGGTGCCCTGCTGCTCACCGACGACTTCGCTCCGGTCGATCAGCTCATCTCCGGCGCTCGCTGACCGACCTCTCCCGCCGAAATTGGTTTGCTGGGGTCCACATGTGGTCCCGCACAAACCGATTTCGGGTTGGTTGAGGGGGTGGGGGCCCTCAGCGCTCATCTACGACTCGGTGCATCTTGCCGGCCGACCTCGCCACCTCGCCGGGTTCGACCA
Organism: Acidimicrobiales bacterium; assembly: GCA_024638845.1. Taxonomy (GTDB): domain Bacteria; phylum Actinomycetota; class Acidimicrobiia; order Acidimicrobiales; family JAHEJN01; genus JAHEJN01. The sequence goes on along the minus strand of JAHEJN010000018.1, from coordinate 42,783 downwards.
CCTCGACGGCAATGCTGACCCCGATGTTGCTCTTCACGTGGTCGGCGAGCTCGGCCCCGGCCGCGGCCGCCTCGCCGGGGGAGGCATCACTGCGGCGCTCGACTCTGACCGTGAGAGAATCCATGGCGCCGTCCTTGCGCAGGTGGCACTGGAAGTGCGCCGACAGCGCCGGAGTTCGCAAGGTGAGCTCCTCGATCTGGGTGGGAAACAGGTTCACGCCGCGGAGGATGATCATGTCGTCGGTGCGGCCGGTGATCTTCTCGATACGCCGCATCGGCCGTGCAGTACCGGGCAACAGGCGGGTGAGGTCGCGGGTGCGATAGCGCACCATCGGCATTGCTTCCTTGGTGAGCGTGGTGAACGCCAGCTCGCCGTATTCGCCGTCGGGCAGCACCGCCCCGGATTCGGGATCGATGATCTCGGGGTAGAAGTGGTCCTCCCAGACGTGCAGGCCGTCCTTGGTCTCGACGCATTCGTTGGCGACACCGGGGCCGATCACCTCGGACAGCCCATAGATGTCGACGGCATGCATGTCGAGACGACGTTCGACCTCCAGTCGCATGTCGTTGGTCCAGGGTTCGGCGCCGAAGATACCGACCTGCAACGACGTGTCGGTCGGATCGAGATCGTGACGTTCCATCTCGTCGATCAGGGCCAGCATGTAGCTCGGCGTGACCATGATCACCTCCGGTCGGAAGTCGTGGATGAGGCGAACCTGACGCTCGGTCATGCCGCCGGACACCGGGATCACGGTGCACCCCAGCCGCTCGGCGCCGTAGTGGGCCCCGAGGCCCCCCGTGAACAGGCCGTAGCCGTACGCCACGTGCACCTTGTGCCCGGGACGGCCGCCCGATGCCCGGATGGAGCGGGCGCACACGTCGGCCCACATGTCGATGTCGTTCCGGGTGTAGCCGACGACCGTGGGTTGCCCGGTGGTACCCGACGACGCGTGGATACGCGACACCTGGTCCTGGGGTACGGCGAACATGCCGAACGGATAGTGCTCGCGGAGATCCTCCTTGGCGGTGAAAGGGAAGCGGCCGAGATCGTCGAGACTCCGACAGTCGTCGGGGTGGACCCCTGCCGCCTCGAACGCGGCCCGGTAGTGCCCGACATTGTCGTAGGCGTGCCGCAGCGACCACTGCATGCGTTCGAGCTGGAGTGACCGGATCTCGTCGATGGAGGCTCGTTCGATCGGATCGAGCGAGTCCGGCGAGGGCGTGAGGTCGAACATGGTGCCAGTCTCGCGGCGCACGGCCGAAGGTGCACGTTCGCCTCGAGCGATCGGCGCGTCGAAACTACGATCGTGATCGAGCCAGACCGGAAGGACCGCATGCCCGACTTCACCAGGCGAGTGCGAAAGAAGTTGGAGAGGCGAGTGCGAAAGAAGTTGGAGGTTTCCGAAGGCGAGACCGTCGAGCAGGCCACCGTGGTTCAGCCGAGCGAATCGAGCAGCCCGGATTCTGCGCCAGGGCAGCCTGGCGAAATAGCGGCGCGTATCCCCAGGGCGTACGGCTATCTCATCGTCACCGATCGGCGATTCCTCTGGAGCACCTATACCGGCACCGGCTCGGCCGGCGACATCGAAGCCGAGCTCGCCTACCACGAGGTGGTCTCTGTCGACCTGCGTGACGGCGCCACGAGCTCGAAGCTGCTCACGCTGGCGTTCATCGACGGTTCGGAGATCGGCCTGGTCATTGCCGGCAATCAGAAGCCCGAGCGGCTGGTCACTGCCATGCAGGCGAGGTTGGGCTGAGACGAATCGCTTCAGCCGACGGCGGTGGCGGCGCGTTCGATGCGTCCGGAGCGATCCACCGGCATCCAGAAGAGCAGCAGCGTACCCACGGCTCCGGACACGCCGCCGAACACGATCGCCCACCGGTAGGTGTCGGTCTGATCGATGAGCCATCCGGCAAATGGCGGACCGAGCAGGCCACCGAGCCCGGCGCCTGTGTAGAACACACCGAGCATCTTTCCCAGCCCGACCACACCCAACAGATCGCTCAGCACGATGGGGCTCAGGGCCACGAAACCTCCGTAGCCGACGCCCAACACCGCCACGAACACCACGAGGGCCGCAAACGACGATCCGGCCACCAGCCACACGAAGAAGCTGAGCGAATGGCTCACGAAGCACAGCCGGTACAGGCGGAACGAGCCGAATCGCCGCACGAGCGAACCGAACCCCACCCGAGCGAGCACGCTCGACCCGCCCAGCACGCCCACGAGAATCGATGCCTGCACGGCACCGACACCTCGATCCTTCGCGTATTGACCGACGAAGACGAAAGGCACGAACAGTCCGAGCGCGAGACAGAGCGCCGACGTGATCAGACGCCGGAAAACCGGCGACCCGAAGGCATCGAGGTACGGCCGGTCGGTCGCCTGGGCGTGCACAGGCGGGCGATCCATCAGCGGGACGCAAGCCAGGAGCACCGCCGCCCCACCGATGGCGAAGATGCGGTACGTGTCGCGCCACCCGTGAGCGTCGATGAGCGCGGCGGCGAGCGGCGACAGCACCAGTGTCCCGACGCCGATGCCGGCGACGGCCACGCCGACCGCAACCGCTCGCGACCGCTCGAACCAGGCGCCGACCACCGCCACCATCGGCACGTACCCGCATGCTGCGGCGATGCCGACTCCTGCGCCGTAGGTGAGGTAGCCGGCGGTGAGCGACTGCACCTCGGCGGTGGCGAGGAGTCCGACGAGCAGGCTGGCAGCACCCAACGCGAGCACCGGTCGGGGACCGAAGCGATCGACCATGCGACCGGTGCCGATGCCCAACCAGAAGAAGCTGAAGGTGGTGATGCCGAAGATCACCGCCGTGGCGCCGCGGGCGGCGTCGAACTCCTCGGCCATCGACTCGAAGAAGGCGCCGAAGCTGTAGGCCGTGCCCAAGGTGATGCCCGACGAGAAGAACGCCCCCACCACCGTGAGCCAGGCCCGGCGGGAATCGAGACCGCCTGTCACTCGGGCTCGATCAATCGAGCGTCAGCGCGCGGTCGAGAAGGGTGGCTTGCTCCTGCGCGTGGATCTTCGCGCTGCCGGTGGCCGGGCTGCCCGACTCGTAGCGGCTCATCCTCCGGATGATGTGGGTTTCCTCGTGGGCCTCGTAGAAGCGCCCCTTCACGAAGTTCCAGGCTCCCATGTTCTCGGGCTCTTCCTGGAGCCACACGATCTCGCCCGCATGCGGGTACCGGTTCAGTGCGTCGGCTACCTGCTTGACCGGCCACGGATACAGCTGCTCGACCCGGACGATGGCAACCGGGGCCGACCGTTCGTCGCGTAGCGCCTGGAGCTCGGGGCCGACCTTGCCCGAGGTGAAGACCACCCGCCGCACCTGTTCCGGATCGACGAGGGTGTCGTCGAGGACTTCGTGGAAGGTGCCATCGATGAGCTCGCTCACCGGCGACTGCGTCCCCCGGGCCCGGAGCAGGGACTTGGGCGTGAACAGCATGAGCGGTTTGGGTGTGGCCCGGCAGATCTGACGGCGCAGCACGTGGAACAGCTGAGCCGCGGTGGTGCAGTTGACCACCTGGATGTTGTCCTCGGCTGCGAGGAGGAGGAAGCGCTCGATCCGCCCCGACGAGTGCTCGGGGCCCTGACCCTCGTAGCCGTGGGGGAGGAGCATCACGAGCCCGCTCTTCTGTTTCCACTTGTCTTCGGCGCCGACGATGAACTGGTCGATGATGATCTGGGCGCCGTTCATGAAGTCGCCGAACTGGGCTTCCCAGATCACCAACGCGTCGGTGTTGGTCACCGAGTAGCCGTACTCGAAGCCGAGGGCGGCGTACTCGGAGAGCAGCGAGTCGTAGACCCACAGCTCGGCACCGTCCTCGCACAGGGTGCGCAACGGTACGTGCTCGGCGGCTGTCTCGAAGCACACGAGGGTCGAGTGCCGGTGCGAGAACGTGCCGCGCCGCGAGTCCTGGCCGGCCAGCCGGATCGAGGTCCCCTCGGACAGGAGCGTGCCGAAGGCCAACGCCTCGGCGAGGGCCCAGTCGACCATGCCGTCGTTGCGGTACATGGCCTCGCGGATCGCGAACTGCCTGGCCAGCTTCGGATGGAGCATGAAGTCGTCGGTGGGTGCCTTGAACAGCGGCTCGAAGACATGGTCGAGCAGCACCTTCGACACCGAGGTGGCGACCGGACCCAGTACACCGACCGGTTCGGGGGGCGGCTTGGCCATCAGCCCTGGCGGCGGCGCGTGGTCACGAGTGAGATCGAGGGCCATCTGGAGCGCGTCGTGGAACGCAGCCTGGGCGGCCTCGGCATCTTCGGGCGTGAGCTCGTTGCTCTTCACCAGGGCGGCCACATACCGCTCACGGGTGCTCGGATGCTCCTGGATGCGCCGGTACATGAGCGGCTGCGTATAGCTGGGGTCGTCGCCTTCGTTGTGACCGTGGCGGCGATAGCACCACATGTCGATCACGACGTCCTTGTTGAACCGCTGGCGGTACTCGAAGGCCAGATGCGCCACGCGGGCACAGGCTTCCGGGTCGTCGCCGTTCACGTGGAAGATGGGTGCCTGCACGGTGCGGGCCACATCGGTGGCGTAGGTGCTGGAGCGGGAGGACTCGGGGGTGGTGGTGAAGCCGAGCTGGTTGTTGATGACGAGGTGGATGGTGCCGCCCACCTTGTACCCACGGATCTGACTCATGGCGAGGGTCTCGGCCACGACCCCCTGGCCGGCGAAGGCCGCGTCGCCGTGGATAGTGAGGGGCAGCACGGGATACCGCGGGTTGTCGTCGTGGTGCTTGTTGATGAGGTCCATGCGGGCCCGCACCATGCCGGCGACGACAGGGTCGACCGCCTCGAGGTGCGACGGATTCGCGGCCAGCTCGATCGGGATGGTGTTGCCGCTGCGGCTGGTGAAGACGCCCCTCTGGCCGAGGTGGTACTTCACGTCGCCCCCACCCTGGATCGAGTCGGTGTCGATGGGGGCCTCGAACTCGCTGAAGAGCTTCTCGAACTCCTTGCCGACGATGTTCACCAAGACGTTGAGCCGGCCGCGATGGGCCATGCCCATCACCACCGACTCGAGACCGGAGTCGGCGGCGTCGCCGATGAGGGTGTCGAGAATCGGGATGGCCGATTCGGCACCCTCGATGCCGAATCGCTTCTGGCCGACGTACTTGGTCCCGAGGAACTTCTCGAGTGCCTCGGCGGCCGACAGACGGTCGAGGATGTGCAGCTTCTCGTCGGTGTCGATGTCAGTGCCATGGCCTTCGAGCGAGTACTGGATCCAGCGCTTCTCGTCGAGGTCCTCGACATGCATGTACTCGACGCCGATCGTGCGGCAGTAGGCGTCGCGGAGGAGGTGGAGGATGTCGGAGAGCTTCATCTTCGCGCCGCCGTCCACCGCTTCGGCGCCGGTGAGGCCGGTGGTGAGGAACTCTCGCTCGAGGTCCCAGATGGTGAGCCCGTAGGTCGCCGGGTCGAGCTCGGAGTGCATCTGCACCTCCTTGAGCCCGAGCGGGTCGACGTCGGCGATGAGGTGGCCGCGAACCCGGTACATGTGGATCAGCGCATCGACCTGCGACTGCTTCTCCAGCATCGACGTCTCGCGGTCGACGGCCATGACGTCGCGGCGCCACTTGACCGCCTCGTAGGGCACGCCCATGGCGGCCATGGCGTCGACGTAGAAGTCCTCCTCGCCGAGCATGAGCTCGTGCACCTTCTTCAGGAACAGACCCGACTCGGCACCCTGGATGATGCGGTGGTCATAGGTCGACGAGAGCGTGATGATCTTCGACACACCGAGCTCGGCCAGCAGCTGCGGACTCGCGGCCTGGAACTCGGTGGGATAGGCAATCGAACCGACGCCGACGATGAGTCCCTGACCGGCCATGAGACGAGGCACCGACTGCATGGTGCCGATGGTTCCCGGGTTGGTGAGGCTCACCGTGGTGCCGGCGAAGTCGTCGGGCGAGAGGTTGTTGTTGCGGACCTTGGTGATGAGGGCCTCGTAGGCGTCGACGAAGGCGCGGAAGTCGAGCGTGTCGGCGTCTTTCACACACGGGACCATGAGCGTGCGCGAGCCGTCGGCCTTCTCGACGTCGACCGCCACTCCGAGACCAACGTGTTCATGGCGGATGACCTTGGGCGGTTCACTGCCATCGGCCGGGACGAACCCGGCATTCATGGCCGGCATGTGGTCGGCGATGGCCCGCACGACGGCATAGCCGATGAGGTGGGTGAACGACACCTTGCCCCCGCGGGTGCGCCCCAGGTAGCCGTTGATGATCTGGCGGTTCACCTCGAGCAGCCGGGCCGGCACCTCCCGGAAGCTCGTGGCGGTCGGAACGCCCAGGCTGGCCTCCATGTTCGCCACGATGCGAGCGGCGGCCCCCCGGAGGGGCTGGGTTTCGGGACCCGTGTGCTCGGCGGGTGCCGGCGCCTCCTCGACGGATGCGGTACTCGGTGCGACCGCCGGTGCCGGCGCCTCCTCGACGGATGCGGTACTCGGTGCGACCGCCGGTGCCGGTGACGGTGGTGCTGTACTCGGGGCCATTGCGGGTGCAGGAGCAGGCTCGGGTGCCGGTACCGGTGACGTGATCGCCCGCTCAGAGATGGTGTCGGAGGTCTGCGTCATCGGCTCGGTCGGTGCCGTCGCCTCCTCGTGGGGCGAGGTGTCGCGTCCCTCGAACATGTCGCGCCACGATTGCGGGACCGATTCGGGGTCGGTCAGGTACTGCTCGCGCATCTCGTCGACGAGCCATGAGTTCTGGCCGGGCGAGATCGCGGATTGATCGGTCATCGCGGCCGAGTCTACGACAGAGTGGTGCGCGCCACCGAGGGCGTGGACAAACTCACCCGATACTCTCGCGTCGTGCGTGTCGTCAGCTGGAACGTGAACTCCCTCAACGCCCGTCTGGCCCGCGTCGAGGAATGGCTGTCGTTGGCCCAGCCCGACGTGTTGTGCATGCAGGAGACCAAGCTCGCCAACGATGCGTTTCCGGCGCTCACCTTCGAAGCGCTCGGCTACGAGACGTTTCACCACGGGCAGGGCCAATGGAACGGCGTCGCCATCCTCTCGAGGGTCGGCCTCGACGATCCGGCCGTCGACTTCGCCGATGGCGGGGTCCCCGACACCGATGCCCGTCTGTGCTGGGCAACCTGCGGCGGTGTCCGCATCGCGAGCGGCTACATCCCCAATGGCCGCGCCATCGACGACCCGCACTACACGTACAAGCTCGAATGGCTCGACCGGCTACGGAACCATCTGGCCCAGCAGCACACACCCGACGACCCAGTGCTCGTCGTGGGCGACTTCAACATCGCCCCCGAGGACCGCGACGTCTGGGACCCGAAGGCCTTCGAAGGCTCCACGCACGTGACCGAGCCCGAGCGGGAGGCGCTCGCTGCACTCTACGACTGGGGGCTGGTCGATCTGTTCCGTCGGCAGTATCCCGAGCCCGACGGTCTCTACACCTACTGGGACTACCAGGCCGGGCGCTTCCACAAACGTCAAGGAATGCGTATCGATCTGCTGCTGGGCACCGAGTCGATCGCCGACCGCACCGAGTGGGTGGTTGTCGACCGCAACGCCCGCAAGGGCGACAAGCCATCCGATCACGCGCCCGTGCTGGTCGATCTGGGGTGAGTCGCTCGTGCTGATCCCCATCGAAGAACACGAACTGCTGGTCTTCTGGGTCCAGCTGTTCACCCTGCTCCTGTTTGCCCGCGCCCTCGGCTACACCGCCCGCAAGGTGGGCCTGCCGTCGGTCATCGGCGAGCTCATCGCCGGACTGGTGCTGGGTCCGTCGGTGTTCGGTGAGCTGTGGCCCGATGGTTTCCACTGGTTCCTCCCCGAGAGCGAGACCCAGTCGGCGGCCTTGCTCGGCATCAGCTGGATCGGCCTGTTCCTGTTGCTCATCGTCACCGGCTTCGAAACCGACCTCGCGTTGATTCGCAAGCTCGGTCGCCCCGTGACGCTCGTGGCCACCGGCAGCCTGCTCCTGCCCTTCGCCGGAGGTCTGGTGGTGGGCCTGCTCCTGCCGGCCGAGACGTTCCTCGGCCAGGACGTCGATCGGGTCACCTTTGCGTTCTTCGTGGCCACGGCGTTGAGCGTCTCGGCGTTGGCCGTGGTGGCCAAGATCCTGTCGGAGATGGGCATGATGCGCCGCGACTTCGGCCAGATCACGGTGGCAGTCGGGATGGCCAACGACCTCGTCGGCTGGATGCTGCTCGGTGTGTTCGCCGGCGTTGCCGGCTCGGGCTCCGTCTCGCTCGGCGGCGTTGCCACGACGGTCGGCGGCATGGCCCTGTTCCTCGTGGGCATGCTGACCGTGGGCCAGCGGCTGGTCGACTTCGGCCTGCGCCGCGTCCGTCGGAGGGGCGAGAACCTCGGCGGGGCCCTCACCGTGAGCATCCTTGTCGCCCTCGGCGCGGGGGTCATCACGCAGCGACTCGGTGTCGAAGCGGTGCTCGGTGCCTTCGTCGCCGGCGTCGTCCTGGCTCGTTCGCGCTTTCAGCATCACGACACGCGTCATCACCTCGAGTCGATCACCTTCACGATGTTCGCCCCCCTGTTCTTCGCAACTGCGGGGTTGCGCATCGATCTGCAGACGCTGCGGTCGGCAACCGCGCTGCGCTGGACGGCCGTCGTCGTGCTCGTCGCGATCGTGGCCAAGTTCATCGGTGCCTACGCCGGTGCTCGGGTCGCGGGCCGTACCCATCGCGCCGGTCTGGCCCTCGGCGCCGGCCTCAACGCACGTGGTGCGCTCGAGGTGGTCATCGCGACGGTGGGGCTCGAGCTCGGTGTGTTCTCCAACACCGCGTTCACCGTCATCGTCCTGGTGCCGGTCATCACCTCGATCTTCGCCTCGGTTTCGCTGCGAGCAGTCGTCCACAACTACCAAGGCACGCCCGACGAGATGGAGCGTCTCGGCCGGGAGGCAGCCCTCAGTCGCAACCTGGTGGTCCGCAATCAGCGCATGCTCGTGCCCAGTCGTGGCCAGCCGACGTCGATCGCGGCGGCGCAGCTCCTGCACCTGGCCTGGCCGCCCGAGTCGGGGGTCACCGTCCTGAGTGTCGCCAACGGAGAGGTCGAGCCCGACATCGAGCCGCTGCGCAACGTGTTGCACGGGCGCGAGGTCGAGTACCGCAGGGTCAAGAACGGAAGCCCGCTCGAGGCCATTCGCCGCGAAACGGAGCTGGGATTCGGTGTCATCGGTCTGGGTGCCCACGACGTGGTCGACGGCCAGCTCATCTCGCCCTTCATCGACGACGTGTTGTCCGAGGCGCCCATTCCGGTCGTGGTCGTCCGCCGCGCGCGTAATCTCGACCGACCGCTCCCGGCGGCCTTCAGTCGGGCGCTGGTCGCGGTGGCGGCCACGCCAGGATCGCGTGCGGCCCAGGAGGTCGCGTTCAACCTCGGACGCCAGCTCGGCACCGAGCTCATCGTGGCCCACGTCGAGGCTCCCGAAGCGAACGAGGGTGTGCTGCCCCGGATGTTCCACCGACGGGCGGTGCCCACCGCCGACGCCACGGTCGGTCGGCGGCTGGTCGAGCAGTCTCGCGAACTGGCCGGCGAGATCGGCGTCGATGCCGAGGCCGTGGTCCGGCAGGCGGCCCATCCGGGCGAGGAGCTGGTGAAGATCGCCCGCCAGCGGGAGGTCGATCTGGTGGTGGTGGGCACGAGCCTCCGCCGGGCGGCGGGCAAGCCGTTCCTCGGCCGCAACGTCGAGTACATCCTCGCCAACTGTGACGCCACCGTGGCCGTGGTCTTCGTGCCCATCGACCTGTAGCGCTATTCGAGGCCGGCGGCTGCGACCACTTCGAGCAGTCTCGATCCGTACCGGGCGCGCCGCATCGAGCTGAAGCCGTCGATGGCGGCCAGGTCGCTGTCGGTGACGGGCCTGGTATCGGCGATCACGGCGAGGACCTCGTCGCTCACGACCGCGGCCGGATCGACACTCGTGGCCCGAGCTGCTGCATCGCGCCAGGCGAGCAGGCTCGCGTGCAGCGCGTCGCGGGCCACGACGAAGGGCGGGGTGGTCTCGAGCTCCTGACGGCGCGAACGAAGCGACTCACGAACACCCGGATCGGGTTCGGTCGGAAGGTCGGCCGTGAGCCGGTGTTCGTCGAGGACACGCAAGAAGGCCGATCGGGTGCGGTCGGTCGTGTGATCACCGAATGTGCGCCGGCGGGCCCAGTGCAGGCTCAGGTGCGTTCGGGCTCGGGTCATGGCCACATGAAGGAGACGCCGTTCTTCGGCCACCGCCTCGGGCGACGTTGCCTGCCAGACCGGAACGTACCCCTCCTCGAGCCCGGCCAGGTGCACCACCGACCATTCGAGGCCCTTCGCCGCGTGAAAGGTCGCGATGTCGACGGCGTCGCCCGACGGCCCTATGACCTCGCCCGCCACCGTGGTGCCCAACAGCTCGGCGAACGCACGCGCCGTGCAGTCGCGATCGAGCCGTAGATGGTCATAGGCCAGGCGCACGACGACGTCGAGGTGCTCCCCGGCATCGTTGACCATCAGTTCGGTGATGTCGATGGCCCGAAGATCGCCGATCGCATCACCGAGGCGACCGGGGTGGCCACGAAGGAGTTGGAGGGCAAGGACCACCGCAGGGTGCTCGACGAAGCTCCGCCCTCCTCGGACCCGATAGGGGATACCCGCGGCAGCGAGCGCCTCCTGGATGAGTACGGTTTGAGCGTTGGTGCGAACGAGAACCGCTTGCGTCGACCAGGGGGTGCCCGGAGCGTGAGCGTCGCGAGCGGCCCGGGCGATGCCCGCCGCCTCGAGGCGGTCGTCGTCGTGGCCGACGATCACCGGAGGACGAGCTGTCGGTTGGTGCACCGTGGGCGTCGATCGGTCGGCCGCCAGGACGAGGTGGGCGACTCGGACCACTTCGGGCGACGACCGGAAGTTGTCGGTCAGCTCGATGGTGCGGCCGCCCAGACGAGCGTCGAAGTCGACGAGGTGGCTTGCATCGGCACCGTTCCACCCGTAGATCGCCTGATCGGGGTCGCCCACCACACACAGGTCGGGTCGATCGGCTCGCCACGCCTCGAGCAGGGCGAACTGCAACGGGTTGACGTCCTGGAACTCGTCGACGAACAGATGCCGGAACCGCCACGCCATGGCGGCCGCGTAGTCGGCGTCGGCGCGGAGGTCTCGCAGCGCCAGCACGAGCAGGTCGTCGAAGTCGACCAAACGACGTTTTCGCTTCAGGGCGGCGAAGGCGCGGAACGCGCCGACGAGCTCCGACTGGTCGGTCACCGGTCGCCGCCGAGCAGCAGCAGCTGCCGACTCGTAGCCCTCGGGCTCGATCATGCGTGCCCTCGCCCAGTCGTGCTCGGCCAGACCGGCTCGAGCTTCGTCGATGCCGACGCCACCCATGGCTTCGCCGAAGAGCTTGGTGCGGCGATCGATGAGCTTCGGTGCCGAGATGTTGCGGTCGTTCCAGCGCGCCCGGAGCTGTGCGTAGGCCAGCGAGTGGAATGTTCCTGCCGCGACGTCGTCGCGGAGGCCCAGCCTGCTCAGGCGGTCGCCCAGTTCCGACGCCGCCTTGCGGGTGAAGGTGAGCACCAGCGTGTGCGCCGGGTCGAGCGACTCGGTCGCCGCCCGCCATGCGACCCGACGGGTGAGCACGCGGGTCTTGCCCGAGCCGGCGCCGGCAACGATGCACAACAGGGGATCGTCGGCGGTGACCGCCTCGCGCTGAGCCTCGCTCAGCCCGATGAGCAGCGAATCCTGGTCGGCCTCCACGGGCTGACCCTACGCAGAGGCGATGACACCGCGGCGGACCACACTGCCTAGGGTTCTTGCGATGATCCGCATGAGCAACCGTCGATTCGAGGCGCTGGTCGAGACCGCGCTCGAGGCGATTCCGGCCGAGCTCGCGGGCCTCATCGAAAACGTCGCCGTCATCGTCGAGCGCGATGGGGGAGATCCCGACCTCCTCGGGCTCTACGACGGTGTTCCACTGACCGAGCGCGACGATTACGGCGGCATGGTCATGCCCGACCGGGTCTACATCTACCAGGATCCCATCTGCGCGGTCTGCGCGACCGAGGACGAGGTACGCAACGAGGTGCTCGTCACCGTGGTGCACGAGATCGCCCACCACTTCGGCATCGACGACGACCGTCTCCACGACCTCGGTTGGGGCTGACCGCTTCGCGGCGGAAGGACTACAGTCAGCCTCGTGGCCTTCCCTCCCGACATGCTCAACGACAACGAGGAGATCGTGCTCGACCTGCGGCCTCACTGGTGGTTCATCGCGCCGGCCGGAGCGCTCCTGGGGGCCGCGGTCATCCTCGGCATCGTCGTCCTGGCCGGTACGGGAAATGCCGCGCTGAGGATCCTGGCCGGAGTCATCGTGCTCGGGGCGCTCGGTTTGTTCGTCGTCCGCTACGTGCGGTGGGCGGGCATCAACTTCGTTGTCACGAGCGAACGGGTGATCTCGCGCACCGGGGTGATCGCCAAGAAGGGGATCGAGATCCCCCTCGATCGCATCAACACCGTGTTCTTCAACCAGTCGTTGTTCGAACGCATGATCGGCGCTGGCGACCTCGGCATCGAGTCCGCCGGCGAGGGCGGGCGACAGACCTTCCAGGACATCCGCAAGCCCCGGAACGTCCAGCAGGCCATCTATCGGGCCATGGAGGCCGACGAGAGCCGGCGCTTCGAGACCATGGGTCGCGCCGCTCGCGCCACATCGGGTGAAACGGGCGACTCGATCCCCGATCAGATCAAGAAGCTCGACGAGCTCCGCCGCAGCGGCGTGCTCACCGACGCCGAGTTCGAGGCCAAGAAGCGCGACCTGCTCGACCGGTTGTAGCGATGGCTCTCCTTTCGGTGGGCGAGCTCGATCTGTACCACGAGACCTTCGGTGACCCCGACGACGAGCCGGTGTTGCTCATCGCCGGGATCGGCGCGCAGTGCTTGTCGTGGCCGGTCGGCTTCTGCGAGGCGTTGGCCGATCGGTTCCTCTATGTCATCCGGTTCGACAACCGCGACATCGGCCTGTCGACCAAGCTCGATCACCTCCCGTTTCAGTTGGGCGAGGCGATGGCGGCCACCCTCGCCGGCGAGAGCTTCGAGCCGCCCTATCACCTCGACGACATGGCGGCCGATGCGGTCGGTGTGATCGACGCCCTCGGGCTCGATTCCGCCCACATGGTCGGCATGTCGCTCGGCGGGATGATCGCCCAGCTGACGGCGGTCAACCACCGCGACCGTGTTCGCAGCCTCACCTGCATCATGTCGAACACGGGCAATCCCGACTACGGCCAGGGTTCGGATGAGGCGATGGAAGCCCTTCTGTCGCCCGGCCCGACCACCCGTGAGGAGTCCATCGAGCGATCGATCGCCCAGCGTCGCATATGGGGGACGCCTGATCTGATCGACGAGGTGGCTCTCGCCGCGCAGTTCGGCGAGATGTGGGATCGTGATCACCACCCCGATGCGGCCCAGCGTCAATACGGCGCAGCCATGGCGTCGGACGACCGCGAGCCCGCCCTGCGGAGCCTCGACGTGGCCACCCTGGTGGTGCACGGTGGCCAGGACACACTCATCGCGCCCAGCGGTGGTGAACGCACAGCCGAGCTCATTCCGGGTGCCAGTCTGCTGATGATCGACGAGATGGGCCACGATCTGCTCGACGCGTTCTGGCCGCCGATCGTCGAGGCGATCCTGCAGCTGATCGTCGGCAGCAGGGTGTGATGGGACCCCTCACCGGCACCAAGATCATCGAACTGGCCGGGCTCGGACCGGCGCCCTTCGGTGCCATGGTGTTGGCTGATCTCGGTGCCGCGGTGATCCGGGTCGAGCGGGCCGGCGCCGTTCGACCCGACCCCACCGGCATGACTTCGGGTGACCTCTTGAACCGCGGCAAGCGGTCCATCGGCGTCGATCTCAAGCATCCCGCTGGACTCGAGACCGTTCTGCGCCTGGTCGACACGGCCGACGCGCTGGTCGAGGGTTTCCGACCCGGAGTGGTCGAGCGCCTCGGCGTGGGTCCCGACGAGTGTCTCCAGCGGAATCCGGCACTGGTGTACGGGCGCATGACCGGGTGGGGCCAGGACGGCCCGTACGCCTCGGCCGCCGGTCACGACATCAACTACGTGGCCTTGTCGGGCACCCTGCACGCGATCGGTCGGTCGGGGCAGGCGCCGGTGCCGCCGATGAATCTCGTCGGCGACTTCGGCGGCGGCGGCATGCTTCTGGCGGTGGGCGTGCTCGCGGCGCTGGTCGAAGCGGGCCGCAGTGGGCAGGGGCAGGTGATCGACGCGGCGATGGTCGACGGTTCGGCCCTGTTGGCCATGATGACCCACTCGATGCTCCAGGGCGGGCTGTGGCGCGACGAACGAGGAGTGAATCTGCTCGACACGGGCGCCCACTTCTACGATGTATACGAGACCGCCGACGCCAAGTACGTGTCGATCGGTTCGATCGAGCCGCAGTTCTACCGCGAGCTGCTGCGTCTGACCGGGCTCGACACCGACCCCGACTTCGCCGAGCGCCAGATGGATCAGTCGGCCTGGCCCGAGCTGAAAGTACGTCTGGCCCAGGTGTTCCGCACCAAGACCCGCGAAGAGTGGTGCGCCGTGATGGAACACACCGACGTGTGCTTCGCTCCGGTGCTGTCGTTGCACGAAGCACCCCACCATCGGCACAACATCGCTCGGGGCACATTCCTCGATCTGGCCGGCACGACCCAACCGGCCCCTGCCCCCCGTTTCGATCGCACACCCGCGGCCGTGCCGTCACCGCCCCCGGCCGCGGGCGCCGACACCGACGCGGTGCTCGCAACCGCAGGATTCACCGCCGAAGAGATCGCGTCGCTGCGATCCGACGGTGCAATCGCCTAACGACCGAAATCGGTTTGCTGGGCTTCACTTGTGAGCCCCAGCAAACCAATTTCGGTAGGAGGCCGCCGGGCGGGCACACTGGCACCCATGGCAACCCTGATGTGCTTCCATGCGCACCCCGACGACGAGGCCATCGCCACGGCCGGTCTCATCATGAGCGCTTCTGCGGCCGGTCACCGCGTGATCCTGGTGGTGGCCACCACCGGCGAGCTCGGGCTCGACCCCCACGATGGTCTCGACGACGGCGAATCCCTCGCCGATCGCCGTCGATCCGAGACGCTCCGCTCGGCGGAGATCCTCGGGGTGCACCGCACCGAGTTCCTCGGCTATCACGACTCCGGCATGAACGGCGACCACAGAAACGACGATCCGGCCAGCTTCTGGCAGGCCGACATCGACGAGGCGGCCGCCCGTTTGGCCACCCTGGTTTCCGACGAGACGGTCGACGTGCTCACGATCTACGACGACCACGGGGGATATGACCACCCGGATCACATCCAGGTGCATCGGGTGGGCACGCGCTTCGCCCAAATGGCCGGCATCGACGAGGCGTACTGGGCCACCATGAACCGCGACGAGATCGCTCGCCAGCTCGCCATGGTGGCCGAGCTGTACGAGGAGGAGCCGCCCGAGGTCGACACCGAGACCTTCGGGATGGCCGAGACCGAGCTGACCCATGCCGTCGACCTCGGGACCTTCATCGATCGGAAGCGCGCGGCAATGCGCGCCCACGCCAGCCAGATTCGCGACGACTCGTTCTTCCTCTCCATGCGCGACGAGGTGTTTGCCAGGGCCTTCGGGACCGAGTGGTTCCACCGGCCCGGGTCGCAACCGGGCAAGGAGCCGATTCCGATCACGATCACCTTCTCGTCGTGACCCGGCTCCTGGTCGTGCGCCATGGCGAGGCCGCGGCCGGTTTCGGCGAGGCGGCCGACCCCGGTCTCAGCCCGAAGGGGCTGGCCCAGGCCGAGGTCCTGGCCGATCGCCTGGCGCTGATGAAGCGGCGTCCGGTGTTCTCCTCCCCCATGCGACGGGCCCGCCAGACGGCCGAGCCCCTGGCCGAGCGTTACGGCGTCTCGGTTGCGGTCGCTCCGGTGCTGCGCGAGGTGCCCTCACCCTGCATCGATCTGGCCGAGCGACGCCAGTGGTTGCGCGGCGCGTTGGCCGGAGAGTGGAGCGATCTGTCCGACGAGGTCGCCGAATGGCGCGGCGCCATCCTCGAGGCGGCTGCCGGGGTTCGGTTCCCGCAAGTGTGGGTGAGCCACTTCGTGGTGATGAACGCGCTGGTGGCATCGGTGCTCGGACGGAAAGAGGTCACGGTCTTTCGGCCAGACCACTGCGCGATCGTCGAGCTCGACGTCATCGACGGGGTCGTCTCGATCGCGCACCTTCCCGGCGACGCCGACTCGCGGATCCGATGAGGTGGCAGCCGTGATCGCCGGCTCGGCGCTCGTCGTGGCCACGACGTTGAGCGAGCTCCACGAGGCGTCGGCGTGGGTGATGGTGATCGCCAACGGTCTGGCGGGCGTGTGGGCCCTGGCCGCCAACTGGGTCGAGGGTCTCCGCACTCGCGCTCTGTGGTGGTTCACCGGTTTCGCCGAGGTGTGGATCTTCGTGCAGGTGAGCCTCGGCGTGGCTCTGGTCGCCGGGCAGGACATCGAGCCCCCGCAGTTCCATCTGTTCTACGGCTTCGTCGCCATCATCGCGGTCGGCATCATCTACAGCTACCGAGCCCAGATGGCCCATGTGCGCTACCTGCTGTACGGCGGGGGCGGCCTGTTCCTCATGGGCCTGGGCATTCGGGCGATGCTGGTCGGCACCACGTCGTAGGGCGCGCCGGGCCCCGGTCAGAGGTTGACGACGGGGCAAGTGAGGGTGCGGGTGATCCCGGGCACCATCTCGATCTGGCCGACCACCATGCGTCCGAGATCGTCCATCGTGTCGGCCGACGCCTTGGCGATGATGTCGTAGGGCCCGGTGGCGATTTCGGCGCTCACGACACCGTCGATGGCGCGAATGGCTCGGGCGACGTCGGACGCCTTTCCCATGTCGACCTGGATCAACACGTAGGAACTGACCATGAACGAAGACCTCCTCGAGTCGGTTGTGACCCTAGTCGGTCGGCACCGTTCGGCGAACGGGTTGTCGCACCGTGGTGCGGGTGAGGCAGGTCACCCGCACCACGGCGTCTCCGACGGACTCGACGGCGGGGGAACCGGAGTCCGTGTCGGGGGAAGGGATGCTCAGCTGGCGCCGTTGGCGGCACCGATGGCCACCTTGCGGGGCTTGGCTGCCTCGGCCACGGGAATCACCACGGTGAGCACGCCGAGGTCGCAGCGGGCATCGAGGCCCTGCGGGTCGAGGCCCTCACCGAGGAACAGCCGCTGCGAGACCACGCCGAGCGGACGGCGACGGGCGACGACCTCGGCGCCCTCGGGCACCTCGTCGGCGCGCTCGAAGGTGAGCACGAGCTCGCGATCATCGACGGTGAGCTCGATCGTGTCGGGATCGACTCCAGGTACGTCGAAGCGCAGCTCGTAGCGATCCTCGAATTTGAGGGTGTCGTAGGCCACCGTCGGGGTGGCCGGCGTGGTGCGGGCGGCCAGACGGTCGATTTCGCGGAAAGGATCGAAGGTCCTGAACAGCATTCTTGTGCTCCTTGCAGAAATGGGTAGTGGCAGAACAGATGACAGATCGGGTACTTGAGTGATTTGCACTCAAGTTTCCTCAACGCTTCGTTTGGGGGTCTATTCCGTTCCGGCGATGTATTTCTCCGGCAACGGGTACGGCGTGGTTGGATGGGGCCATGACAACCACCCTGGTCACCGGCGGCGCGGGCTACATCGGCAGCCACGTCGTCGTCGCGCTCCTTCAGGCCGGACACGAGGTGGTCGTGGTCGACAACCTGGTCAACGGCTCCGAGGTGGCCGTCGAGCGGGCGGGGGAGCTCGGTGGGGGATCACCGATCTTCGAGCAGGTCGATCTCACCGACCGCCCGGCGCTCCGGTCGGTGTTCGCCGATCACACGATCGACGCCGTGGTGCACCTGGCCGGCCTCAAGGCGGTGGGTGAGTCGGTGGCCCAGCCAGTCCGCTACTACCGGGCCAACGTGATCGGGGGTATCAATCTGGTCGAGGCCATGGCCGACTTCGGGGTCTGGCGCCTGGTGTTCTC
Organism: Acidimicrobiales bacterium; assembly: GCA_024638845.1. Lineage (GTDB taxonomy): Bacteria > Actinomycetota > Acidimicrobiia > Acidimicrobiales > JAHEJN01 > JAHEJN01. The sequence continues at coordinate 24,780 of JAHEJN010000018.1, read as the reverse complement.
CTCGTCGGCCACCGTGTACGGCGATCCCCGGTTCCTGCCGATGACCGAGGACCATCCCCTGGGGGCGGTGAATCCGTACGGTCGGACCAAGCTCATGCAGGAGGAGGTCTTCACCGACGTTGCGGCCTCCGACGAGCGCTGGCGCGTCGCCTTGTTGCGGTACTTCAACCCGGTGGGTGCCCATGCGTCCGGTCGCCTCGGCGAGGACCCGTCCGGAGCTCCCAACAACCTGATGCCCTTCGTCATGCAGGTTGCCCTCGGACGTCGCGACCAGCTGGTCGTGTTCGGCGACGACTACGACACTCCCGACGGGACCTGCATCCGCGACTACGTGCACGTGGTCGACCTGGCCGACGGCCATGTCTCGGCCATCGAGGCCCTCGAGCGGTTCCCTGGATGCCGGGCGTGGAATCTCGGCACCGGTGCCGGGCATTCGGTGCTCGAGGTGGTGCACCAGGCCGGGGCGGCGAGTGGGCGGGAGATCCCGCTCTCGGTCGGCCCCCGGCGCCCCGGCGATGCGGTGGCCAGCGTGGCCTCGGTCGAGCGGGCCCGCGTCGAGCTGCACTGGGAGGCCAGCCGCGATCTGGGCGCCATGTGCGCCGACCACTGGCGCTGGCAGACACAGAACCCCGACGGCTATCCGCCGCCGAGCCCGTCCGGGGACTGAGCCGGCGGCGGAGTCGCGGTCACATCACGTTGACGATGCCGAGATCGGCGAATCCCTTCGATTCGTAGTTCGCGTGGAACATCTGGCGCAGCTCGGCGGCGTGGTGGTCGTAGTCGTCGGGGTCGTCCCACGTCTGGCGCGGGTCGAGGATCTCGTCGGGCACACCCGCACACTCCGTCGGCATCCGCATCCCCAGCGTCGGCTGCACGACCACGGGTGCGTTGTCGAACCTGCCGTTCAACGCGGCATCGAGCAGCGCGCGCGTGACGGCCAACGACATGCGTTCGCCCTTGCCGTAGGGGCCGCCGGTCCATCCGGTGTTCAACAGGATGCAGCGGGTCTTGTGCTGGGCCATTCGCGCGGCCAACAACTCGGCGTACACCGACGGCTTCTGGGCCATGAACGGGCCGCCGAAACACGCCGAGAACGTGGCTTCGGGCTCGGTGACCCCCACCTCGGTGCCGGCCAGCTTCGAGGTGAACCCGGTGACGAAGTGATACATCACCTCGTCGGGCTCGAGGATCGAAACCGGAGGCAAGACCCCGAACGCGTCGGCCGTGAGCAGCACGATGGTGTCGGGGTGAGGGCCGCGGGCCCCTTCGGCGACGCCGGGGTTGCACGTGAGCGGATAGGCGAATCGGGTGTTCTCGGTGATCGACCCATCGGTGAGATCGAAGTCCTGCGGGTCGGTGTCGGCGATGGCCCGGCCAGGCAGCGCCGGGACGTTCTCGATCATCGTGCCCTTCATCGACAGTGCTGCCGCGATGACCGGCTCGGCGTTCTTGTTCAGGTCGATGAGCTTCGCATAGCACCCGTCCTCGAGGTTGGCGATGCCACGGTCGGTCCACACGTGTTCGTCGTCGCCGATGAGCAGGCGGTTCGGATCGGCCGACAACGTCGTCTTGCCGGTTCCGGAGAGCCCGAACAGGATCGCCGAGCGGCCATCGTCGCCGACGTTGGCCGAGCAGTGCATCGACAACTGGCCGATCGCCGGCATGAGGTAGTTCATGGCGGTGAACATCGTCTTCTTGTTCACGCCGCAGTAGTCGGCGCGGCCCAGCACCAACGCCAGACGATTGGCGATGTCGACGATCACCGCTCGCCCGCTGAGGGTGCCGTCGCGTTCGGGCACGCACGTGAACGACGGCACGTTGATGAGCGTCCATCCGGTCTCGGCTCGGTCGGCGTCGTCGCGGACGTTGCTGGGGAACATGATGTTGCAGAAGTAGGCGTGGCTGGCGTACTCACCGACGAATCGGTAGGGCTGGGCGAACTCGGGGTCGTGGCCGCAGAACACGTCGGTCACGAACAGCGTGGGGTCGGTCTCGTTGAGATGATCGATGACCCGGGGGAGGAGGGCATCGAAGGCGTCGGGCTCGAAGCGGGAGAAGCCCGGCTTCCACCACACGGTGTCGTCGACCTCGGGCCGGGCGACGGCGAAGGTGTCGCTCACCGGTCGGCCGGTGCACGACGGGTCGCTGTAGTACACGAGCGGACCGTCGAGGCCCAATGCGGTGGCGTAGGCCTTGGGCTCGTCGTCGGGGCCGTCGGGGCGGATGCGCCCCCGGTCGTGCTCGAGTGCAGCAACGAACAGCTCGTCCTGGGTCAGCCCGAATCGGATGTCGCGGCACCGGAGTCCGAACGCGGCCAGGAGATCCTCGGAGGGATCGGCGAACAGGGTCATGGGGGTCGTCCTCCGACGTCGTTGTCGTGTGGTTGCCTCCCCGGAAACCGGGGAGGACTACTGGAGGAAGTCGGGGGTTCCCATGTCGATCTCGGAACCCAACCGGAGCTGTGTGGCTCGTCCCTCGTCGTTGAGGTCGAACAGCACCCGTTGGCCTTGCCGAAGCATGCGAAACACCGAGCCCTCCAGGGCGTTCTCGGCCAGATCGTGTTCGGAGAAGTCGGTGTCGGTCATGATGACGCCATCGCCCGTTGTCGGGTCGTACGACTTGATCACCCCTTGCACTGACTTCCGCCTCCCATTGACTGGTCGTGAACGCTGCCACGGTAGCGGCATTCGGACGGCACCGTCGAGACCCCACCTGGCCCGGGCGCCGGTGCAGTCGGTACCATCACGGGCGATGTCTGCCGACCCCGTTGTGACCGCCGCGAGTGCTCCTCTCGCCTGCACTGACGCCGGGGCCCTTCGCTCGATCGTTGCTGTCTTTCGCGACGGGCTGATCGCGCATCGCGAAGTGCTCAATGCCCTGAACGTCTATCCGGTGCCCGACGGCGACACGGGAACCAACATGTCGCTCACGCTCACGTCGGTGGTCGAGACGGTCGACGAGGCCGATGCCGACCTCGAGGCAACGTGCAAAGCCGTCGCCCATGGCTCGCTCATGGGTGCCAGGGGCAACTCGGGCGTGATCCTGTCGCAGATCCTGCGAGGCGTCGCGGGCGGGCTCGCCCAACATCCCGATGCCGACGCCGCCGCATGGAGCTCGGCGCTCACCGAGGCGGCTCTTGCCGCCTACGGCGCGGTGATGCGCCCCGTCGAGGGAACCATCCTCACGGTGGCGCGCGAGTCGGCCGACGCTGCCGCCCACGCCGTCGCCGACGGCGCCGACCTCCTCACGATGTTCGAGATCGCCCGCACGATCGGCGGCGAGTCGCTCGAGCGGACCCCCACGTTGTTGCCGGCGCTGGCCGACGCGGGTGTGGTCGATGCCGGGGGCGCCGGCTTCCTGTTGTTCCTCGACGCGGCGCTGAACGTGATCGACGGGCGACCGATGCCCGTGCCCGAGACCCCCGCGACACCGTTGGTCGGTGGGTCGGCCCGGGCGTCCGACGAAGCGGCCGAGAAGACGATTGCCGATCTCCGCTACGAGGTCATGTACTTCCTCGATGCACCCGACGGCGCAGTCGACGGTTTCAAGGCCGCGTGGATGGACATCGGCGACTCGATCGTCGTCGTCGGCGGCGACGGCCTCTGGAACTGTCACATTCACTGCGACGACATCGGAGCAGCCATCGAAGCCGGGATCGCGGTGGGTCGCCCGCACAAGATCCGGGTCACCGATCTGCTCGAGGAGCTCGACCACATCGAGGACTTCCATGTGGTTGCCCACGACGAGCCCGAGGTGTCGCTCGTGGCGTCGGCCCCGGCCACCACCGCGGTGGTGGCGGTCGCGGTTGGTGACGGCGTTCGACGGATCTTCGAGTCTCTCGGCGTGCAGGCGGTGGTCACCGGCGGACAGTCGATGAACCCGTCGACCGAGCAGCTGCTCCAGGCGGTCGACCAGGTGTCGGCGGACCAGGTCGTGATCCTTCCCAACAACAAGAACATCATCGCCGTGGCCGAGCGGGTGAACGAGGCCACCGAGCGGTCGGTGGGCGTCGTTCCCACCCGCAGCATCGCCGAGGGCTTCGCCGCCCTGTTGGCCTATGACCCCGAGGCTTCTCTGGTCTCCAACGTGGCGGCGATGTCCGATGCCGGCGGGGCGGTCGAAGCCGGCGAGGTGTGTCAGGCCGTGCGGCCGTCGATGAGCGAGGCCGGCGAGATCGCCGAGGGCGATTGGCTCGGCCTCACCCGTCGAGGCATCGCCACCGTGAAGCCGACGCTCGTCGAAGCGACGTGTGCCATGCTCGACGACCTCGTCGGCAGCGATCACGAGATCGTCACGCTCATTCGCGGTGTCCAGGCCGACGACGAAGCCGTCGCCGAGGTAGAGGCCTGGCTGGCCGACCATCGGCCTCATGTCGAGGTCGAAGTGCATCACGGAGGACAACCGCTCTACCCCTTCTACGTCGGGGTCGAGTAGCCCGTGGCGCCTGGCGCCGGGCCGCTGACTCTCGGCGACTTCGCCTCAATGAGCGTCGACAGCCTGCTCGGCGTCGGGCCCAAGAAGCTCGAGGCGTTGCGGGCCGCCGAGATCGAGACCTTGCTCGACCTGTTGATGCACTACCCGCTGCGGTACATCGATCGAACCCGGCAAGCCGCCATCGACGAGCTCGTGCCCGGCGACGAGGCGATGGTGCTGGGCGAGGTGCTGTCGTCACAGGCCCGCCGGACCCGCAGCGGCCGCACGCTGGTGACCGTGACGATCAGCGACGGGTCGGGCCGCCTGTCGCTCACCTTCTTCAACCAGCCGTGGCGAGCCCGACAACTGCCCGAGGGCACCCAGATCGTGGTGTTCGGCAAGATCGACGTGTACCGAGGCAGTCGACAGATGGCGAACCCCGTGGTCGATCTGGTCGGCGACAAGACCGGGCGCATCGTGCCCGTGTATCCCCAGTCGGAGAAGGCGGGCCTGCACACCTGGGACCTCGCCGACTGGGTGGCCCAGGTTCTCCGGCGCAGCGCCCAACGGGGCATCGCCGATCCGGTACCGGCCGAGGTGTTGACGCGATGGGATCTCGTGAGTCGGCAGGCGGCGCTGCACGGGATCCACGGGCCCGAGTCGATGCCCGAGGCGAGCGATGCTCGCCGCCGGCTGGTCTTCGACGAGCTGCTGCGGGTGCAGCTCGAGCTGGTACGGCGCAAGCGCATGCTCGAGGCAATGGAGTCGGGTATCGAGCATCGGGTCGAGGGCCCGACGATGTCGGCGTTTCGCGCTCGACTGCCCTTCGCCCTCACGAGTGCCCAGGAACGCGTGATCGGCGAGATCGCCTCCGATCTCGCGGCGCCGTCGCCGATGCACCGGTTGCTCCAGGGCGATGTGGGCTCGGGCAAGACCCTCGTGGCGGTCGCGTCGCTGCTGATGGCGGTGCAGGGCGGCCATCAGGGAGCGTTCATGGCGCCGACCGAGGTCCTGGCCGAACAGCACTTCGCCGGCGTCAGTGAGATCCTCGAAGGCTTCGTCGTCGAAGACCGCTCCGACTCGCTGTTCCCCGAGCGGGAACTGCGGGTGGCGTTGCTGTCGAGCAGGGTCGGATCGGCCCAACGCAAGCGCATCCTGGCCGAGCTGGCGTCGGGTGAGATCGACATCGCCGTCGGCACCCACGCCCTCATTCAGGAGGCGGTGGAGTTCGCGTCGCTCGGCGTGGTCGTCGTCGACGAGCAACACCGCTTCGGAGTCGAGCAGCGGGCTGCTCTGCGCACGAAGAGCGCGCGGGGCGCGACACCCGACGTCCTCGTCATGACGGCCACGCCCATTCCCCGAACGGCGGCCATGACCGTCTACGGAGATCTCGACGTGTCGGTGCTCGACGAGCTGCCGCCGGGACGTACGCCGATCGCCACCTATTGGGCCCGAACCGACCTCGACGAAGTCGGGGTGTGGGCGTCGGTCCGTGAGGCCGTGGCTGCCGGGAATCAGGCCTACGTGGTGTGTCCGCTCATCGAGGAGTCGTCGAAGCTCGACGTCCGCTCCGTCGAGGAGACCTACGAGCGACTCGAAGCCGACGAGCTGGCCGGGCTGCGGCTCGGGTTGTTGCACGGGCGCCTGTCACCAGCCGAGAAGGACCAGGTCATGGAGCTGTTCCGTTCCGGCCGCCTCGACGTGCTCGTGGCCACGACGGTCATCGAGGTGGGCGTCGACGTGCCCAACGCGACGGTGATGGCGATCGTCGATGCCGACCGTTTCGGGATCGCCCAGCTCCACCAGCTTCGCGGCCGGGTCGGGCGGGGGAGCGCGGCCTCGGCCTGTCATCTCATCGCGAAGGCGCTGACGCCCGACGCCGAGGAGCGACTCGCGGCGCTGGTGCGAACAACCGACGGCTTCGAGCTGGCCGAGGTCGATCTCGAGCTCCGTGGTGAGGGGACCATCATGGGCGAGCGTCAGAAGGGTCGCAACGACCTGCGGCTCGCCTCGCTGCGACGCGACCGGGAGTGGGTCGAGCGGGCGCGTGAGGTGGCCCTGGACCTCACCGATGGCGACCCGGAGCTGGCGAAGCTGCCCGAGCTCGCCGCCGAGATCTCCGTCGTGCTCGGCGAGGCCGAGGGCGAGTTCTTGTTGAAGGGTTGACCTGGCCCGGAGCTTCGGCACCAACACGCGGGCCACCTCGATGAGCCGACCTTCGGGCACGCGGTCGATGGTCGAGCATGGCCGCGATGGTGCGCCATTCAGAGGTATTGGGTGAGCGCCTCGGCGACTTGTTCGGGCGTGGTCTGGGGCGGGAAGCGGGCGGCGGCGTTGCCGCCACCGTCGACGAGGAACTTCTCGAAGTTCCAGGTGATGTCGGGCCCATCGGCCTCGCCGGGTTGTTCGGCCTTGAGCCACTTGTACAGCTCGGCGGCACCGTCGCCGTTCACCTCGATCTTGGAGAACATCGGGAAGTTCACGTCGAACTTGGTGGTGACGAACTCGAGGATCTCGTCGTCGCTGCCCGGTTCCTGGGCACCGAACTGGTTGCAGGGAAACCCCAGAACCTGGAAACCGTCGATCTCGTTGTGAATCGCACGCAGACCTGCGTACTGAGGGGTGAGGCCTCAGGCGCTGGCGACGTTGACGACGAGGCAGACCTGGTCACGGAACTGGTCGAACGCGATCTGCTCGCCCGTGATCGAGGTCATCTCCAGATCATGGAAGTTGGTCATGTGGTCATGTTGACACGGATGTCACCGAGGGGCTCACTCGCCGGCGATGATGGCCAACACGGCGTCACCGTACTGTTCGAGCTTGGCCGGACCGACGCCCTTCACTCTCGACAGCTCGGCGAGCGTCTCGGGTCGCGCCGACGCGATGGCCACCAGGGTCTTGTCGTCGAACACGGTGTAGGCAGGTTTGGTGCCCCGTACGTCGTTTCGGAACGCCCGCATCTCGTCGAACACCCGAATGACGTGCTCGTCGACGTCGCCGTGGCGGCCGGCGAGCGCACCTCGCTGGCGGCCGAGCGTCTCGACCGCGTCGCCGAGCCCGAACCGGCGGGTCGCCGCGCCGTTGGTGGCCAGCGCGGCCGCCGGTTCGATGTCGGTGATGGTCCACTCGGTGCCCTGGTCGACCAGGACGAGACCGGGGACGGCCATGACCACGGTGCGATCGAGCAAGGGGTGATCGGCGGCGGCCGATTTGCGCACGACAGGGGTCGGCCGCGGCGTGCGAGCCACCTCGTCGGGAAGGTGCTCGGGGGGCTCGGTCGTGAGCTCGGCAACGAAGGGGCTGGGGTGGCTTCCGGTGACGATGGCCGCGTGATCGGACGCGCGAGTGATCGCGACGTGGAAGAGGCGTCGTTCCTCCTCGGTGTCGTCGGCCAGGCGGTGGGGAAACTGGTCGGTGTCGGCGAGGTGCACCACGACGACGGGCCATTCGAGTCCCTTGACGCGGTGCACCGTGGAGAGCTGGACACCTGCGGGGTCGCGTTCGGTCATGAGCTGGGATCGCAGCCAAGCTTCGAAGGTGCCGGCGTCGGCGTGGAGGGACGCCAACTGCAGAATGGCCTGGAGGTCGTCGCTCTGGGCCGATCGGTTCATGCCGTGGCGGCTGTTGTCGAGCGTGGCGACCGAGCTGGCGAGGTCCATCTGGTCGACGAGGGTCGAGACGATGCGAAACGTCGACGCGCCCTTGGCGGCCATCGTTCGGAGCCGGTCGATGTCGGCCGCGAAGCTGTGGACGCGGTCGGTGTCGCGGTCGTTGTTGAGTCGTTCGGCCAGCTTGTGGAGATCTTCGACGTTGTTCTGTTCGGCCACCCAGTCGGTGATGCGGGGGTGCAGGGGTCGAGACGGCCGGCGCAGTGCCTCGATCACGTCGGTGTCGACGAAGCGTCGGGCCGAGGCGAGCCGCAGCCAGGCGAGAACGGCCCGGATGGCGGTGCGGTCGGCGAACTCGGCGCCCACTCCGCCCTTGATCGGCACGTGCCGGGCGCTGAGGGCGATCTGAACCGGGGCGATGGTGGCATTGACTCGGGTCAATACGGCAATGTGCGCCGGGGGCGTGCCGTCGGCGATGGCCTGCTCGATCAGCTCGACCGACGCGGCGACGGGATCGTCCGACGTGGTGACGGTGTAGCCGTCGGCCCGATGGGACGAGGCTCGGATGGTTTTGGCCACCCGGCGGCGATTGTGGCGCAACAGCATGTCGGCGGCGGCGACGATGCCGCCGGGGCAGCGATAGTTCACCTCGAGCGGGTGGTCACCGGCGCCGGGGAAGAGCGTGGCGAAGTCGATGAGCGAGCCGGGATCGGCGCCGTTGTACCCGTAGATCGTCTGATCGTCGTCGCCGACGCCGAACACTGCGCCTCCGGGTGCCCCGAGCAACCTGACCAGGAGCAGGTGGGCCGGGGTGAGGTCCTGGAACTCGTCGACCAGGAGTACCCGGCAGGCGCGCTGCGCCGCCGCCCGGGCGACCGGTTGGGTGAGCAGTACGTCGATCGCCCGGTAGATCTGATCGTCGAAGTCGAGCGCAGCTTCGCGATCGAGCGCCCTGCGGTACTGCGGCCACACCTCGACGAGCCCGTCGACGTCGCCGTTGTAACGAGCCTCGACCTCGGCGGGGCTCACGAGACCGAGACGCAGCAGCGAGAGAGCGTCGATCCATGGGGCGATGGGGTCGACATTGCGCCGCTTGGGCACCGTGACCAGCTTGGCGATGATACGGCGCACATCGGGCTCGTCGAGCGTTCGCCAGTTGCGGGGCTGGGAGGCGAACGGTGCCCGGCCGTTCACGACGGCGAGCGCCAACGCGTTGAACGTCTGGATCTGGAGGCCAGGCAGGTCGTGGGTTCGCTGGCTCATCTCGACCTGCGCGCGTTTGTTGAACGCCACGAGGGTGACGGCGCTCGGCGGCAGGTTCCAGGCTGCGAGCAGGTGGCGGGCCCGCTCGGTGAGCACCCGGGTCTTGCCCGACCCGGCGGGGGCGATGATTCGAGCAGCACCCCCGGCGTGGGTGACGGCTGCGAGCTGGTCCGGTGCCAGCTCCGCGGCCGACACGTTGGCCGCCGGTGGAGCGAGCGACCCGTGCTCGACCGCCACGGCGTGCACCACGGGGATGCCGAGCAGCGGGTCGTGGTGCCGCACCGGGCCGCCGTCGAGCCAGCGCGGCAGGCCGTCGGGACCGACCACATCGCCCTCGGCCCCGTTGGAGACCGATGCCCCGAGCGCGATGGCCCGATCGGCGAGCTCCCAACGTGGTTCGCCGCGGGCGTCGACGGAGTTCGACCACACGAGATGGTGCAATTCGTCGAGCGGGAAGGAGAACCGTGACCCGAGCGCGTAGGCAGCCTCGTTGGTCGACGCAGCCGGGGGGTCGGCGAAGTCGACGCTCAGCTGGATGACGAGCGAGATGGCACCGGTTGCCGCTGTGCGCAATCGAGCCAGCACCGGCTCGGGGGTCGCCAGCTCGTCGGCCCCGACGACGATGCGCTCGCACCCGGCCCATTCGTCGGGTGCCGGCTGCTCAGCACCGACGATCACGTTCCGGCCCAAGGATTCCGGGCCCCGTAGCAGCGCGACCCGCACGCGCGGTACCGGTGCGCTCGGCCGAGCGATTACCACGGATTCTGCTCGGCCGAGAAGCGTACGGTCGGTTCCGTCGGTGACGTCGACTTCGGCCCTGCGAGCGCGTTGCCAGCACTCCTTCACCTCGCCGGGTCGGTCATGGGCCTGGCCGCAGTACACGCAGGAGATCGGCACGGGCCGACCCTAGCCAGCGGGTGTGTCGGCACCCGCGACTCGAACGAAGTTCGGTGCGACCCGTCGAATTCGTGACGCACGCGACGTCTTCTCCTCGACCCCACAAGGAGAAGCGCTCATGCACCGAGTCCAACGAGTCGTCGCCGTACTGTTGGTCGCACTGCTGTTCACCCCTGCCGCCGCCGGAGTCGCGGCCGCCCAGACCGATCGCGTCCAGCCCGATCTCGCCGAACCCGACCGAGCCGCAACCGATCCGGACATGCCCGTTCGCGATGCCCCGGTGCGCGATGTCCCCGAGCGCGATGTTCCCGAGCGGGACGTGCCGGTGCGGGATGTGCCGGTGCGGGATGCCCCGGTGCGCGATGTTCCCGAGCGGGATGTGCCGGTGCGCGATGTTCCCGAGCGGGATGTCCCGGTGCAAGACGTGCCGGTACGAGACCGGCCGCACTGCAATGATTCGATGGATGATCGATCGGTCGACGACTGCACCGGGATCGACCTCGACGACCCCGAGGTCGTGCGCAAGCTCATTCATCGCCTCATCGCTGCTGGGCAGTGGAAGACCCTCGTCCGGCTCCTGCATGCGATCGGGGTGCTCTGACCGTTGCCCCCGCTCGGGTTGAGGAGCGGGTTCGGTTGACCGCTCGGAACCGCGACCTCGACGAGTGGGTCGACGGGATCCGAGCCCGATCCGACTCGGCGTTCCGTGCGGTGTATCTGTCGATGGCGAACGACCTCGTGTCGTTCGCCATCGGCATGCTCGGCGACCGCCGCGCCGCCGAAGACACCGTGCAGCAGGCCTTCGTCGAGCTGGTCAACGCGGCGCCGGGCCTGCGGGGCGACGGCCGATCACTCCAAGCCTGGCTGTACCGCAGCGTTCGATACGGCTGTCTCGACGAGATACGGCGCCGACAGCGCAAGCCCGAGACGCCGTCGGCGCACCTGCCCGAGCGGGCGGGTGTCCCGGAACCCGACCACGATCTCGACCCCGACCTGGCCGTAGCCCTGGCCCAGCTCACCGATCGCCAGCGTGAACTGGTGGTGCTCCGCCACGTCGTGGGCCTCGACGGTCACGAGATCGCCGCCGCGACCCGATCCAATCGGGCGGCGGTGTACGCCGCCCTCGGCCGAGCCGAACGTCGGCTTCGTGCCCTGCTGGACGCAAAGGAATCCAACCCATGAGCCCTGTCGCGTTTCCCGAGCTCGAAGCGATTCGAACGGAGATGTCCGAGGAGACCGTCGAAGCGCACTTCCGTGCCATCGCCGACGCCCTCGGTTCGACCGCGGCGGTGCCCCGTCCCTCGCGCTGGCGGTCTTGGCGGAGGTGGCTGGCCGGATTGCTGATCGGCGCAGGGGTGCTCGTCCCGACTGCGGCGATTGCCTCCGATTCGGCGGTGCCCGGCGACGCTCTGTACTCCGTGAAGAAGCTCCTCGAGCCGCTCGTCTCGATTCTCGACGACGATGTGGTCGCCGAGCACCGCATCGAGGAGGCCGAGTCGCTGGTGGCGCGCGGGGGTGACCAACAGACCATCTTCGAGCTGATCGATGAGGCCACCGACGCGCTCGGCGACCGTGACTCGCCCGGTCTCCGCATGCGACTCGACGCCCTGACCGATCGGGTGACCGATCGCCCGACCCCACGTGACGAGTCACCCGAACCGATCGCGACCCCGACCGCCCGACCCGCCCCCGAACCGATCGCGACCCCGACTGCCCGACCCGCCCCCGAACCCACGCCGGGAGCCGATGCCGAGCCGCCGCGATCCGACGGAGCGCCGCTCCGACCCGAACCGACGCCAGCTCCGGCCCCGACGCCCACGCCGGCGCCCGCAACCGAGCGCAGCCCGGCTCCCGATGTCCGGCCGACGCCCACACCCGAGGCCGCCGCCGACCGGACCCCGACGCCGGTCACCGACCGCGCCCGGTCTCTACCGCCTTACCGCCCGCAGCCCACAGTGGAAGACTCGGGCCGTGAGCAAGATCGACGAGATTGACGTCGCGACCGCCACTCGTTGGCAGGAGGCTGCCGTGGTGGCGACGCTGGCCGAGGCGTTCGTCACCGACCCATTCTTCGTCTGGATGTTTCCCGATCGCCCGCGCCGCGCCGATCAGGTGACTCGGTGGTGGGAACGCATGGTGCGGCAGCGTCCCGTCGGTTCCAGGACCTGGCAGGCCTCCGGCGTCGCCACGGCTGCGTTGTGGCACCCGCCGGTCGACGCGGTGGCCGAGGCCGACGAGAGCTTCACCCCGTGGTTCGTCGATCTCCTCGACGACCGGACCCTGGTGGCCGAGCGCTTCGAGGTGTTCGGCCGGATCGTCGAAGCCCACCCGTCCGAGCCGTACTGGTACCTGGCGGGTGTGGGCACTCGGCCCGTCCATCAGGGCCGCGGTCTCGGCCGAGCGGTGCTCGAGCCCATGATCCGCCGGTGCGACGATGAGCAACGCCTCGCGTACCTCGAGTCCAGCAACCCGCGCAACGTGCCGTTCTACGAGCGCTTCGGGTTCACGGTGGTCGGGGCGGTGCCGTTGCCAGGCGATTCGAGCTCGGTCACTCTCATGGCCAGGTCGCCGAGGTGACGGCTCGGTTCAGCGGTGAGCGAGGACCTCGGCTTCGATGCCGGCTGCGTCGAGACCGAGCGCGGCCAGGATGGCGTCGGGCTTCCCGTGGGGGATGTACTCGGTGGGCACTCCCATCACCCGAACCGACGGCTGCTCGGCGCGGTCGGCCAGGCGGTCGGCGATCATCGAACCCACGCCACCGTGGCGGAGACCGTCTTCGACGGTGACCACGACGCGATGGCGGGCTGCGTCGGCGAGCATGGCTTCGTCGAGGGGAACGACGCGGACGTCCCAGACGGTGACGGTCGTGCCGGCGGCTTCGAGTCGGTCCGCAGCCTCTTGGGCCGCGGCGAGCATCTTGCCGACCGAGAGGATGCACACCTCTTCGCCCGAGCGGACGAGGCGGGCGTCGAGGCCGCGGCCGACCTCGGAGTCGGGCACCGACGGGGCCGCCGTCTTGGGCCACCGGATGGCCGATGGCCCGTCAGTGATGTCGAGCGCGTCGCCGAGCATCTGTTGCAGCTCCTGGTAGGAGCTGGGAGCGAACAGGGTGAGTCCCGGGACCTTCGTGAGCAGCACCATGTCGAGGATGCCGTGGTGGGAGGGTCCGTCGTCGCCGGTGATGCCGGCGCGATCGAGACAGAAAACCACCGGTTGGCGGTGCAGCCCTACGTCGAGGTTCACCTGGTCGATGGCACGAGTGAGGAAGGTCGCGTACACCGCGAACACCGGGCGCAGCCCGCCCATGGCCATACCCGCGGCCGCGGTGACTGCATGCTGCTCGGCGATGCCGACGTCGAAGCAGCGGTCGGGGAACTGCTCGTTGAACGGCATCAGGCCGGTGGAGTCGGGCATCGCCGCGGTGATCGCCACGACTTCGGGGCGGTTCTCGGCCTCTTTGACCAGCGCCTCGGTGAAGGCCGACGTGTAGCTGCCGGCCTTGACCGAGCCGATGTCGTGCATCTTCTTGACCGAGTCGGCCAGCGCGGGCTCGTGACCGCGTCCCTTCTCGGTGAGCACGTGCACGACCACCGGACCGCTCAGCTCGGCCGCATTGGCCAGTGCCTTCTCGAGCCCGGCGATGTCGTGGCCGTCGAAGGGGCCGGTGTAGCGGACGCCGAGGTTCTCGAAGAACGAGGTGGGCTCCCACATCTCGCGAATAGCGGCCTTGGCGGCATCGATGGTGCGGGTGGCCTCCTTGCCGACGACGGGCAGATCGGCAACGAGACGCTCGAGACGGCTCTGCTGGCGTCGGAAACGGGGATTCACCCGCAACTTGGCGAGGCTGTCGCTCAGCTTGGACACGGTGGGCGCATAGGACCGACCGTTGTCATTGAGGATGATGGTGACCCTGCGGCCCGAATGGCCGAGGTTGTTGAGCCCCTCGAAGGCCATGCCGCCGGTCATCGACCCGTCGCCGATGACGGCAACCACCCTGCGGCCGTCGCCGTGCTCGGACTCCTGGGCCGTCGCCAGGCCGTGGGCGTAGGACAACACGGTCGACGCGTGGCTGTTCTCGATCCAGTCGTGGGGCGACTCGTCGCGACTCGGGTAGCCCGACAGGCCCCCTGCTTGGCGGAGGTGGGCGAAGTCGTCGCGGCGGCCGGTGAGGATCTTGTGCACGTAGGCCTGGTGGCCGGTGTCCCACAGCAGGATGTCGTCGGGCGAACGGAAGACCCGATGCAGCGCCAGGGTGAGCTCGACCACGCCGAGATTCGACCCGAGATGACCGCTGCCGATGGCCTCGACCGAGGTGACGATGAACTCACGGATCTCTGCGGCCAGCTCCTCGAGCTCCGCCGTGTCGAGTTGGAGAAGATCGGCCGGCTGGTTTATCTGCTCCAGCATCACGGGTTCACCGTAGTGGTTTCGTCTGCGACTCGTTCACTCGAATGGTGCACGAGATGGGCCCACCCGATGCCGGCCGCCAGCACGATTGCACCGCCGACCGCGTCGATCCAGTAGTGATTGGCGGTGACGATGATGGCGTACACGGTCAGCACGGGATAGCTCAGCATGGCGAAACGAGCCCATCGGTGTCTGAGGAACGGGTAGACGGCAAGGGTGCTCCACATCGCCCACGCGAAATGCAGGCTGGGCATCGCCGCATACTGGTTCGAGAGCTTCTGGGCGGTGCCCGAGTCGAACGACCACAGACCGCCGATGTCGGCCACCGTGTCGACGTAGAGGCTGTCGGCCATGCAGGCGCCGAACTCGCCACAGTCGCCGAGCAACCGCGGTGGCATCAGCGGGAAGAGCGCGAAACCGATGAGGGCCAGCCCGGTGGTGGCGAGCCCGGCGGTGCGCCAGAAACGGTAGGGGCCGGGTTGTCTGCGGTACAGGTAGACGAGCACGCCGCCGGTGACCGCGAAGTGGAAGGTGCCGTAGAACAGGTTCCAGAACTGGATGAACGCCGTCCAGTCGATGACCCAGCTCTGGATCTGCGCCTCCTTGTACAGACCGGTGGCCTTCTCGATGTCGATCATGAGCACGGCGTTGTCGAGAGCCGTCTCGGGATCGACGGCGGCCGAGCCGAACTGATTGCGGATGAACGTGTAGACGACGTAGAAGGACACGATCATCGCGACCTCGTGCCACCACACCAGCCGTCGCGTCGTCACCGGCGACGTGTCGGAGGGGGCCGCGGTGAATCTCATGTCTCGAGGGGATTCCCGACGAGCTCGTCCTCGTCGATGAGCTTGCCGCCCCTGGCTGCGCCCAGGACGAGGGCGGGAAAGCCGATGAGGCTCGCGACCAGCGTGAGGAAGTACAACAGCAGACCGAGGGCGATCGCCCGTTCCTCGGCCACCCCGAGGCTGCCGAGGAACAGCGCCAGCGATGCCTCGCGGAGTCCGAAGCCGCCGAAAGGCGACAGGAACTGGGCGATGAGGGTCACGGGCAGGAAGGCCAGGATCGCCGTGAAGCCGATCTGGTCGATACCCATGGCCTCGGCCGCGCAGGCCGCGGCGGTGAGCACGACCAGCTGATAGGCGAACGCGGCCGCGAGGACGTTCACGATCTCGCGAGGGTGCTCTCGGAACTTGTCGGCACCGAGATGCAGGGCTTGCGCGTATCGAGTCCATCCCTCGCGCGACTCGAGCAGTCGACCGAGACGCGGGTTGCTGACGACGACCAGGATGGCGACCAGCCCGAACAGGGTGATCGACGCCATCACCACGGCCACGCTGGTGGCGGCACCGCGATCGCGCAGGCCGGGATTGATCAGGAGACCGATGAAGGTGAGCACGGGTAGGACGATCCACCCGCTCAGCCGTTCGAACACCACCGAGGCGAAGGCACCGGGCGCATTGCCCGAGTCACGCCGGAGGCGGTTCACCCGCAATACGTCGCCGCCGATGGAGCTGGGCATGAAGTTCGAGGCGAACTGGCCGGCCATGAAGTGGGAGAACAGCCGGTGGCGCGCCGAGGTGACGTCGAAGGCGAAGAGCACCCGATGCCACCGCAGGGTGGCGAACCAGAACGACCCGAGCATCAGGACGACCGCGGCGGCGAGCCACAACGGCGTGGAGGAGTTCCAGTCGGGGAGCAGCTCGGAGCGGTCGAAGTCGGGTGTGAAGATCGGGAGCGCGACGAGCAGCGCGATCGCCAGTGCGATCCGCAGAGCCATCTTCATGCGCTTCTTGTCTTCCACGATCGAACGTCGGTGTGTGAAGGGGGACCAGGACCGCCGAACCCCGCGTGCGACGGCATTGTCGGGCGAGGCCAAACGAGAGTTGGGGCCATTGAAGGGTAGAGCGGCCGGCGGGAAATGCCGTCGATCGGATGGGTCGCGTGACGAGGGCCACGTGGAAGTGCGCCGGTAGCATTGTCGATCACTCGACGACTCCGACGTCTGGTCGGCAAGGGAGAAACGTGAACGACGAAACCGCTCTGCTGTCCGACGATCTCGTCCAGCGCACGCTCGGCGCGGCGCTGCACACCGGCGGCGAGTTCGCAGAAGTGTTCGTCGAGGACAAACGCAGCACGTCGGCCATGTTCGACGACGGCAAGGTCGAGGAGCTCAGCTCGGGTCGCGACCGCGGCGCGGGCATCCGGGTCGTAGTGGGCGAAACCACGGGCTTCGCCCATACCGCCGACCTGTCCGAGACCGGGCTGGTCGCAGCAGCTCAGGCCGCGGCCGCGACGGCCAAGGGCGGGGGCGGTGGCACCCGGACGATCGACCTCGATCGGCAATCGGCCACGCGACCCAATGAGGTACAGGTTCTGCCCGAGACCATCGCCAAGGCGACGAAGGTCGAGCTGCTCGGTCGGGCCGACCAGGCCGCACGCGATGCCGGCCCGGCGATTTCCCAGGTGATGGCGAGGTACGCCGATTCGCGGCGTCGCTTCCTGGTGGCCAACAGCGACGGCGTGCTCGCCGGCGACGATCAGGTGAGGACGATGTTCTCGGTGAGCTGCGTCGCCAGCGGTGACACCGGTATGCAGACGGGTCGCGAGACGATCGGCCGCACGGTCGGTTTCGAGCTCTTCGATGAGTACGACGTCGAGGAATTGGCTCGCACGGCCGCCAACCGGGCGCTCACCAAGCTGGCGGCGGTGCCGGCGCCGAGCGGAGAGATGCCCGTGGTGATCGGCAAGGGCGGCGGTGGCGTGTTGTTCCACGAGGCGTGTGGTCACGGCCTCGAGGCCGATCTCGTCGGCAAGAACGCCTCGGTCTTCGCCGATCGGGTGGGCGAACAGGTCGCCAACCGCTCCGTCACCATCGTCGACGACGGCACGATGCCCACCGAGTGGGGCGCCTACGCCTTCGACGACGAGGGACGTGCGGGGCAGCGCAACACCCTCATCGAGAACGGGATCCTCACCGACTACATGTGGGATCTGCTGCGAGCCCGCAGAGCCGGTAGAGCCTCGTCGGGCAATGGTCGCCGTCAGGGCTATCAGTACCTGCCCATGGTGCGCATGACCAACACCTACCTCGGCAACGGCACCGACGACCCCGACGACATCATCGCGTCGACCGAGCGGGGCGTGTTCGTCGCTCAGCTCGGAGGCGGTCAGGTGAACACCGCCACCGGTGACTTCGTGTTCGGCATGACCGAGGCCTACCTGATCGAGAACGGCGAGATCACCGCTCCGCTTCGCGAGGGCAACCTCATCGGCAACGGCCCCGAGGTGCTCACCCTCATCGACGCCCTCGGCAACGACTTCGCCATGGGCTCGCCGGGCACCTGCGGCAAGGACGGCCAGGGTGTGCCCGTCGGTGACGGCACCCCGACGCTGCGCGTGGCCAAGCTCACCGTGGGCGGCACCGCGGCTTGATGACCGACGAGCTCCTCGCCATCGCCGATCAGGTGATCGGCTGGGCCAACGACGACGAGCAGGTCGAGGTCGTGGTCGTGCACGATCGCGACACCGAAGTGCGGGCCTACGAGGGTGACATCGAGTCGCTGTCGTCGGCCGAGAGCCAGGGTGTCGGCGTCCGGGTGATCAAGGATCATCGGCAGGGCTTCGCCTCGGCGGGCACGCTCGACCCGACCGTGTTGGCCGAGACGCTGGCCGATGCCCGCGACAACGCCTCCTTCGGTACGCCCGACGAGTTCCTCGGCTTGGCCGAGCCCGACGGCGTTCCCATTCCCGAGCTCGCGCTGGTCGACGAGCGGCTCCTCGGGTTCGCACCCGAGGGGAAGGTGGCGATGGCGCTGGAGCTCGAACGAGCCGTTCGAGCGGCCGACGACCGCATCATCGGTCTCGAGACCGCCGAGTACGGCGACTCGATGTCGGCTGCCGCGGTGGTGTCGACCGCCGGTGTCCGAGCGGTGGGTTCCGAGACGGCGGCTTTCCTCATGGCCTACTCCCTGGCGGCCGACGGCGACGATGTGCAGACCGGCTTCGGGTTCTCGGTGGCCAAGGGTCCCGATGGCCTCGACATCGATCGGGCTGCCGCCGATGCGACGGAGCGGGCCACCCGTCTGTTGGGCGCGACCAAGCCCGGATCCGAGCGGCTGACCGTCGTTCTCGATCCCTTCGTCACCGCGCAGTTCCTGGCCATCCTCGGCGGCACGCTCACGGGCGAGGCCGTGCAGAAGGGCCGATCGCTGTTCGCCGAACGTTCGGGCGACCTGGTCGCTTCGCCGCTCATCACCCTGGTCGACGACCCCACCGATCCCGACGCCTTCACCGCTACCGAGTCCGACGGCGAAGGTCTGGCGGCCCGCCGCAATCCGCTCATCACCGCCGGTGTCCTGAACGGGTTCCTCCACAACGCCTACACCGCACGCAAGGCCGGGACACGCTCGACCGGCTCGGCCGTCCGTGGCTACTCGAGCACGCCGGGCGTGGGTTGCCAGGCTCTGGCCCTGGCGCCGGGCACCGCGGCCCAGGCCGACCTCATCGCCGACATCGACAACGGCCTGCTGGTGCAGGGCGTGAGCGGTCTGCACTCGGGGGTGAATCCCGTGAGCGGAGACTTCTCCACCGGAGCCGAGGGGCTCCGTATCCGCAACGGTGCGCTCGCCGAACCGGTACGCGAGTTCACCATCGCGTCCACGCTGCAACGGATGCTGCTCGATGTCGTCGCCGTCGGCTCCGATCTCGAATGGCTGCCCATGAACGCCGCCGGCGTCTCGTTGGTGGTGGCCGACGTCACGATGTCGGGCGCGTGAGCGACGAGCTGCTGGCTCTGGGTGATCGCCTGGTAGCGGCAGGTGAGGCGGGCGAGCAGGTCGAAGTTGTGCTCGCACAGGGCACGGGCACATCGGTTCGTGCCTATCGGGGCGAGGTCGAGGCCTTCACCTCGGCCACCTCTCGTGCGCTCGGTGTGCGGGTCATAGTCGACAGCCGGCAGGGGTTCGCCAGCGCCGGCTCTCACGATCTCGATGTGGCGATCGACACGCTCGCCGAGGCTCGCGACAACGCCTCGTTCGCCGAGGTCGATCCGCACGTGGCCCTGGCCGATCCCGACGGTCGTCCCGGCGCCGACATCGATCCCTGGTCCGATGCCGTCGCCCGCATGACCGACGCCGAGCGCATCGCGCTCGCGATCGGGCTCGAAGCCAAGGTGCTCGGCGGCGACGCTCGGATCACCGGGGTGCGCACGGCGTCGTTCGGTGACGGATCGAGCGAGTCGGCCATCGTGTCGAGCAGCGGCATCCGCGTCGCCGGACGGCAGAGCCACGCCGCGATGTCGGTCCAGGCCATGGCTGGTAGCGGCGACGAGACCTCGACCGGGTACGCGTACGACGGCGGCCGCGACGCGTCGGCCATCGACGTCGACGCCATCGCCGCCGAGGCCGTCGAACGCGCGGTGACCATGCTCGGTGCCGCCAAGCCGGATTCCGGCAAGGTCGCGGCTGTGTTCGAACCCCGCAAGACGGCGAGTCTGTTGGGAATCGTCGGCGGCATGCTGAGCGGCGACCGCAAGCTGCGCGGCCGCACGCCCTTCGCCGATCGCCTCGACGAGGTCATCGCCTCGCCGCTCCTGACCCTCATCGACGATCCGACCGATTCGCGGTCCCTCTCGGCGGACAGCCACGACGGTGAGGGTCTGGCCACGCGGGCCAACACGCTCATCGACCGGGGTCGTCTGGCCACGTTCCTCTACGACACCGTCACCGCCCGTCGAGCGGGCACGGTGTCGACGTCGTCGGCGGTGCGCTCGGCGCGTTCGACTCCTGGCGTCGGCGCGCAGGCCCTGATCATGCACCCCGGATCCGGCTCGCTCGACGACCTCGTGGCCGGCGTCGACCTCGGCGTGTTCGTCTACGCGCTCCAGGGCCTGCACTCGGGGGTGAACGCGGTGAGCGGCGACTTCTCGGTGGGCGTCGAGGGCCGAATGATCCGCCAAGGGCAGCTGGCCGAACCGATCCGCGAGGCCACCATCGCCTCCACCCTGCCCCGGCTGCTGCTCGACATCTCGGCGGTGGCCGACGATCGCGAGTGGCTCACCTCGGGCGACGCCATGTGCTCGATGGTGATCGACGGCGTCTCCCTCGGCGGCAGCTGATGCCGATCCTGCACGCCATCGTCCTCGGCGCCGTGCAGGGACTCACCGAGTTCCTTCCCGTCTCGTCGAGTGGGCACCTCGCGATCGTGCCGTGGCTCTTCGGGTGGAACGACTTCGCCGACGACCAGATCCAGAAGGCTTTCGACGTCGCGGTGCACGTCGGCACGCTCGTTGCCGTCGTCTTCTACTTCCGGCGTGACGTGGCCAGGCTGGTCGTCGGCGGTTGGAAGGCGCTGTTCTCACGCGGTGAGCCCGTGACCGACGATGGTCGGTTTGCGTGGCTCCTCGTGTTGTCGGCGATCCCGGCCGCGATCGTCGGTGTGGCCGCCAACTCCGTGATCGATCGCCTCGACGACGAGATCGGGCTGATCGCCGTCATGCTCATCGTGTTCGGCGTGGTGCTGTACGTGGTCGACAAGTACCTGCCCGGTCGTCGCCAGGCCGAGTCGTTCCGTCTGAGGGATTCCGTGCTCATGGGGTTGGGCCAGGCACTGGCTCTGCAGCCGGGCGTGTCGCGCTCGGCCGTGACGATCATTGCGGCACGAGGCCTCGGTTTCGCCAGGGAGAGCGCGGCCCGCATCGCCTTCCTGATGAGCATTCCCATCATCGCCGGTGCTGCGCTCTACTCGGTCGTCGACATCGGCGGGCCGTCGGGCATACCTGTTGATCTGCGCTGGGCCTTCCTGGCCGGCATGCTCAGCTCGGCGCTCACCGGATGGCTGGCGGTATGGGGCCTGTTGCGGCTGGTGCAGACCGCGACCTTCGCCCCGTTCGCCGTGTATCGGGTGATCGTGGGGCTCGGCGTGTTGGCCGTGCTCGCGTCGTCATTCCGCTGAGCGCGACACGATCGACAGCGTGATGGCTGAGTTCGGCACCAACGCCGCGACCGACGCCACCTCGCGGCGATCGACGGCGAGCAGCGCGACGCCCTCGACGCGGTCGATCACCGTGGCGCCGCTGACGATTCGTAGGCCGTCGGCGGTGCCGGGCTCGACCAGGTAGGGATCGGCCGACGCCCACACGTCGACCACATCGCCGGTAGCGAGCAGACCATCGAGGTCGCCGGTGGGTACGGCGACGGCCACCCGGTCGTCGTCGACGGCGCCCCCGCCGAGCAGGCGCGCCGGGTGGACGATCTCGCCCCGTTCGAGACGAGCGGCCGCGGTGGCGCCGGGGACGAGGTCGGTGAGGAACCGATCGGGCAGCGCGACTGCAGGAAGCTCGACGGTGGCCGAGTTGGCCGAGCTGAGCTGGGTGCCCGGCTCGATGGCCGTGGTCGTCACCACCACGACATGCCGTCGGGCCCAGGCCTCGCGCTGGGAGCTCGCATCGGCCAGCAGGCCGTGGGACGCGGCTGCCGTGGCCAGGGCGAGCAGCGCCGCCGTGCCCCACCATACGGCAGGGCGGCGTAGCAGCCGACGGACCACTGAGGGCTGCCAGGAGCGAACCGCATCGACGGCTCGACGGGCGGTGAACAGATGACGCATGGGACTTCCCGGGAATCGACCACCGGGGAAGCGTCGGCTCTCACCATGCCACCCGACGGCGGCCCTGGCCAGGATCGGTCAGTCGGTCGACTTCTCGACGGTCGATGACGAGGTCGATGACGAGGTCGACTTCGCATCGGACGACTCCGTCGCGCTCGGCGTGGAATCGGATGTCTTGGGGTCGCTCGATTTCGTGTCCGGCGACCCCGAATCACCCGTCGACCCCGAGTCGCCTGACGCCGCCGTCTTCTTCGAGCCCGGACGACTGTCGGTCTTGTAGAAGCCGCTGCCCTTGAACGTGATGCCCGGCGCCGAGAACACCTTCTCGACCTTGCCCCGGCCCGGGCTGGTGCAGCCCGCGGGGGAGTTGCCCGATTTCTTGGTCGGGCACTTCTTCAACGCATCTTCGCTGAAGGCCTGGAAGAGCTCGAAGTCGGTGCCACAGGTGGCGCAGCGGTAGTCGTAGGTCGGCATCGCCCGGGAGGATACCGAGCTGCGTCACGACCTCGTGTACGTCGCCGCCTACGATTCTGCCGTGACCTTCGCCTGGGTACTGGTGCCCGTTGCCTACTTCATCGGCACGTTCCCGTCGGCGCAGCTCATCGGCCGGCTGGTCGGCCACGATCCGATGCTCGAAGGGTCGCGCAACCCGGGGGCGTCGAACATGACCCGATTGGCGGGGAGGTGGGCCGGCGGCCTGGTGCTGGTCGGGGACCTGTTCAAGGCCGTCATCCCCGTCGGGGTCGGCTACCTGTTCGGCGGCCGCCCACTGGCTGTCGCATGCGGTGCGGCTGTGGTGATCGGCCATGTGTTCCCCGTTCAGCGCCGACTTCGCGGCGGGAAGGGGGTCGCCACCTTCGGAGGAATGTCGCTCGTCGTGTGGCCGCTCGTGGGCTTCACCGCTCTGGTCAGCTGGGCCATCCTGGTGAAGGCCAGCCATCGGGCCTCGGTGGGTTCGATGGTGGCCTCGTTGATGGTGGTGGCGGGTACCGCGATCGTCGGTCGCCCACTCTGGGAGGTTGCGGTTGCCGGCGGCTTGGCCGGCCTCGTGCTCATGCGCCACTGGTCGAATCTGGTCCGGCTGCTGCAGCGCCAGGAGGCGGCGATCTGATCGCCGGCTCGGAGCAGCCGCACCGCGAACCCCTAGGATCGCGGCCGTGATCCCACTCGAAGAGGCCCGCGCCCGAGTCCTCGCCGGCTGCCGTCGCCTGCCACCCGTCACCGTTCCGGTGGCCGAGGCCCTCGGGCTGGTGCTGGCCGAGACCATCGTCGCCGGTGAGGCTATTCCCCCGTTCCCCAACACCGCCATGGACGGATTCGCGGTCCGGTCGGCCGACACGGCCGACGCGCCCCGGCGACTCGACATCGTGGGCACGTTGGCTGCCGGCGCCGCGCCCGACATCGAGGTCGGGGCCGGTCAGGCGGTGCGCATCATGACCGGTGCGCCCATGCCTCCTGGTGCCGACGCGGTGATCATGGTCGAGTTGACCCGGGCGTCCGACGACGGCTCGACGGTCGAGGTCCAGGCCACCGTGCCGGCGGGCAATCACGTGCGGGCCGCTGGTGAGGACGTCACGCCCGGTCAACTGGTGTTCGAAACCGGCGTCGAGCTCGGACCCGGTCATCTCGGCGTCCTCTGCAGCCTTGGCGCCACCGACGTCACGGTGGTCCCCCGACCTCGGGTCGGGGTGATGTCAACCGGCGACGAACTGGTCGAAGGGGCCGCACCACTCCGGCCCGGACAGATCCGCGACTCGAACCGCCGCACCCTGCTGTCGCTCGTGGAACGAGCCGGCGCCACGCCGGTCGACATCGGTCTGATACGCGACGACGAGGACACCATCCGGTCGGCCATCGACACCGCGGTCGAGACCTGCGACGCCCTCATCACCAGCGGCGGCGTCAGCATGGGCGACTTCGACTACGTGAAGAAGGTGCTGAGCGCCACCGGCGACATGGCCTGGATGCAGGTTGCCATACGCCCGGCGAAGCCTCTTGCGTTCGGGCTGGTGGCCGACACGCCCGTGTTCGGGCTCCCGGGGAACCCCGTCTCGTCGATGGTGTCCTTCGAGCTGTTCGCCCGACCGGGACTTCGCCAGATGATGGGCCATGCCGATGTCGTACGCCCGCCGGTGGTCGGCATCGCCGATGCCGACCTGATCCGCCGGCCCGACGGCAAGACCCACTTCGCCCGAGTGGTCGTGACCTACCGCGACGGAGCGTTCCACTTCTCGTCGGCCGGTGGTCAGGGCTCGCACCAGCTGTTCGCGATGGCAACCGCCGACGCGTTGGCGGTGCTGCCCGACGGCGACGGCGTGAAGACGGGCGAGACGGCAGAGCTCGTTCTCGTCGACTGAGCCCGCTCGCCGCGACTTTCCGCTCCCACGATCGGCCGTTAGGATCTCGTCGGTGCGACACCGGCTCGTGGTGATCTTGGTGCTCGTGATGTCCGCCGCGACCGTCGTGGCTGCGGGCGCATCACCGGCAGACCCGCCGGTCGGCGATACAGCGCCGGCCGCCAGCTTCACTGCGGCTGGATCCGACGCCGACGCAGACCGGGTCGCCGACGAGGTCGAGACGGCGCTGG
>JAHEJN010000072.1:9181-15264 GCA_024638845.1 Acidimicrobiales bacterium | reverse complement strand
CCGAGGCTTTTGCAGCTGCCCTGGCCGTCGACGGCGACCTCGGCACCGAATGGTCGACCGCCGGCGACGGCGACAATGCCTGGATCGAGATCGACCTCGGTACCGACACAACCATCGTGGCCGTCGCCTACCGCACTCGTCAGATGACCGACGGGTCCGCCATCACCGACACCTTCACCATGACCATTGACAGCACGGTGCTCGGGCCCTTCCCCACCGGCAGCGAACCGGTTCTCCTCGACACGCCGGTCACGGGACGATCGATTCGCTTCGATGCCGAGCGCACCACCGGCGGCAACACCGGCGCCATCGAGATCGAGATCTACGCCTCCGAGTAGCGTCGGCCGGGTCGAGCTTCGTCCCGAAACCATCGCGGTCCACACCTGCCGGGCCCTCGCGGGGACGGGCCGCGCCCTCGAGGAGTGACCGAGGACCCTGGTGAGGGCGTCGCCTCGATCCGAGACTGGACGACGTGACGGTCAACAAGTCCGGACTCGATCTCTACTGGATCCCGTTGGGTGCCGGCGGTCCCGCAATCGTCCGCTTCAGCGGGGCCGCCTACGAGACGATCAAGGCGCAGTTCGAACGACGAGAGCGCTACGACCTCTATCACGCTGCTCTCATCGCCCACACGTCGCAGGGGTCGTTCTCGATCGAGATGACACCCGTTCCGAACGGCTCCTCGGCGTCGGACCGCGGTGTGGTCGCCGAGGGCGCAGTCGGCATGAGATGGGCTCGACGGCTGCGAATCTTCCGGTACGAGGTCCGCACCTGGCGCGACGGCGTCATCCCCGACCTCGGGTTTGCAGTGGCCAGCCCGGTGCGGATCAGCGATGAGGCAGCCATCGCGCAGCTCGTGCTCGACCTGGCGCCGGCCGTGCCCACCCCGACCTGGGGTCGAGACGAGTTGCGCACCGGCGACATGTGGAACTCCAATTCGGTTGTCGCCTGGCTGCTGGCCCGCGCCGGGCTGGACGACGGAACCGTTCGACCACCACCGGGCGGCCGGGCTCCGGGTTGGGAAGCCGGCCTGACCATCGCTCGTAACGGCATCGCGCCCCCGCCCGCGACGCGCGCGCCGACATCACGGCCCGGGTACTGAGCCGTTCGCCGGCTCACACCTCATGCTCGGAAGGGGCCTGGGTCCGCTCAGTCCTGCCGGTTCGGCGCGTAAGTTGTCGGTGTGAAAGCGAAGCGGCTCTGCTGCCTGGTCGTCGGGTTGACTGTCATCGCGTTCCTGGGTGCGTCCTGCGGCGGCGACGCCCAGCGTTTCGACGTCGAGGGCGTGGTCGTCAGCGACCCGTGGGTGACTGCGGGCACCACGGACGAAGCCCAGGTCTACATGGGGGTGACCACGAAGTCGAACTCGTCGCTGCTCGGTGTCGAGGTTCCGGAGTCGATCGCTTCTGGTGTCGAGATGTACTCGATGGTTGCCGTCGACGATCCGGCGGGCGGGGCCACGACCGAGCTGCGGTCGGTCGACTCCGTCGATCTGTTGGCCGACGAGCCCGCAGTCTTCGAGCCGGGCGGTGCACGGCTGGTCCTCGTCGATCTGGTCGGCCAGCTGGAGCCGGGCTCGACGTTCGACCTGGTGCTGCTCCTCCGGGACGGAATCCGGCTCCCGGTTCAGGTCGAGGCACGATCGGCGGGTTGAGACCGTGATCGGGAAGCCGCTCCTGCCGCTGTTGCTGGTCATCGTTCTCGCCGGATGTGCCGCGGCAGGCGAGAGACCGGCCTTCGATGCCACTCTGCCGACCGCGGTGCCCACACCGACCCCGACGGCCAACCCTGCGCCTCTGCCGACGCCGACGCCGACGCCGACCCCCACGCCCGAGCCCATTGCCGTTCGCTCCATGCCCACCACCGCTGGCGACCTGACCGCGGCACTGACCGAAGCCGAAGAGGCGATCCGCGATCCGGCCGTCGATGACGCAACGGCAACCGAGTGGGGTCGGCGCCAGCAACGCCTGTACTCGGTGTTGGCCGAGAACCCGGACTGGGAAGCCGACGTGCTCGCCGGGCTGAGCGACGAGGTGCGCTTCGGCGTGCAGCAGACCTTGGCGGCACGCAGGTCGCTGACCTCGCTGGTCAAGAGCGAGACACTGGCCGAAACGTTGCCGGCCTGGCGTCTTCGCGAACCGCTTCCGGCGGCGGAGCTCATCGGCTACTACCGCGAGGCCGAGGCCCAGACGGGAATTCCGTGGCACTACCTCGCCGCCATCAACTTCGTCGAGACCCGCATGGGCCGCATCGAAGGGCTCTCGACTGCCAGTGCAACCGGACCGATGCAGTTCCTACCGTCGACGTGGGCCGAGTGTTGTGAGGGCGATCCCACCGTCGACCGCGACGCCATCATCGGTGCCGGGGTCTACCTGAACCGCAGCGGTGGCCCCGAGGACATGCAGACCGCGCTCTACCGGTACAACAACTCCGATTCCTACGTCGACGGAGTTACCGCCTACGCCGAGGTGATCGCCGACAACGAGCTGGCCTACCGCGGCTACCACGCCTGGCGGGTCTACTTCCTCTCGGCAGCCGGCCTCATCCTCATGCCGTCGGACTACTACGAACCGGAACCGGTTCCGGCCGAGGAATGGCTCGCCGACCATCCCGACGCCCTGGTTGCGCCCCCGGAGGACTCGTGACGCCACCGGCTGGGCCGTTCGATCGGGTGAATCGGGTGCGGTTGGCCACTCTCCCGACGCCCCTCGAAGCCGGTCCGGCCATCGGACGCGGGACGTCGTTGTGGGTCAAGCGTGACGATCTGACCGGGCTGGGCGGGGGCGGCAACAAGGCCCGCAAGCTCGAGTTCCTCTGCGGCGACGCGCGGGCGCGCGGCGCAGGTGCACTCGTGACCGTCGGGGCGGCCCAGTCGAACCACTGTCGGATGACTGCGGCTGCCGGCGCGACCCTCGGTATCGACGTGCACCTCGTGCTCTCGGGTGACGAGCCGAACGACGTGCAGGGCAACCTGTTGCTGTCGAGGCTGTTCGGTGCCAGCCTCCATTTCACCGGAACGCACGAAAGCGACTGGCACGCGCTCGAGTCGGCGCGGCGGTCACTCACCGACGAGCTGGAGGCCGCAGGCCTTGCGCCGTATTCGATTCCCATCGGCGGGAGCACTCCGGTAGGGGCGGTGGGGTATGCGGCTGCTCTCGTCGAGCTGATGGACCAGTGCGACGCGGCGAGGATCGCTCCGGCCGCCGTGGTGTTCACCTCGTCCAGTGGCGGCACGCACGCCGGTCTGCTCGCCGGCCGCGCGCTGCTGGCGGCCCAGGACATCGCGATGCCGCCGATCGTGGCGATCGGCGTGGCCAAGGGGGTGAACCTCGGCCGGCCCGATGTCGTCGATCTCGGCAACGAGGCGCTCGGGCTCACGGGGCACGGTGATGTGGCGATCGATCCGGACGATGTCGAGATCGATCCGAGATGGATCGGCGACGACTACGCCGTACCGACCGCGGCCGGCGACGATGCAATCATCTGGGCTGCATCGCAACGGGGCTGGCTCATGGACCGCACCTACACCGGCAAGGGATTGTCGGGCCTGCTGGGGCTGGCCGAGGAGGGCCGGTTCGGCCCATCGGATCATGTCGTGTTCATCCACACGGGTGGATGGCCGGCGTTGTTCGCCGAGCAGGGCCGGCCCGACTGAGTCGAAGCCGAGTCAGTCGGCGTCGATCACCCGCTCCACCAGCGTGCCGGGCAGGATCTGGTAGCTGTGGTGTGACCGCCGGAACGCGCCGGCCCCCGCGCTCATGGAGCGCAACGCGATGGCATAGTCACCGATCTCCGCGGTGGGCACCAGCGCCCGGACCTCGGCAAACCCGCTGGTATCTCCCGGCGCGGTGCCCAGCACCTTGGCCCGACGCGCGCTGAGATCGCCGAGCACGTCTCCCTGGAGCGCGTCGGGTACCTGCACGGTCAGCTCACTCACCGGCTCCAGAACACGGGTGCCGGCCTCTTGCACGGCCGACCGTAGAGCCAGCGCGCCGGCCATCTTGAACGCCATCTCGGAGGAATCGACCGGGTGATGCTGGCCGTCGAGACAGACAGCCTGAAGGTCGACCAGCGGAAAGCCGTGGAGCCCGGCACCGGGCAGTGCTTCCTCGATTCCCGCACCGACGGCCGGGATCAGGTTCTTCGGGATGGCTCCACCGGTCACCCGGCTCTCGAACTCGAACCCGGCGTTGCGACCGAGCGGCTCGAACTGCACCGTCACCACCGCGAACTGGCCGTGCCCGCCGCTCTGCTTCTTGTGGCGGGCCAAGATCTCGGCTGGACCGGCCAGTGTCTCGAGATAGGCAACCTTGACGTCGTCGGTCTCGACGTTGACACCGAGTCGGGCCAGCCGAGCCAGAGCCACCCGAAGATGGGTTTCCCCTCCACCCGACAGCACCGTCTGGTGGGTCGAGGGCTCGAAGTGGACGCTCAGGCTCGGGTCCTCGATTATCAGCCGGGCGAGACCGTTGGCCAGGCGGTCCTCGTCGGCGGCGGTGGCGGCCTTCACGGCGATCCCGTGCACGGCCTCGGGCATGTCGGGGCTCGGAATCACCACGGGGGTGCCCTCGGCGGCGAGCGTGTCACCCGTACGGGTGTCGGAGAGCTTGGCCACCGCAACGATCGAACCGGCAGCCGCCGCATTCATCAGTCGGTGATCGGCCCCGGTGAACGACAGGAGCTGGCGGACACGCTCGCGACCTCGAGCGCGGGTGTTGACGAGCACGTCGTCGCCGTGGATCGTGCCCGACAGGACCTTCAGGTACGAGACCGGGCCGAGGAACTGATCGACCCGGGTCTTGAACACGTAGGCGAGGCTCTCTCCATCGGGATCGATGGGCACCTCGATCGACTCGCCTCCGGCCTGCACCGTGGTGGGGCCGAGATCGCCGGGGGCGGGACCGACGTGGCAGATGAAGTCGAGCAGATGGTCAACTCCGATCGGGCTCGTGGCCGACCCGCACAGCACCGGGAAGACGGTTCCGTCGTCGACGGCATCGTGGAGCAGACGCTCGAGTTGCTCGGCCGATGGCACCGCACCCTCGAGGTACTGCTCGAGGACGGCATCGTCGCTCTCGACCATCTCTTCGACCAACGCCTCGTGGCCGACTCGTTCCGCTTCCGCGAGCGCGGCGGGCACATCGACCTCCTCGGCGTGACCCGAGTCGTATACGAACGCGTGGTCGGTGAGCAGATCGGTGATGCCGTGGAAGCTCGAGCCCTCGCCGATCGGCAGCTCGACCGGTTCGGCATGCGAGCCGAAGGCATCGTGGAGGCCGGCCACAGTCGCCTCGAACGAGGCGTTGGCCCGGTCGAGTCCGTTGACGAAGATCAGACGCGGTCGGCGCGTCTCCGTCGCGTGGCGCCAGAGCAGGTGATCGTGGGCCTGGACGCCCGACACGGCATCGATCACGAAGACCACGAGCTCGGCGGCCTGCATCGCCTGGAGGGCGTCGCCGAGGAAGTCGGGATGGCCCGGAGTGTCGATCATGGTGATCGCATGGCCGTCCCAGTCGAAGGAGACGGTGATGAGGGAGAGGCTGTGGTGGAACTCGTGCTCTTCGGGATCGACGTCACTCACAGTCGTGCCGTCTTCGACGCGCCCTGGTCGTCCGAGCACGCCGGCGCGGTACAGCATCGCCTCGATGAGGCTCGTCTTGCCAGTGCCGTGGCCACCGACGAGCGCCACGTTCCTGACCGACTTCTCCGCCATTCCGGCTCCTTCTTCTGGTCGAACGACGCCGACATTATGCCCGCTGCGTTCGCCGTGCCCATCAGTGCGCCGATGCGTACCCCACCGCGGAACGGCTCCGGCGTGTGGTCACGCCGGAGCCACGTTCACTCGTGGTCTCACTGAAGGAGTCAGCTCAGCGGAGCGTCGAAGGGCGATCCTGACGGAACGCTCTCGGTCGCAGCACCCTGCCCGACTGGAGAAGTCAGCGGAGCGTCGAAGGACGACCCCGACGGAACGCTCTCGGTCGCAGCACCCTGCCCGACTGGAGAAGTCAGCGGAGCGTCGAAGGACGACCCCGACGGAACTGCATCGACGGACTGCTGCTGATTCGCAGCCAACGCCTCATCGA
>JAHEJN010000072.1:0-9081 GCA_024638845.1 Acidimicrobiales bacterium | reverse complement strand
GACGGAACGCTCTCGGTCGCAGCACCCTGCCCGACTGGAGAAGTCAGCGGAGCGTCGAAGGACGACCCCGACGGAACTGCATCGACGGACTGCTGCTGATTCGCAGCCAACGCCTCATCGATGTAGCCCTGCACGATCAGCGCCGAGGAGGTCGAAACCGGCGCCGGCCGATTCGCCGCCAACGCCTCATCGATGTACCCCTGCACGATCAACGCCGAGGAGGTCGAAACCGGCGCAGCTACCTCAGTGCCCGCCAGTACGCCTGCGTTCTCCCGATGCACGATCGGTGCCGAGGAGGTCGAAACCGGCGCCGGCCGATTCGCCGCCAACGCCTCATCGATGTACCCCTGCACGATCAACGCCGACGGGCTCGAAACCAGCGCCAGCCGATTCGCCGCCAACGCCTCATCGATGTACCCCTGCACGATCAACGCCGACGGGCTGGAAGCCAGCGCCAGCCGATTCGCCGCCAACGCCTCATCGATGTACTCCTGCACGATCAGCGAGGACGAGCTGATTTCGGTCGGCTCGGTCGAGCTGTCGCGGAGCAGCAGAGCTGCGGTCAGGGCGCCAACCGCCAAAACGGCGACCAGGCCCATCCAGCGGAGCCAGCGGATCCCCTTTGCAGGTCGCCTCGCTTCCAGCGTGGGCTCGAACTCGAGGCTGCTGATGTCGTCGGGAATGATGACACCTTCAGGGAGTTCTGTAGTGAGCTCGGTCATCTCCGGGTGCCGATCCGGAGTGACGTCAGTTGTGTGTCGTTCGAATACCTTCATCAACCTCACCCCTTTCCCTTCGTTCTCATTGTCGATCTGCCGGATTGGTGCTCGCCGGCCGGGTGACGGTGCCAAACTGAAGGACCTCGGCCCCTGGCCATGTAGCGCCCATGGAGGACACTGGCAGTGAGCAGGGAGATTGCATGATTCAGACAGGTCACTCGATCCGTGTGCTGGGGCCGATCGACATCGGGACGCCTTCGGGAAGCCGATCGGTCGGAGGGCAGCGGGCCCGGGCGCTGCTCGGCGCCCTCGTCGTCGGTGCCGGCCACGCAGTTCCCATCGATCATCTCTTCGAGGTTCTCTGGGGCGATGAGCCCCCGGACTCCGCCGACAACACGCTGCAGTCCTACGTGTCACA
The DNA here is from genome assembly GCA_024638845.1 of Acidimicrobiales bacterium. Taxonomy (GTDB): domain Bacteria; phylum Actinomycetota; class Acidimicrobiia; order Acidimicrobiales; family JAHEJN01; genus JAHEJN01. The sequence goes on along the minus strand of JAHEJN010000072.1, from coordinate 7,944 downwards.
CCTGCGCCAGTTGCTCGGCGCGAACGAGATCGTGCATGTGGACCACTCCTACGCGCTGATCACCGCTGCCGACAGCATCGATGCCCTGCAGTTCGAATCGCTCCTGGCCCAGGCGAACGAGTCGAAGGGCGATCCCGAGACCTGTCTGACCTACTGCCGGGAGGCACTGGGTCTCTGGCGCGGTCGGCCCTTCGGCGACCTCGCCGATGACGAATCCTTCACACTCGAGGCGTACCGGCTCGAGGAATTGCGGCTGGCCACGATGGAGCTCAGCCTCGAGGCCGAGCTGGCACTGGGGAATCACGAGCTGGTGGTCGGCGAGCTGGAGGCGGCCGTTCGGGAACACCCCTACCGCGAGCAACTCTGGATGCTGCTGATCGAGGCCCTTGCCCGATCCCAGCGCCGGGTCGAGGCCCTACGAGAGTGCGCTCGTCTGCGCCGCGTTCTGGCCGACGTCGGCGTGCAAGCGAGCGACGAGCTCGTCTCGCTCGAGCACCGGGTACTGGAAGGACACGCGGACTCCTCGACCTCTCACGACTGAGGATCTGCGCCGCCGGCACGCAGATCACACGATGGCGGCTCCCGCGTTGTCGAGCTCGACCAGGGCCCGCTCGCCGTCGCCGGGTTGCAGATCGACCGGGCGAGTGGCGTCGGCGATCACGGTCACGCCATAACCGAGCCGGATCGCGTCGAGCGCGGTGGCGAGAACGCACACGTCGAGGGCCAGTCCCACGACAACCACCTGCTCGATGCCGTGATCTTGAAGGAGACGGTGCAGCTCGGTGGCGACCTCGTCACCGGTGACGGGATCGCGCATGGTGAATCCGCTGTAGCCGTCCTCGCCGCCGGTGCCCTTGCGCACGACGGTGCCCGACACGTCGAGGGCGGGGTGCAACCGGGCGCCCCAGGTGTCGCGAACGCAGTGCACGGGCCAGGTGCCACCGGAGGTCTCGAAGTGCGGGGTCTCGGGCGGGTGCCAGTCCTGGGTGTACACGACCCGCCCGCCTGCTGCTCGCACCGCAACGATCTCCGTATTGACGCGGCGGATGATGTCGTCGCCTCCCTCGACGTACAAGCTGCCGGTAGGGTCGGCGAAGTCGTTCTGAACATCGACGACGACGAGCGCCGTCTTGTCGTCGTAGTCGATACCGGCCATGGAAGGAACGCTAACCCTGATGTCGTCCGAGCGCAGCTGGTTCCGTACACGCGCCAAGGCCGAGGGCATCCTCGCGACCGACATGTATCAGCTCACCATGGCCCAGCTCTACTTCCGCGTGGGTCTGCACGAGCGGCCGGCCCAGTTCGAGCACTTCACCCGCCGCTACCCCGACTACGGCGGTCATCAGGCCGGCTACTGCGTCATGGCGGGGATGGAGTGGCTCGTCGACTGGATGGCGGAGGCCCACGTCACCGACGACGACGTCGACTTCCTGCGAGCCCAGACGGGAGTCGAGGGCGGCCGACTCTTCGCCGACGACTTCCTGAGCTGGCTACGGGCCAACGGTTCCTTCGAGGGGGTCTCGCTGCGGGCAGTGCCCGAGGGTCGGGTGGTGCACGCCAACGCCCCACTGACGATGGCCAAGGGGCCGCTCGCGATGGCCCAGATCCTCGAGACCCCGCTGTTGAACGAGCTGAACTTCCAGACCCTCGTCGCCACCAAGGCCAGCCGCATGACCGAGGCGGCTCGGGGTCGGCCCATCCTCGAGTTCGGCATGCGCCGCGGCCCCGAGCGGGGTGCGAGTGCGGCGTCGCGTGCGTCGTTGGTCGGCGGCGCCGCGTTCACATCGAACGTCGGGGTGTCCGAGCTCGCCGGATTGGCCCCCAAGGGCACGCACGCCCACAGCATGGTGCAGGCGTTCATGGCCCTCGGCGAGGGCGAACTGGCCGCCTTCCGTGCCTACGCCGACGTCTACCCCGACGACTGTCTGCTGTTGGTCGACACCATCGACACTCTCGACAGCGGCGTACCCAACGCCGTCGTCGTCTTCGATGAGCTTCGGGCCAAGGGGCATCGGCCCATCGGCATACGGCTCGATTCGGGCGACCTGGCGTACCTGGCCATCCAGTCGGCGGCTCGGCTGAATGCCGCCGGCTTCGACGAGACCGCCATCGTCCTGTCGAGCGGACTCGACGAGATCGCCATCCTCCAGATCCTCGCCCAGATCGACGGAGAAGCCGCCCGCTACGGCGTCGATCCAGCAGGACTGATCGCCCGCTTGACCTTCGGTGTCGGGTCGAAGCTGGCCACCTCCGATGGCCACCCCTACCTCGGTGGCGTCTACAAGCTGGTGGCCGTCGAGAACCACGGCGTCATGGTGCCGACCATCAAGCTCTCCGACACACCGGGAAAGGGGCAGAACCCGGGCGACAAGGACCTTTATCGGATCTACGACGAGCGGGGACGAGCCACCGCGGATCTTCTGGCCGTGGCCGGCGAGCCGGTGAGCGCCGATGGCGCGGTCCCGCTGGTGTTGCGCCACCCGATCGAGCCGGGAGTCCATCGCGATCTGACCTCCGACCGCGTCTCCCGGGTGGAGTCGCTGCTCGAACCGGTTCCGGTCGGGGGGCGCCGCATGAACGAGCCCGACAGCCTCGACGCCATGCGCGCTCGCCGCGAGGCCGACCTCGAGTGCCTCGACGCCGGCGTGCGCCGGCTGGTGAACCCGCACGTGTACCACGTGTCGCTCACCCAACGACTGTGGGACCTCAAACACGACGAGATCGCCGCGCTGCGGGGCTGATCGAGCGCGTGCCCGGCGTCTGGTCGGTGCCTGGCGTCGTGACGAGACGTCAGGCCGACTGCTCGGGTTCGGCGTAGGTCCAGTCCGGGCGTTTGAGCTTCTGGCGTTCGTCGAGCTCGAAGCGGTCGCCGATCAGATCGGTCAGTTTGGTGATGAGCAGACCGCGGGGCGGATTGCGCGCCAACCCTGTTCGCATGTCGGCCATGAGGCTGGCAACGACCCGCTGTTCCTGCGACGGGAGGAAACACCGGGCCGAGTCGGTGACATTGGCGAGCCGGGCCGACAGCTCGGCAAGGGAGGACGGATCGATCGCGGTATCGGAGGTCGACAGGAGCTCGGTGATCCGAACCGTGCCGAGCTTGCACGCCGGGCATTGTCCACACGATTCCACCGACAGGAAGCGGGAGACCGCGCCGGCGAGCTCGACGGGGTCCGTCCGGTCGTCGAACACGATGAACCCTCCGGTGCCGAGCCCGGTGCCGATCGCCTCCATCGCCTCGTAGCTGAGCGGGATGTCGATGTGGTCGCCATGGATGACGGGGTTCGAGACACCCGAGAGCACGTATCGCACGGCACGACCTTCGGGCATCCCGTGGCCGAGCTGTTCGATCACCTCGTACAGCGGAGTCCCCATCTCGAATTCGCCGACGCCATGGCGGTTCGTATCTCCCGAGATCGTGCACAGGATCGAGCCGGGCGACTCTGGGGTTCCGAAGGATCGGAACCAGTCGGCGCCTCGTCGGATGATCGAGGGCACCGTCGAGAGCGTTTCGACGTTGTTGACCAGCGTGGGATTGGAACCCGCAGCCCGATCGGTGTCGAGGCGGCTTCCCGCTGACCATCCGAGCTGGGGGCTGGTGGTGAACAACCCGTAGATGTAGGGCGGCAGCAGTCGTGGAAGCGGATCCTCACCCTCGATCACCTCCAGCAGGGCCTTTTCCTCGCCGAACAGGTACTCGTCGGGCCCGAGGACCAGCTCGATCTGCACCCCCTCCGTGAGTCCCGCGTCGTTCATCTCCCGAGCGGCGGCCGCCACCCGTGCCGACTCGATCTCGAACGAGGCTTTCAGTGCGACGATCGCCCGCCGAGCGCCGACTGTGTGCGCGGCGATCAGCAGGCCCTCGACGAGTGCGTAGGGATTGTGCCGCAGCAGGTACCGGTCCTTGAAAGTGCCCGGTTCGCCCTCCGCACCGTTGGCCACCACGTATCTGTCACCGAGCTCCGGACCGCCGGAGGCGATCGATCGCCACTTCGTCCCGGTCGGGAACCCGGCGCCACCACGCCCCCGCAGCCCCGACGCCTCGAGCTGCCCGATCACGCCGTCGGTTCCCGAGGTCGCCACCTCCCGGATCGCCTCGCCGCCGCCTCGGCTCAGATAGTCGTCGAGGGACGACACCTGTGGCCCCTCGAGCAGTATTCCGTCGCGCATCGTGCCTCCGAGTTCGTGGCCCACTTGCAGTCTGGCGGAGTTCTCCCGCAGGCGACAGGGCGGCCGCGCCCTCAGTCTGGGTGGTCGGCTCCGCTGCCTCCGACGTCGACGACAGCCTTGCCTCGCAGCGTGCCGGCCTCCATCTGGCGAATCGCATCCCCGACGTGGTCGAGATCGAATCGGTGACCGATGCTCGGCGTCACGGCGCCGGATTCGATGAACTCGGCGACCCGCTCCATGAACGAGTGGTGCTCCTTGCTGATGAAGGTGGTGAGACGTTGCCCGACGAAGGGTGACAGCAACATCGCCCGCAGTTGGCGACCGACGCCCCCGGTCCAACGGCCGCCGTCCTCGCCACCGACGATGACGAGCGTGCCGGTGGGCGTCAGGCCGCGGCGGAGCCGGGAGATCTTGTTACGGCCGCCGATGTCGAGGATCAGGTCGTATCGGTGCACGGTGTCGACGAGGTCCTCCCGGGTGTAGTCGACGACGTGGTCGGCGCCGAGCGAGCGGACCAGGTCGAGCTTGCCGGTGCTGGCCACGCCGGTGACCTCGGCCCCGAGCGCCTTGGCCAACTGCACTGCGTAGGTGCCGACTCCACCGGAGGCTCCGACGATCAGGACGGTCTGTCCGGGCTGGAGCTGGCCGACGTCGGTCAGCGCCTGGAGGGCGGTGATGCCCGAGACAGCAACCACCGCGGCCTGTTCGAAGGTCGTGTTGTGGGGTTTGCGGGCCAGTTTGTCCTCGTGAGCGGTCGCGTACTCGGCGAGGGATCCCGAGGCAATGCCGAACACTTCGTCGCCGGGCGCGAAGCGGGTGACGCCAGAGCCGATGGCGACCACGCGGCCGGCGACGTCGAGGCCTGGGATCGGCTGCTTCGGCCTGGTCAGTCCGTAGCCGGCGACGCGGATCAGGTACGGCGTGCCGGTCATGAGGTGCCAGGTACCCCGGTCGACGCCCGCCGCCTGCACCTCGATCAGCACCTCGTCGGCTCCGACTGTCGGCTGGTCGACAGTACGCAGCTCGAGGCTCTCGGCCGAACCGTACGACTGCTGCACGATCGCCCGCATGGACGACGTCCGGTCGGAGCCGATCGGCCGGGATGCGGTGGTGTCGGTTCGATTCGGGGTTGCGGTGGTCATGGTGCTGCCTTCTCTTCGTGAAGCGTCTGTTCCTGTGTCGTACTTAGTACGATTGCTTGACCAACCTACCCGTACTAAGTACGGTTGTCAACCGGAAAGGAGGAAACGGCATGCCACCCCTCACTCAGGAGCGCGTGATCGAAGGGGCGGTCGCGTTGGCCGACACGATCGGAGTCGATGCGCTGACCATCCGCAAGCTGGCCGTCGAGCTCGACGTGAAGCCCATGACGATCTACCACCACGTACCGAGCAAGGAGGCGATCATCGACGGCATGGTCGACCTGGTCTTCCGCGAGATCGACCTTCCCCCGACCGCCACCGACTGGAAGACGGCGATGCGTCATCGGTCGGCGTCGGCTCGAGCGGTGCTGGCCCGACATCGGTGGGCGGCTCCGTTGATGGAGTCGCGAACGACACCGGGGCCGGCAACGTTGCGGCATCACGACGCGGTTCTCGGATGCCTTCGCAACGGGGGCTTGTCGGTCGAGATGACCGCTCATGCCTACGCGGTGATCGACGCGTTCGTCTACGGGTTCGCGCTGCAGGAAGCGAGCCTGCCCGCCACGTCGGGCGACGAGATGGACGACCTCGTCGAGTCGATCACCGACGGGATCCCGGTCGACGACTACCCGCACCTCATGGAGCTGACCAGCGAACACGTGCTCCAGCCGGGCTACGACTTCGGCCGGGAGTTCGATTTCGGCCTCGACCTCATCCTCGACGGACTCGACGCAGCCTCCCGGGCCGCCGGTTGAACCTGCCGGCGGTCGGGTGGTGAGCGTTCCCCACATTTTCCGACAGACTGGGACCATGGCAGTCGGCCGAACCGAGCGGAGACACGAACGACGCGAGCGTGTCGCCGCCGACGCCCTCCAGGCCTCGTGAGCGATCGACGCGCCGTGAAGACCGACGGGCGTCAGACGCCGGCCGCGCCCGAATGGCTCGGGACCTCCCGGGTGCTCGTGGTGGCCGGCAAGGGGGGCGTCGGTTCCAGCACGGTTGCCGCTGCGGCGGCGGTCGTCGCCGCACGAGCGGGACGCGACGCGCTGCTCGTCTCGGTCGACGGCAAACCCGGGCTCGGCCCCCTTCTCGGCGGTGCGCCGCTCACCGCAGCCGAGCAGACACTGCGCCGGGATCCGTCGGGAGGACGCGTGCGGGGACGCACGATCCCGCCGCAGCAGGCGTTCCGCGACTACCTCGACCTTCGCGGTGTCGGAGCGCTGATGCGCCGGGCCGTGCAGGCCGTGTCCCTCGATCTGGTTGCGGCATCCACGCCGGGACTCGAGCATCTGATGGTGCTCGCCAAGATCAAGGAGCTCGAACGGGAGGGCGCCGCCGAGCTGATCGTCGTCGACGCTCCCCCCGCCGGCCACGCTGCCGCATTCCTCGGATCGGCGCGGGCGACCCAGGAGGTGGTCACACCGGGCCCGTTGCGCACCCAGGCCGACGAAGTCGACGAGATGCTCAGCGACGCCGCGAGGACCCAGGCGATGATCGTCACCCTGGCCGAGGAGACGCCGGTGAACGAGGCGATCGAGTTGTCCCATGACCTGCACGGCGAGCTCGGCCTGGCACCCGCACCGCTGATCGTCAACGGTTGCTGGCCCCACCGCAGGGGTCTCGACACCCCGACCACCACGGCCGCCCGCGAGATCGACGTGAAGCTCACCCGCAAGCAGAGCTCGGCGCTCGTCGCATCGAGCCGCTTCGGCGCCGCCCGACTTGCCCTGCACGACGAACAGCTCGAGCGCCTCGACGACGCGTTGCCGCTACCCAGGATCGTGCTTCCCCGGCTGCCCACGCCTCGACTCTCTCCCGCCGACCTCGACGTGCTCGCCAATGCGTTGCAGGACGGCGCCGACCGGGTGCCGGATCGGCGATCATGAGCATGCCCACCACCGACACTGCCGTCGCAGAGGGCTCGCTCGCCGGGCTCGTGGCCTCGAGCTCGATGATCGTCACCTGCGGCCCGGGCGGTGTGGGCAAGACCACGACCGCGGCGGCGATCGGCCTGATCGGCGCTCGGGCCGGACGAAACGTGGTCGTGGTGACCATCGACCCGGCCCGCCGCCTCGCCGACGCACTGGGGCTCGCGGACGGCGATGCCGACGAACCCCATCGGGTCCGCGATCTCGGACCGATGAAGGGCACGTTCGACGTGCTGATGCTCGACGCCGAGCGCACCTTCGATCGGCTGATCACCGACCGGGCGGACGGGCGGTCCGACGCAATCCTGCAGAACCGCATCTACCGAAGCATCGCCGGGTCACTCGCGGGCGCACAGGAGTACATGGCGATCGAGCGGCTGCACCAGCTGCACGACGCCGGAACCCACGACCTGATCGTGATCGACACACCACCGTCGCGCGACGCCGTCGACATCCTCTCGGCTCCCGATCGCCTCAATACGTTCTTCGGTCACCCCGTTTACCGCGCCCTCACGGGGCCCGGCCGGACCTTCACCCGCGTGACGTCGACCGCGACGGCTGCCTTTGCCTGGACGGTGAGGCGACTCGCCGGCCCGCAGATCGTCGAGGACACCATCGAGTTCTTCCGATCGTTGGCCGGCCTCGAGGACGGGCTGTCGACCCGCGCCGCCGTCGTCTCGGCTCTCCTTCGCGAGCCCGAGACG